>CBDUIJ010000218.1:0-9794 GCA_965367215.1 uncultured Granulosicoccus sp.
CAGACGCTGCACCGAAGCATCATCGGTCTCCTTGACCAGAGCTTCACGCTCGATCTTCATCTGGATGATGCGTCGTTCAAGCCGATCCAGCTCTTCAGGCTTGGAGTCGATCTCCATACGAATGTGCGATGCCGCCTCATCGATCAGATCGATGGCCTTGTCCGGCAGCTGACGATCACTGATGTAGCGATGCGACAGAGTGGCTGCGGCAACGATGGCAGGGTCGGTGATATCGACCCCGTGATGCACTTCGTAGCGCTCCTTCAAGCCACGCAGAATCGCGATGGTGTCTTCCACCGATGGCTCATCGACGATGATCTTCTGAAAACGACGCTCCAGTGCCGCATCCTTCTCGATGTACTGGCGATACTCATCCAGCGTGGTGGCACCGATGCAATGCAGCTCACCTCGGGCCAGAGCGGGCTTCAACATGTTGCCGGCATCCATGGATCCTTCGGCCTTGCCGGCACCCACCATGGTGTGGATCTCGTCGATGAACAGGATGACTTGGCCTTCCTGTTTGGACAAGTCACTCAGAACTGCCTTCAGACGTTCTTCGAATTCACCACGAAACTTGGCACCGGCTATCAGTGCGCCCATGTCCAGAGAGAGCACACGCTTGTTGCGAATGCCATCGGGAACCTGGCCATCAACGATACGCTGAGCCAGACCTTCAACCAGAGCGGTTTTACCGACACCCGGCTCACCGATGATGACCGGGTTGTTCTTGGTGCGACGCTGCAGAACCTGGATGGCACGACGAATCTCGTCATCTCGGCCGATGACGGGGTCGATCTTGCCCTGCTCGGCACGTTCGGTCAGGTCGATGGTGTACTTTTCCAACGCCTTGCGATTGTCCTCGGCGTTGGGGTCGTTGACCGGTCCACCATGAACTTCCTCGATGGTCTTCTGAATGGCACTCAGGTTTGCACCATGGCTGAGCATCACCTCGGCCAGTGAATTCTTCTTGTCTTCCAGTGCCGCAAGCACAAACACTTCGGAGGAGATGTACTGATCTCCGCGCTTCTGTGCGGCCTTGTCAGTCAGATTGAGCAGGCGTCCCAGTTCATTGGACACATGCAACTGCCCACTACCACCTTCCACCTTGGCCAGACGATCCAGCGCCTGATCCAGACCAACGCGCAAACCATTCACGTTCACGCCTGATTGCGCAAGCAGAGGACTGACGCCACTTCCATCCTGATCGAGCATGGCCACCATCAGATGGGCCGGTTCGATGAATTGATGATCGCGACCCAGAGCCAATGACTGTGCGTCTTGCAATGCCAGCTGAAACTTGCTGGTCAGTTTGTCCATTCTCATGCAGATTTACCTCATGGCAATCGTGTTATTCAGATTGCCATAAGGTGGTGCTGCTGTGAATCAATTCAACATCTTTTGTAGGGTTAATATGAGAAAGATCAAAGAGACTCAGCTTCCTGAATCATCCATCCAGGCCACTGTGACCATTCGGCCGCTGCGTGTTCCATCGCGCCGGTGAGAATGAAACCATTGTGGCTGACTGACAGTGCAGTAGTCACCGCCGGTCACGGTCACCGGGCGACACGCTTGTAACTCGGCACGCGCCAGCGCATAGATATCTGCCCAGAATTTGACACCCGATACGGCTGTCGAATCGGCCTGACCCGGCAGAAAGGAGTCGGCATGTTCAGACTTGCGATCGACGAAGGCCTGGCGCACTTCCTCCCCGACTTCGAAAGCGTCGGGACCAATGGCAGGTCCGAGCCAGGCATGCAGTTCCACCCCGGGGGTGAACTTCGCCAAGGCATTCTCCAGGATGCCGGCGGCCAACCCTCGCCATCCAGCGTGTACCACGGCCAGCTGCCGACCCTCGGCATCGCTGATCACGACCGGCAGGCAGTCGGCTGTCAGCACCGCCAGTACCGTACCGGCCTGATCGGTCCAGGCGCCATCCGCACCGGGCGATTCGCCCTCGGGCAGATCGACACCAGCGAGTTCCCGGCGCCCGCCCTCGCCAATGGCCAGAATATCCGCACTGTGTGTCTGATTCAGCCAGCACGGTTCTGCGGGAAGCGCAAAGGACTCCTGTACACGCCGCCGATTTTCCTGCACCGCCTGCAGCTCGTCACCGACATGCAGCCCCAGGTTCAGGGATTCATAGGGGGCGGCACTGACGCCTCCCAGTCGTGTCGTGGAGAAGGCCGTCACGCCGGAAGCCACCTGCCATTGCGGCGTCATGCCGGTCAGCACGCCAAAACCACTGCCAGCCGCACGATCCGGCGATACACCGGCTCGAGGACGCTCGACGCTGCCCGCCGGCTTCGAATCAGCCATTGTTCCTGTCACTCTCTTCGCGCAAGGCCACTTCGGCGATGTATCGCAGTTCGTCGCACAAATGCATCATGTCTGCGGGCATCGGGGCATCAAAGGTCATTTCTTCCTCATTACCCGGATTGATCAGCGTCAGGCGGGTTGCGTGCAGAGCCTGTCGCTTGAAAGCCGCCACTGCCGGCACCTCGGCGACTTGTCGTGGCAGCACCGCCAGTCGTCTGCCATAGGATGGGTCACCGATCAGCGCATGACCGATATGCGTCATGTGCACACGTATCTGATGCGTGCGACCGGTTTCCAGCTTCACCATGACCCGGGCGCAGCCCAGATAGCGCTCCACACATTCGAAGTGCGTGACGGCAGGCTTGCCACTGTCAAGCACCGCCATGCGCTTGCGGTCTCGCGGATGGCGACCGATGGGCGCGTCAATGGTGCCGTTGATGGGCACAGCGCCGACCGCCACGGCCGTATAGGTGCGTCCCATCTCACGTGACTGCAGCTGCCGCACCAGGTGGGTATGGGCTTCCAGCGTGCGAGCCACCACACACAGACCGGAGGTTTCCTTGTCGAGACGGTGCACGATACCCGCTCGCGGCACACCCGCCTGAGCAGCGCTGTAATGCAGCAGGCCATTGAGCAGGGTTCCGCGACGGTTTCCCGGCGCCGGGTGCATCACCAGTCCCGCAGGCTTGTTGATCACCAGGATGTGCTCATCTTCGTACACGATGTCCAGGTCTATCGGTTCAGGCACGAAGCTGGACATGCCGTCACCATCGGCCTCGGTGAGCATGTCCGCCAGCAGATCCGGTGGCAATTGCAGACTCAGCAGCTCGCCACCGAGCACCTTGTCACGCGTCCGCCGCGGCTCGCCATCGACGGTCAGGTAACCATCGGCAATCCAGCTCTGCAAGCGGCTACGCGAATACGTGTCGAATGCCATGGCCGCCACCGCATCCAGTCGCTTGCCGGCCCACTCCGGTTTGATACGGATCTTGTCGGATTCTTCGACATCGGCGGATGTTGAGGGCTTGTCAGTCTGACCGGTAATGTGATTTCTCCTGGACCAGGGCGCACACGGGCGCCGTCATTCGCTGTCGGCCGGGGAACCTTTGGTACCGTGAAGGAACACAAACTGCAAATCCGCCCGGCCGCAGCTACGCTATACTTTACCGATGATACTCAAGTTCTCACGCTTCGCCGCTCTCGCCGTACTCGGATTGTGCCTTTCTGGCTCCATTCTGAGTGGCTGTGCCAGCCAATCGAACCCGGCCATGCAAGCCGGCAGCGCCGAAGAGCTCTACCGAATGGCCAAACGCTCGCTGAATCAGGGCGATTTTCTGACCGCCATCGGCACTTTCGAGATGCTGGGGGCCCGCTACCCGTTCGGCAGTTACACGCAGCAGGCCCAGCTGGACATCGCCTACGCCTACATGAAGCAGGATGAATTCGACAACGCGATCAACGCCGCCGACCGTTTCATCAAGCTCTATCCGCGTAACGAGAACATCGACTACGCCTACTATATAAAGGGGGTCAGCCACTTTTCCAGAGGCGGTTCCACCATGGAACGCATGTTTCCCAGAGACATGTCCAAGGTCAACCAGCAATGGCTGCGCTCGGCTTTCGCTGATTTCGACACGCTGGTCAGACGCTTCCCTGAAAGCCGCTATGCCGAGGACTCTCTGGCCCGCATGGCGTATCTGAAGGATGAAATGGCGCGCCACGAGCTCATTACCGCGCAGTTCTATTACCAGCGTGGCGCCATGGTAGCGGTCGTCAATCGCGTCAGCTATCTGCTGGAACATTTTGACGGATCCCGCCATGTGCCCAATGCCCTGGCGCTGATGGCAGGTGCCTACGAGGCCATGGGACAGACCGATCTGCAGCAAGACACCCTGAGAGTGCTGGCTGCCACGGCCCCCGAGCACCCGGCGCTGAAAAAAGGTTGATGATGGTGCGTCAGCGCCGCTGCCCTGGCTGACACGACTCCCACTGACAATCGACTTACCGTAATACCCTGCCACGAACCCGGCGTTTCTGACCACCAGTTCAGGAAACACACTCCCGGGTGCGCTGCCAGCAAATCCGTGTGGTCTGGAACTTGCGTTTTACGCTTCCAGAATGATTAAACATATCCCCTCAACGTGAGTGCCCATCCTTCGGCGGATGGCTTTCGGCTGGCCAAGTCATCGGTGCATGCGCCCGACTGGCAGGTTCTCAACCTCTTCAACCAGTACCGCTTCCTGCTGCTTCTGGCATCCGGCAGTGTCTACTACCTGTCAGAGGACCAGCTGACGCTCGGCACTCGCAATGGCCAGCTGTTCGAGGTGGCGCATCTGGGCTACCTGGTGGTAACCCTGAGCTTTGCGCTGTTGATCCGCCTGCGACGTCCGGCCGTCGAGACGCAGTTCTTCCTGCAGAACTACATGGATATCCTGCTGGTCAGTGTGCTGATGTTTGCCAGCGGCGGTATTCAAAGTGGTCTGGGACCCTTGCTGTTGATCAATCTGGCGCTGTTCAGCCAGGTATCCAGCGCTCGCCACGCCCTGCTGTTTGCGGCCATCGGCAGTATCGTGGTCCTTGTCGAAGAGCTGTTGTCCAACGTCCTGATTGGCGAGCATGCCGCCAACTTCGAAGCCACCGCCGTACTGGGCTCTCTGCTGTTTGCCATTGCCTGGGTCATGACGGTACCGGTCAGAAAGGCCATGAACCGCCAGCTGGTCAGGTCATCGCATTCGCGAGTGGTGCTGGAGGTCGAGGAAATTGCCCAGCTCAATGAAGAAATCATTCGTGAACTGGATTCCGGTGTCGTGGTCATCGACCCATCCGGTCATGTGCAGCTGATCAACGACACGGCACGCAGTTTTCTGGCGGCAGAATTCACCCCCATGCCGGTACATCTGAGGCAACTGTGCACTGAGCTGATGGATAGCCTGCAGGCCTCGGAGCGCTCCCCTACCCGTGAAACCCGGCCATTCGACATAGTCAGCACCGGACAGTCGCTCCTGCCCAAATTCATACCGCTCTCGCGCGGCGGTGTTCTCATCAAGCTGGACGATCACACGCACATCCTGCAACAATTCCAGCAATTGAAACTGGCCTCGCTGGGGCGAATGTCAGCCAGCATTGCCCACGAGATCAGAAACCCTCTGGGGGCGATTTCGCACGCCGTACAGCTGATCGAGGAATCTCCTCAACTGGCAGCGAATGACGCTGACCTGCTGCAGATTGCCAAGCGACATACCTTGCGCATCAACCGCATCATCGAGGATGTGCTGCAGCTGTCCAACCGCCAGCAGGTGCGTAGCAGTGAAGTCAGTGTTGATGAGCAGGTCCTTGATTTTGCCAAGCGCTTCACCGCCGAGAACGAGCTGGAAGCCGATCAGCTGACTGTCGTGACCGAACCCTGTCGGGCCATGGTGGATCCGGGACATCTCGATCAGGTTCTGTGGAACCTGTGTACCAATGCCCAACTGCACAACGACGCCAGACGCATCAACATCGAGATCAGCTGCTGGCAATCCGATCGGGGCACAACCCTGATCGATGTCGCCGACAACGGCTGCGGCATTTCGGATATGGACAGGGAAAACCTGTTCGAACCCTTCTATTCAACCCATCATGCGGGAACCGGGCTGGGACTGTTCATCATTCGCGAGCTTTGCGAGATAAACAAGGCAAGCATCGAATGTGTACCGCGTGAAACCGGTGCTCACTTTCGAATCACACTTTCGGCAGCACAGGATATGGCGGCCTGACCATGACGCACACTGCACTGATCATCGATGACGAAGCCGATATACGGGAACTGATTGCTCTGTCTCTCGACCGTATCGGTCTGGACACACACACGGCGGGCAATCTGGGAGAGGCCGAGAATCTGCTCAAGTCCTACAGTTTCGATGTCTGCCTGACTGACATGAAATTGCCCGATGGCAATGGTGTGGAGTTTGTGCCGAGGATCCACGAGATTCAGCCGGATCTGCCGGTGGCTGTCATTACCGCTCACGGCAACATGAATGCCGCCGTGGAGGCGATGAAGAACGGCGCCTTTGATTTTGTTTCGAAACCGGTTGATATCAAGCTACTGAGAAATCTGGTGACGCAGGCCTTGAAGGTTGGAGAGTCTGCGGCAAAACCGGATGCTGCTACACCCTCACGACTGCCGAGAGCTCCCGACATTCCATCACAGACCACCCCGCCCCAACAGCCGTCGGTCAGTGAGCATGAAACAGACAAGCCGTTTGCAGACGCCAACAAGGCAATACCCGACAACACTGCCAATCTCAACCAGAATGATATTCCCACAATTTCGGGAACAGACAATTCAAACACTCTTGTGCCGTTCGCCGGTCGCACCGCAGTCCAGCCGTCAGCGCATCTGCAGACTGGCAGTGATCGCCTTATCGGTCATTCCGAACCCATGCAGGCCTTGCGCAAACTGATCGGCAAGGTCGCCAGAACCAATGCCCCCGTCTGGATTACCGGGGAATCGGGAACGGGAAAGGAACTGATTGCACGCCTCGTTCATGAAAACGGCCCTCGTGCAGACTCGCCGTTCATCGCCATCAACTGCGGTGCCATTCCCTCAGAGCTGATGGAGAGTGAATTGTTCGGTCATCGCAAGGGCAGCTTTACCGGAGCTCATTCAGACCATGATGGTCTGTTCAAGCGTGCCGAAGGAGGCACCCTGTTTCTGGATGAAGTTGCAGAGCTCCCCCTGCATATGCAGGTCAAACTACTGCGTGCGATTCAGGAGCGCAGCGTGCGTCCAGTGGGGAGCTCGGAGGAGATCGCTGTGGATGCCCGTATTCTCAGTGCCAGCCACAAGGATCTTTCCCTGGAAGTGGAACAAGGTAGATTTCGTCACGACTTGTATTATCGATTGAATGTCATCTGCATAGAATCGCCCAGCCTCAGACAACGACCGGACGATGTCGTGGAGATAGCTCGTCATGTCCTGCGCTCGATTGCCGTGACCAGCCAGAGCCTGCCTGCCCGTATGACTCCTCAGGCAGAGACTCTGCTCGCCGCCTATGCGTTTCCGGGCAATGTACGGGAACTGGAAAACATCCTCGAACGTGCAGTCGCCCTGAGTGACAACGGAATCCTCGATTCCGCCGATCTTGGCATAGAGATCGCCGGGCAGCGTCATAACCACCTGGACGTGGGCTCGAACATCACGCCTCCTGGCAATGCGCGTACCGAGCATGACGAGAGACAGATGATTCTGGAGATGCTGGAGAGTACTCGCTGGAACCGCAAGGCAGCCGCACGAGAACTGGGAATGACTTACCGGCAGCTGCGTTACCGGATCAAGCAATACGGGATTGATACGGACGATACCGGTACCTGAAGACAGGCTCGAGCGCCGCAGTGGCCAGACTGGCCCTGCCCTCACCCTGCCGAATGAGTGAATTTGACAGACTTTGTCATGTAAGTAACAGCGTTACTGTCATTTGTTGACAGGAATGTCACTTCAATATGCCAAACAGTTCAACCCTGACACACTTCATGTTACTTGCAAGTGATTGTTTACTCGAAGTTTATCATCGAAAAAACAGTTTTACGCCAAATGGCACAGCCCCTGCACTTAACCATTTGTCCTCAAGGACGATACATCGTTCGTAGGTTCGGCTTGACACCAGCCTATCAAAATTCAAATCTCTGGAGATAGACCCAAAAATGGTTAAGACACAAAAAGGTTTTACACTGATCGAACTCATGATCGTTATCGCGATCATCGGTATTCTGGCGGCAGTAGCTGTGCCTCAGTACCAGAGCTACACAGCTCGTGCAAAGTTCAGTGAAGTTGTTCTGGCTACCTCGAACTTCAAGTCCGCTATCGAAATCTGCGCACAGACGGTTGGTGGCATTCCTGCTGATGGTTCATGCACCACTCAGGCAGCCAACGGCATTCCTGCTGCGCCTGCAGCTACCAACAAGCTGGCTTCCGTAGCTACTAGCGCTCCTGCTGCCGATTCCGCACAAATCGTTGCAACTGCCACTGCTATAGGCGGCTTGGGCGGTGAAGATTACATCGTCGATGGCACATACGCCAACGGCCGTGTCACATGGGCGACCAATGCGGCATCTACCTGCCTCACTGGCGGCCTGTGCCAATCTAACTAAAGTCTCAGTTCCGCTTTAGATAGAAGCAGTTCGAAGGGGTGATCGTTTGACGATCGCCCCTTTTTCATTTTCGGATTTCCTCATGAAGGACGGCACCTGAACACTCGGTGCATGCGCAAGTCTGGAGCTGATCAGGTCTCCATGCCGATTCCCTCCCTGAACGATAGATAGCACCCTACGGACACGTCAGTGTCTTCTTCTGCTGAAGACAGAAACCTTCCCCCGTTCTCCGCAAGCGACTCATATCTTGCAGCGCCTTGGCATTCGCTTTCGAAAATGCCTTGGCAAGCGCCTCTGCCACAGCGGCTCTGCCAGCCCCCTTGTGCAAGCGCCCTCGCCTCAGTCACTGACAAGTCGCAGAAATTCAACGATTTGCAGCCTTGCGAACAAACACCCGCTAAAGCAACACCCACAATTGCCGATTTACGAGGAAGCAACAAGTTATCTCTACACGGCGACGTGACAGACCCCAGGAAATCTCAATGACACCCAACAACACGTTGAACGGCATCGCCAGGCAACTTGTCGGCCAGAAACTGGCGAGCGAAGAAATCGCACTCCAGGCTCTTGAGAAAAGCAAAGAGGGAAAAAAGGCTTTCCTGACGACTCTGATGGAAACTGGAGAAGTGGATTCCCGCGCCATCGCAAACTACATCGCCGGGGACTTCGGACTTCCCTTGTTCGATCTGACCACTCTCGCCCCCGAGAGCATACCGACCGAATACCTCAACGAAGATCTGATAAGCACGCAGAACGCGGTACCTGTTGCGAAACGTGGTTCCCGGCTGTTCATCGCCATCTCCGATCCGACCAACAACGAACCTCTCGAGAAATACAAGTTTTCCTCCGGTCTGAGTGTCGAGGCGATCATTGTCGATGAAGCGGCGCTGGCAGAGCTTCGCGCCAGGGTCATGGATGGAAATTCCAAGCTGGATGAAGGTCTGGACGACAGTTTTGATCTGGAAGTCGAAAACGGTGACGATCGCGACCTGGAAGCCGATGTCTCAGGGGTGGATGAAACACCCGTGGTGCGCTTCGTCAACAAGGTCTTGCTGGATGCCATCAAGCGTGGCGCATCCGATATCCATATCGAGCCCTACGAGAAGATCTTCCGTATTCGCTTTCGTGTGGATGGTGTACTGGAGGAAGTCGTACACCCACCACTGGCAATGGCCGGGCGTCTGACCGCTCGTATCAAGGTCATGTCGCGAATGGATATTTCCGAGCGTCGTGTTCCCCAGGACGGACGTATCAAGCTGAAGATCTCGAAGACCAAGGCTATCGACTTTCGTGTCAATACCTGTCCGACCCTGTTCGGCGAAAAAACCTGTATGCGTATCCTTGATTCG
>CBDUIJ010000219.1:0-9760 GCA_965367215.1 uncultured Granulosicoccus sp.
TTCTCCCACTATTGGCAACAATCAGCTTGCGGGCTTCAGGCGTACCGAAATACGCCAGAATGGATTCTCTCACGGCACTGACAACGCGGCGTGGATTGCCATCCAGATGTCCCAGCACCAGGCGTAGTGATTGAACGGGTGGTCGAATGGGTATTTCGACAACAGGCTTGCCGCTGTGGGTGGCCCCTCCCAGCGGGCGCATATTGAGTATGGAGCACCCCACACCGGCTCCGACCAGATTCCTGACCATCTCCGAGCTCGATGCCGTGGCCACGACCTGCGGCTCGATGTCGACTTCATCGAACAGACCGCGCAGATAAGCGGTCGTGAACGGCAAGTCCAGCAAGACCATATCCAGACCGGCCAGCTCGGTAAACGACACGGAACGGCGTTTGGCCAAGGGATGAGTCGGCGGCAGCAGCAGGTAGGGTGGCGCTTCAATCAGGGTGTCGCAGCTGACACCCAGATGCACATTGTCGGAGACGAACACGATGACATCAAAGGTGCCATCGAGCAGTCCGAGTTGCGCGCTTTCGTTATTGCACTCGATGCACTGCAATCTGATTTCCGGATTTTCCTGCATCAATGGCGCCAGCGTCGCCGGCAGGAAAGCGGGTGCCATGGGGGCGTAATAACCGATGGACAGCTTCCCCGACAGCGCATCACGCAGTTCATTACCACCGATGATCAGATCATCATATTCTTCGATCAGGCGACGAATCTTCTGCGCGATGATGATGCCGGCGGCAGTCGGTTGAATACCCTTGGCAGGAAAACGCTGAACGAGCTTCAGACCGAATTCGCTTTCCACGGCATCAATGGCCGTTGAAATGGCCGACGGCACCACGTTCCTCTCCTGCGCCGCCTGCACGATGGAGCAACGATCGACAGCGGTCAGAAAGTAGTGCATGGCCTTGATGGATAATCGCATCGCGACACTTCCTCTGATTTTCAGAGGATTATGATTGAAATAATCTGTTTTTCAAATCATTGTGAATTCGGCACTCTGTCTCGTAGAGTCTCTATCAGGGAGCAAGGAACGTGAGTCACGATACGTCGACAGGCAAAGGCAAGACATCGCAAAGCCGCTTTTCCAGACAATGGAACTACCGACCCGAAGGGGCTATTCAGACCTCACCGCTCTTTCACTGGCCTCCCGACCCGGCAGGTATCGGCCGCTGGTTTGCCGCTCGCTGGCTGGTGCTTGGGGAGAATGTGATCATCGCCGGCCTGGCGGTACTGACCTGGTACTACTTTCAACCTTCACTGGAAGTCACGAAGAATCCGGAGTTCTCCTGGATCGCCTTGATGTTCCTGCGCAACACGGCGCTGATCGTCATCGTCGCCGGCGGCCTGCATTTCTTCCTGCATACCCGCAAGACACAGGGTGACAAGCTGAAATTCGACCCCGAGGAATTGAAAGCCAGGGGAAGCCGCTTCACTCTCAACAGCCAGCTGCGTGACAACATGTTCTGGACGCTGGGCAGTGGTGTCTTCTTCTGGACCGCCTTTGAAGTCCTGATGCTCTGGGCCATGGCAAACGGCTACGCTCCCCTGTTGCAGTGGACGCAGAATCCGCTGTGGTTCATCGCGCTGTTCTTCCTCACCCCCTTGTGGATATCCTTCCACTTCTACTGGATTCACCGCCTTCTGCACTGGCCACCGCTTTACAGGATCGCCCACTCCCTGCATCACCGGAATACGAATATCGGCCCATGGTCGGGCTTGTCCATGCACCCGCTCGAGCACTTCCTGTTCTTCAGCTCGGTTCTGATCCATTGGATCGTGGCCGCTCACCCCATCCATATCCTGTTTCACATGCAGCATCAGGCACTGACTGCGGCGACCTCACATGCCGGATTCGAAGGCTTGCTGGTCAAGGACAAGAAGTCCATGGCCCTGGGCAATTTTCACCACCAGATGCACCATCGCTACTTCGAATGCAACTACGGCAGCCTGGACGTGCCCTGGGACAAGGTGTTCGGCTCGTTCCACGACGGCACGGAGCAATCACACGAGCAATTCACCCAGCGTCGCCGGGAACTGGCTCGGCGTGGTGCCTGAGCGCAGACGACTACAGTCGATACCCTTGATCGAACAATGACTGCAATGGTCTGAACAGATTTCCCGGCATCTCCTGCCGGGAAAACCAGCGCCACTGTTCGCACTTGTCCGGCTCCAGCACCTCGGCAATGCCTTCGAATGCAGTCGCTTCGACGAACAGCGTGATGTACTGCCTGCCCTCTTCTTCGAACAGGTCATTGGTAAAGTCGACATGCCGCACATCGGCGACCCTGATACCGGTCTCCTCAGCCGTTTCCCGAATGGCGCAGCTTGCGACCGATTCTCCGGCTTCCAGGTGACCACCGGGCAATGCCCAGCTACCAGCGCCATGGGACCCCTTGCGCTTGCCCAGCAGCAGTCTGCCCTCTGCCGTGATCAATACGCCGACACCTATCAACTGCTGCATCTTCATCGCCTTCACTTCTTTGATCGATTAGTCACACCGCCTTTGTGCAGGCTACACTAAACCCATTCCCACTCTGGAGAGATTGCCATGCCCCTGTCCGGTGAATGTTTCTGTGGCGCCGTGCGTTACGAGGTGTCAGGACCACTACGCAATGCCAGATCCTGCCATTGCTCGCGTTGCCGCAAGGCATTCAGCTCCCAGGCCTCGGCTTACGCAGAAGTTGATCCTGCTGAATTCACATGGTTGAGTGGTGAGGAGCTGTTGACCGCCTACACGGGCGTACACGGTGAAGGCCTGATGTTCTGCAGTCGCTGCGGCTCCACGCTGTGTGGCGTCATGAATGGACAAGTACATGGTGTGACGCTGGGGTGCGTCAACGGTGACCCCGGAGTCGAGATCGAACGACATATATTCGTGGGCTCGAAGGCCGCCTGGGAAGTGCTGCCCGAAGGCGTGACCGTCTTTGAAGAAGGACCACCTGAATGGTCATAGTATGCTGTGAACAGGCAGACGGAACAGACACCGAATGAGCAACGCAGACAACTTTTCATCCACGGGCGTTGCGCTGATTGGCGCAGGCATGATCGCAAAAACGCATGTGGCGGCGCTCTCTGCCTCTCGTCCTCGTGTCCGGCTGGAAGCCATCGTGTCGCGACGTCCGGAACGTGCGGAATACCTGGCCGAGTATTACGCAGGGCCAGCCCCCCTGTTCACCAGCGAGCTGTCATCCGTGACCGAGAATCCGGGCATACAGGTAGTTATCGTGGCCACACCACCCAGCGTACGTATCGAACTGATCGAGACGCTCGCTCGGGCTGGCAAGCATATCCTGCTGGAAAAGCCGGTGGCGCGCACTCTCGACGAGGCCACTCAGGTCGTTGAAATCTGCGAACGCGCAGGCGTGACACTCGGCGTGCTGTTCCAGCATCGCATGCGTGCCCCATCCATGGCGGCTGCTCGGCGACTGGCTGACGGCGCCCTGGGCAAACCGGGTCATATTGAAATTGCCGTGCCACTGTGGCGTCCGCAATCCTATTACGACGAACTGGGTCGTGGCACCTATGAGCGCAATGGCGGCGGCGTGCTGCTGACGCAGGCCATTCACACCATCGACCTGGCCTTGAGCCTGACCGGCCCCGTCACCCGGGTACAGGCGATGACGGCCACCACCCCATTGCACACGATGGAAGCCGAGGATCTGGCCGTGGCAGGCTTGCATTTTGCATCCGGAGCCGTCGGTTCACTGGTCGCCAGCACCGCCACCTTTCCGCATGGCCGCGAGACCATCACCCTGCATTGCGAACACGGTTCGATGCGTGTTGGTGCCGATGCTCTGGAGATTTTCTGGCGTGATGGCCGATGCGAACGTGAGGCAGACACCGCAAGTGCAGCAACTGAGAAAGGGCCAGTCGTAGTCAAGTACCAGTGGCATCAGGGTGTCATTGATGATTTCATCGATTCGGTACAACAGGGTCGTGCGCCCATGGTCAGCGGCCGAGCAGCGCTTGCCCCTCACCGGCTGATTGCAGCGATCGAGTCCTCGTCACGTTCAGGTGCGGCTGTTGACCTTGCCACCTGATGGAAAAATGTGATGTGCTGTACTTGTGGTAGCCGCACGATGAGCATTATCAGGGTCTGGGCAGCAGTCAATTGGCGACATGAATGAAAAGGTGCATGGCGTGATGCTGGGGTATGTCAACGGTGACCCCAGAGTCGAGATCGAGCTGCAAATACATGACCTGCCGTTCGACAAGCCTGGCTACCAGTCCTCCGAGCCAATCGCGATATCACCCAGCGCCCAGCAGACATTGGCCGTGAAGAAGGCAAAGCCTTCAGGCGTCAGCGACCACAATGCGGCCAGCCCGGTCAATACCCGCCACGGTAGACGGGCAAGCATGCTGGTCTTGAACGGCAGCCTTTGTCTGGTATCCACCGAAGCCCAGAAGACTGCCGGTTTCGACACACCCCGGTTGAAATTCATGATCGGGCCATCGGCATGCACTAGCAGACCTTGCAGCAAACCGGATTCGGGGTGAGCAATTCTGGACAACCAGATGCGGTCTTCGGAATCCCCTTTCTCACTGATGAAATCGCGGCTTGCATGAATTCCCCCTTCATAGGTCAACAGACTGGCGAACATGACATAGATGCCGGTGATGAAGGAAAGAGCGCCCATCCAGAAGATCGGATTTTCCTCGATGGAGGGTTGAGACATCACGATCTGCAGACCAAATAACGCAAGCCCGAGTCCTCCGCCTGCCAATGCAAGTCCGCCGGCCTTCAGCAGCAGCGGGTTACTGCGACATTGCCGGAGCAGGCACGAGCCCAGAACGAAACACGAACTGGCCACGGCAATCCAGCTGGTATCCAGCAGCAGTGAATAACACAGGATTGCCGCGGCTATTACCGTGGTAGTCAAGTCCACGGCATTCAGCCATTGAGGGTGCCGGGTGGAGAAGAAGCGAGCCCTGAGTGCCGGCACCACCAACACCAACGTTCCCAGACCCAGGGTTACCGTGGCGTCCGGGTACAGTGTCAGCAACTTTCCGAGAGAGCTGTAGACAGTTGACGTCGGATTACCGAAGACCGATTGAATAACCCGGTAGAAGACATAGAACCCGCCTGCACCCGCAATGGTTGCCAGCACGTTGCCGATTTCGTAGCTCCAGAATTGCAGCTCCATGTTGTTGCGTTTGACGAGTCTGGCCACCGAGTTTCCGATCAGTGAAGCCCTGCTTGCGGTGTTTCCCGAGCGAGTCGATTCCGATGCCTGCGCCTCAGGGGCTGCGGCATCGTTGAGCGTATGTTCGCCGGTAACAGGGCTCTCACTGATGGGCCTGCTCGCGCTCGATTTCGCAGCAGGATTTTTCCGCCTGTGACCAGAGTCGGAGGGCCTGGGGGCTTTGACTGACATGGGCATTGCCTGACAGCGCGGGGAACCTGCGATACGACCAGATAACACGGCGCCTTGCCCCGAACAAGTAGCAACCCACTTAACTGGACCTAAAGACAGTTTCTCGCTCGCGTTTCTGCCACTAATGACTAGTCATCGGCGTGCAACTGCCGAAATTACGGCAGCGGCACCTTGATGATTCCAGACGCTGTCCATCGGCCGATTGCTGACTGAATCGGCCCCTGTCATTGATGGAGAATCAGTTCTTGCGATTGCCCGACTGAATCAGCACATCAGGTCTTCGGCTTGTCCCGCTGCACCAGCAATGAAATCAGTGCCAACACGCCCGAGCCCAGCATCAGAAAGACGGATACCGCATTGAGCACCGGAGTCGACCCAACCTTGACCATTCGGTCGTACATGGTGATGGTCAGCGGTGCGTCGGAACCCACCAGAAACAGCGTGGTGTTGAAGTTCTCGAAGGACACCAGAAAAGCCACGATACCGGCAGCAATCATTGCCGGCCGCAGGAACGGCAGTGTGATGGTTCGCAGCACACCGGCACGACTGGCACCCAGATTGAAGGCCGCCTCTTCCAGCGATATATCGAATTTCTTGAGTCTGGCGGTAATGACCAAGGACGTGATCGTCGTGATGAAGGAGAATTGTCCGAGAATGACCAGCAGCAGGCCGGGACGCAGAAACTCCAGTTCGAGGTTATAGGCCTCCTCCACACCGTTGGCCACATTACTGGCCAGCGCGAGAATGGAGATGCCCAGAATGACACCGGGAATCACCAGGGGCAGCACCATCAGGATGTAGAAGAAATTCTTGCCCGGGAACCTGCCACGAACGAACAGAAAGGCGTTGCAGGTACCGACAAAAACCGACAGCAGGGCCACGGACACGGCAATCATGAAAGAGACATTCAGACCGCGCAGCAGGCGACGATCGTGAAACATGCCCAGCTTCGGTTCGGTATCGTTGAAGAACCAGTCCAGCGTGAACCCTTGCCAAGGCAGGGATGGAAACTGAGAATCATTGAAGGCAAACATGCCGGCGGCCAGCAAGGGTGCTGCCAGAAAGATGAAGAACGCCAGTACGTAGAGCTTGAACAGGACCGAACCTGCCCCGCTGCCAGTGCCACGAATCAACATGAGATAGTCCTGCCGTAGTGGAGTCTCATCAGCTTTTTGCCACCGTACTGGAGAGCGTCTGCCCGGAGAGTTTCAATCCTGCCCAGACAACCACCGAGGTGAAGGCCAGCAGCAGAAATCCGAAGGCGGCACCGGATTCCCAGTTATAGCGACTGATGAACTGGTCGTAGATCTGCTCGGTAAACCAGCTGGAATTCTTGCCCCCCATCAGGATGGGGGTCAGGTAACTGCCCGCCGTCATCATGAAGACCACGATGCAACCGGAGACAATGCCGGGCATGGCATAGGGAATGATGATACGGCGCAGTACGGTAAACCCATTGCCACCCAGGTTGTATCCCGCCTCGATCATGGCATTGTCCATACCATCCAGCGTGGAGACCAGCGGCACGATCATGAACAGCATGACGGTATAAACCAGCCCCATGATGACCGTGGCATCGGTATACAGGAATTCGATGGGTGTATCGATCAGACCAGTACTGAGCAGAAAGCTGGAGATGATGCCCGACTCGCGCAGCAGCAGTATCCAGCCAAAGGCACGTATCAGATCACTGACCCAAAGCGGAATCAGACACAGCATGAACAACATGCCCTTGGTGCGATTGCCTGCCAGCTTGGCAATGTAATAGGCCACCGGAAAACCGATCAAAAGCGCCAGGAACGTCACCAGCAAGGACATCAGTCCGGTTCTGATCAGGGTGTTCCAGTAAATCGGCTCCATGAAGAAATCGATGTAATTGCCAAAGCCGAACTCATACACGCGCGGCGCCACTTTCTCCTTCAGGGAAAGTACCACCATGCCGACATGCGGCAGGATGATCAGCAAGAGTATCCACAGGCTGAATGGCAGAAACAGCAGCAACAGGGAGAGTTTGCGTATATCGGAGCCCACGGCGATCAGCCCGCCTGTGCCGCAGATGCAGGGAAGCACAATGTCTGCTGCATCGACCACTGCAACTTGACGGTCTCACCCGGCTTGATGTCGTCACTGCCGCCGGTCAGGGTTACATCGGCCTCCACCAGGGCCTGCTCCGCGGTGCGAATCAGCAAGCGACTGTTGGCTCCATTGAACAGCACGCTATCGACGCGCCCTTCCAGCAGATTATCGGCACCGGCATTGCTGCCAACACCCACGTTATTGCTGGCCTCACCGCTTGATGGCAGTACGCTCATGAACTCAGGCCGCGTATAGATATTGACCTTGTCTCCAACACGGCAGCGCTGCAAACCTGCCAGCCGCGCCTGCAGCGCAGTACCGGCCGCAGTGCGCAGTACCGCTCCCTGCTCCGTCATTGATTCCACCTTGCCGTGCCAGAGATTGGCATCCCCGACAAAACCTGCCACAAAGGCTGTCTCTGGCTGTTGATAAAGCATCTGTGGTGTGCCGACCTGTTCGAAGCGTCCCTGATTCATGACCGCGACCTGATCGGACATCACCAGCGCTTCCGATTGATCGTGCGTGATATAGACGAAGGTTGTATTGAACTGATGTTGCAGCAGCTTGAGCTCGATCTTCATGGCCTCGCGCAGCTTCAGGTCCAGCGCGCCCAGCGGCTCATCAAGCAGCAACACATCCGGGTCGAGCACCATGCAGCGGGCAATGGCTATGCGCTGCTTCTGCCCGCCCGAGAGCTGCTGGATATCGCGCTTTGCCACATCCGGCAAAGCCACTCGCTCCAGAACGTCCTGCACCTTTCGGGTGATTTCTGCAGCCGGTACACCGGCGCATCGCAAACCGTAGGCGATATTGTCGTGTACGTTCATCATGGGGAACAGCGCCAGATGCTGAAAGACCATCTTGACGTTGCGTTTGTTGGGTGCGGCCTTGAGAACCGACTTGCCCTTGATCCGGATATCGCCATGATCCGGATTCTCGAACCCGGCGATCATGCGCATGAGTGTGGTCTTGCCACACCCGGAGGGGCCGAGTATCGAGAAAAAGCTGCCCCGGGGAATACTCAGGGATACATTGTCGACCGCGCGTACGCTCCCGAACTGTCTGGAAACATCGATACATTCCAGGTCAAACGCGTGTTCTGTCATCGTTTTCTCGATATGTCTTCAATAAAACAGGGTCCGGCCTGTACGGCATGCAGCACGGTCGCGCACATGCAACAGTACAGGCCGGGCACTTCATCAACCGCCAGTGGCAGCCTTGATCTTCTCCAGTGCCTTGCCTTCCATGTCTTCCACACCCGGTGGGATGTTGGCGAAGAACTTCAGGTTGTCGATATCGGCATCGGTGAAGGCCGCGTTGACGGCTGCCTTCTTGTCTTCAGGCAGAAGATCCGCTGCACCGTTGATCGATGCAATGGCACCGGTACTGGCTGACATCAGCTCGACAACATCTGGCTGCAGGACAAAGTTGATCCACTTGTAAGCTGCATCATCCGCCTTGCCCTTGCGTGGCAATACGAAAGTGTCGATCCAGGCCAGAGCACCGGTTGCTGGTGGTACGAACTTGATGTCCGGGTTTTCGCCGAACAGTTTGTAGGCTGTGGAATCCCAGGATTCAGAGGCCACGATTTCACCAGAGAGCATCATCGCTGAAAGATCGTCGCCACCTTGCCAGTAAGCCTTGATGTTGTCCTTGCACTCGATCAGTTTTGTGGTGACATCATCCAGAATGCCCTGATACTTGTCCAGATCGGCATAGGCCGCGAACGGGTCTTCGCCCAGTGAGTAGGCAGTGGCCAGCAGAATGGTGCGCTTCAGACGCATGGATGTCTTGCCCTTGTAGGCCGGATCGCACAGATCGCCCCAGTTCTTGACATCGGGCGCTTCGGCGGTGTTCACCATCAGGCCGGTGGTACCCCACTGATGCGGCACAGCATAGACTTCACCGTCGATAGTGGCGTTTTCCTTGACACCGTCGAGCAGCTTGGGCGTCATGTTGGATGTATCGATCTGCGACAGATCCAGCGGCTTGTAGATATCGAATTCCAGTTGCGCGGCATAGATGCGGTCATGGCTTGGCTGGGCCAGATCGAAGCCTGCACCGCCGGTCGCGCGCAGCTTGGCAATCATTTCCTCGTTATTGGAATAGGTGACCTCGACATCTATATCGGGGTATTTCTCCTCGAACATCTCGATGACGTTATCTGGCGCGTAAGAGCCCCAGGTCAGCAGCCGCAGCGTCTCAGCCTGGGCGCCAGACGCCAGACTCAGTGCCACAGATGCAGTAATGGCGGATAATACGGATTTCATTTGCATGGTCCATTCTTTCCAGTTAGGTTA
>CBDUIJ010000220.1:0-9750 GCA_965367215.1 uncultured Granulosicoccus sp.
CTGAATCTCGTAGGAGAACGCACCGGCGTGCAGAGTCAGAGCCTGCAGATCCGTCGGTTCACTGTTGATGAAGTAATCGGCCCGTACGCCCTGCTCGAGCATGCGTACCGTACCGATACCGCCCTGCAGCTCACCAACGACAAAAGACAGGATGACATCCCCCTTTAAACGGGCACCGGCCTTGAGCAGGGTTTCCACGGCACACAGGTAAGCTGCATCTCCGGCTTTCATGTTAGAGACGCCAATGCCGTAGATGAATTCATCATCCACCAGCCCACCCCAGGGGTCCACGCTCCAGCCGGATGTTGCCGGGTTGGTATCCAGATGACCGTTGAACAGCAGGCTGCTGCCCCCGCCCTCACCTTTCAGCGTGGCGATGGTGTTGACCCGCTGGCCTTCCACGCTTTGCAGTTCACTCTGCAGACCCAGAGAACTGACGATTTCGTGGACATGAACCGCCAGCGCACGTTCTTCATCGGTCTCTGTATAGCTCTTGTGTTGCACCAGATCGACCAGGCGATCCAGACAGGCCTGTTCATCTACCTGAGCAACCAGCTCCTTGGGTGTCATTTTCATGTTTCCGTTCGTGTTTCAAGGTCACGCCAGACAGGCGTATGAGAAGACAACTGCTGCATGTCGATATGGCACTGAATTTCATGGCCTGTCGGACTGGACTGGCGCGGCGGACGTGTCGTCGCACATTGCTCGCCCAGCCGATGCGGGCAGCGACTTTCGAACGCACAGCCAACAATCCGATCCGTACGTCTCGGTAGCGCCCCGTGCAAACGGATACGTCGGGTACGGGTCAACGGGTCCACCGACGGTGAAGACGACAGCAAGGCCTCGGTATAGGGATGATAGGGAGGCTTGTCCAACTCATGAATATCCATGAGTTCGATCAGCTCACCCAGATACATCACTGCGACGCGATGCGCCAGATGACGCAGGATGGCCAGGTCATGAGTGATGAAGATCAGGGCCGTGCCACTATCGGACTGAATGGTTCTGAGCAGCTGCGTGATGGACGCCTGCACACTCGCATCCAGCCCTGAGGTCACTTCATCACAGATGATGACTTCGGGCTCCGCCGCCAGGGCCCGGGCAATGGCCACCCGTTGCTTTTCCCCACCGGAGAGCTGATGCGGGTATCGATCGGCGTAATGTTCCGGCAACTGCACGCGCTGCAACAGCTTGCCCACCTCCACGTCTCGCTCCCGGGCACTCAGGTTCTTCCGATAGAGCACCAGCGGCCGGTTCAGAATCGTGCCGATGGAGTGACGCGGGTTCAGCGAGCTGTCAGGATTCTGAAAGACAATCTGCACACGCGCACGATAATCCTGATCAATGGCAGACACCGTACTTCCCGAGCGCAACAACTCGCCTTCAAATGACACCAGTCCTGCCAGGGTCTTTGCCAGTGTGGACTTTCCACAACCACTCTCACCAACCAGCGCCAGAGTCTCACCCCGTGACAGCGAAAGACTGACATCATTGACCGCATGCACGACTGAACTGCGTCCGCGCAATGAGGCAAGAAGTCCTGTTTTGCCATAATTGACAGACAGAGAATGCAAGGCCAGTACAGGCGTGTCTGCCGTTCCGACAGGCTTCACGACGTTTGCAGGCAGGTACCCGGAATCACGCGGCTGCTTGAATGCGTCCACGCTCTTGACACAGGCGACGGCATGATCCACACCCGAGGGCAATCGCACCACATCACGATCACACACCGAGGGTTCATGCCAGGCACAGCTGCCAGCGTAGATGCAGGCTGGCACAGGCCCGATTCTTGGCGCGGCCCGACTGCTCGCCGTGGCCAGCTGCCTGCCCGTACGCGTATCCGAGGGTCTGGGCAGGCTTGCCAGTAGTGAACGTGTATAGGGGTGCCGAGGCTCCTTGAACAACTCATCGGTCGCAGCGTGCTCGACAATGCGTCCCCCGTAGATAACGGCAACCGAATTCGCAATCGACGAGACGACACCCAGATCATGGCTGATGAACAAGGCTGACACACCGGTACGGTGCTGCAGCGCGATGAACAGATCCAGCAATGTGGCGGCGGTGGTCGCATCCAGTGCCGAGGTCGGTTCATCGAACAGGATCAACTCCGGCTCACAGGCAAAGGCCATGGCCAGAACCACCCGTTGCTTTTCGCCACCAGACACTTCATGGGCATAGCGCTTCATCATGGCGGCAGGATCCGGCAGGCCCACCATGTTCAGAAAGTCCTCAGCCAGCGATTTGATGCCTTCTGCACTCTTGCGACCATGTTGCTGCAGAGTCTCGATGACATGATCACCAATGGTCATGGTCGGGTTCAGCGCGGTGCTGGCGTTCTGCAGAACGATGGCGATACGATTGCCACGAATGTCCTGCATGGCTGTCTCGTCCAGGCCGACTATCGGCGTACCGCAGAGCAGGATCTTCCCCGACTCATTGGCCACCTTGCCGGTCAGGTCGCGCATGATGGCGTTGGCCAGCGACGACTTGGCTGATCCACTCTCGCCGACCAGACCGAGCACTTCGCCGCGTTTGATGTGCAGATTGATGTCATCAAGGATCCGCACCTCGCCCGCCTTGCTTGCGTAGGAAAGCGAGTAGTTCCGGATGTCCAGTATGTTGTCTGAATCACTCATGAGCTTGCCTGTGGGTTCAGTGCATCACGCAAACCATCGCCGAGCAGATTGAAGGAGATGGCAACCAGTGCTATTGCAACCCCTGGTACCAGGATGGGCCACGGGCTGCGGAACATGTGATCGCGACCTTCGGCAATCATCAAGCCCCATTCCGGCGAAGGAGGCTGCGCGCCCAGTCCCAGAAATGACAGGGTGGCCAGCGTCATGACCGCAAAGGCCACGCGGATGGTTGCCTCGACGATGACCGGGGATATGACATTGGGCAGCAATTCGGCCAGAATGATCCAGGCGGTCCCTTCTCCCCGTGCCTTGGCCGCCGAGACGTAGTCGAACTCTCTTGCCTGCAGGGTTACCGATCTGGCAATACGGGCCATGCCGGGCGTGAAGGCGATACCGATGGCCACCACCGCATTGATTGACGAGGAACCCAGGACTGAGAGTATCAGCAAGGCAAACAACAGACTGGGGATGGCCATCAGAGCATCGTTCAGTCGCATCATGATTTCATCCGCCCGGCCACCGAGAAAACCGGAGACGATACCGATAGCTGCTCCCGCCACGGTGCCGATCAGCGTTGCCAGCAAGGCCAGCAGTATCGTGGAACGTGAGCCTGCCAGCACGCGACTCAGAAGATCACGTCCATACCAGTCGGTACCCAGCGGGAATTCGGCAGAAGGCGCTGCAAAACGCGCTGCAAAATGAAACTTTTCCGGATCACGTGGCGCCAGTTCGGGGCCAAACAATGTCAGCGCCAGGAGCAACAGACAGAGCAATAATCCAACGGCGCCTTGCGGCGTGCGAACCAGAGCCGACAGCGTGCGACGAAAGCCGTTCATTCGAATTGTATCCGTTTGTCCAGTACCCCATACGCCAGGTCTGCGAGCAGATTGGCCACGGCATAGGTCACTGCCATCAGCAAGGCACCGGCCTGCAGCATCGGAAGGTCTCGGTTCTGTATGGCCAGGATCAGTTGTCGTCCCACACCTGGAAACGAGAAGACCTCTTCCACCACAATCACGCCACCGATCAGATAGCCGATATCCAGAGCAATGACGGTAATTGCCGGCAACAGGGAGTTGGGCAAGGCGTGCCGGTACAGCACACGCTTGCGACTCAGACCACGCAGCCTGGCGGCTCTGACGAAATCACTCTCCAGGGTATCCACCATCTCGGAGCGCACCATGCGACTGACATGAGCGGTCAACACGATGGTCAGCGTCAGAACCGGCAAGGCAATGTGGTGCAAGGCCCGCAGCCAATCCTCACTGAACGGCACATAGCCGGATGCCGGAAACAGGCCAATGGCAGGACTGGCAAGCCAGGCCAGCAACAGGGTTGCCAGTACGAACTCGGGTAGCGACACGCCCAGATAGCTCAGCAATGAGACACCCATATCTGCCGGGCGTCCTCGCTTTGCCGCTGCCAGCACTCCCAGAGGAATGGACACGATGGACACCAGGAACAGCGCACAGACCGCCAGAATGGCAGAGTTACCGAAGGCCGAGAGTATGGTAGGTCCTACGGGTTGACCGGTTCTCAGGGAGATACCGAAATCACCGTGCAGGACACCGGAGAACCAGTGCCAGTATTGTACCCAGGCGGGCTGGTCCAGTCCGAGCCTGGCGTTGAGTGTTGCCAGTGCATCCTCGGTCGCGTATTCCCCCAGAATCATCGTTGCGGCATTTGCCGGTAACAACTGGGTAATGCCGAATACGATGACGGAGACGATCAGCGCTGTCACCACCAGTGATGACAAGCGCTTCAGGAGGAAACCGAGAGACATGATTCAGTGATCTATTTGCGCGTCGGCGCGCTGTCTGACAGCGATACCGTGTGCAGCGCATAGTTCGCGCCGCGCGGATGCTGTACATAGCCTTCGACATACTCGGCCTTGGCACCCAGCAAGTCGAAGAAACACGGCACGATGGCCGGTACATCCTCACGCATCAGGCGCTGCGCCTCGGCATACAACTCTGTCCGCCGTGCGCTATCGGTGGTGCGATCAGCCTCGCTGATCAGGGCATCGAAGGATTCATTGTTCCACTTGGTCTCGTTCCAGGAGGCACCGGATGTGAACAGCAGATTGAAGATGGTGCCTTCGGTGGGTTGCATGTTGTAGAAGCCGACATAGAACTGCCCTTTTTTCCAGACCTGATCAAGATAGGTGGGGTGATCCATGGTTTTCACGTCGATATCGAAACCGCTGGCTCGCGCCATTTCGCGAATCACGACAGCCAGTGAAGAACGGTAGCCGGGTTTGACCGATGCCACCAGTTCCAGCTTCAGGCCATCGGGGTATCCGGCTTCTGCCAACAGTGCCTTGGCCTTGTCAGGATCAAAACTCTTTAGCGGTGCATCGTCGTAATAGCGATAGGCACTGTTGACCGGTGAATCGTTGCCGGGCTTGCCGAACCCTTCAGCCACCAATTCGACGATGGCTTCCCGATCGAGCGACAGGGACAGGGCTACGCGCACCCGCTTGTAATTGAACGGTGGTCTGGAATGGTCCATCACGACATCCAGAAAACGACCCGATGGCGTCAGCAGACCATCGATGCCCGGTGCATCGGCAACACGCTGGTAATCGGTCGGTTGTATCTCGTTCAACAGATCGATCTCCCCTGCCAGCATGGCTGCTGCAGCACTGGAAGCATCGGGAAAGGTACGTACCTCGACCCCATCAAGATAGGGTTCGCCCGCAATGAAATAATCCGGATTTCTCTCCAGCACGGCAACCTGGTCAGGCTTGAACGCGGCCAGCCTGAACGGACCGGAGCCCACCGGTGTCTGGTCGAACCCGGCAAAGTCCGCCTCGATGAGAGCTGCCGGCAGTACCTTTGCCGTGGGATAGGTCAGACCGACCGGCAGATCGCCAAACGGGGTCTCCGTGGTAATGACAACAGCGTAGTCACCATCGGCCGCGACACCACTGATGGGACCCAGATTGCGCCGCCCTGGCGCGGATGTTTCCGGGTCGAGCAGTTTGTTGAACGAGGCCACCACATCGGCGGACGTGAGTTTTTCGCCATTGGAGAAAACGACATTCTCCCGTAAGGTGAAGCGCCATTCGGTGGCATCCTCGTTGGACGTCCATTCGGTAGCCAGGTCAGGCTGCGCCGTCATGTCATGACCCAGAGTCGTCAGGCCTGAGTACAGCATCTCGGCGATCATGTATTCCGAGTTCAGGCGCGTAAGCATCGGGTTGAGCTTGTTGGGCGTGATATTCAGGCCTATTCGCAGCGTGCCACCGGGACTGGCTGCAAACGCCGGTAGAGAAGACAGGCCGAAGGTGCCAACGCCCAGTGCGGCGCTGCCTAGCAGAAATTGTCGACGACTGATAGTGGAACCGTTCATAAGATGCTCTCCCGGAGGGTCAAGGGTTGTTATCAACTGTTGATGACGAAGGTGTTTCAGGAACTGTAAAACTGGCGGACAGGAAATTCTCGATGGATTTCGACAAGAGCACCAGGTCGTCCGTCGTGGTGTGCTCATCCGGTCCATGTACGTTGCGCTCTGGTCTGGACAGGCCACCGAGCAGCATGTGCTGTATACCCGCACGCTGCACCCAGCCGAAATCAGAGGAAGTTGACGAGCCATAGCGAGTGAAGTCGCTCACGGGAATGTCAGCGGCGGCAGCTCTGGCGGCGGTCCAGCGATCCGTGCCCGGACCATCCGGATTCTTGACCGGAGGCAGATGCCCTGTTTCAGTCATTGACCAGCCCAACAGCCGGCTTGCCGACAGAGCGTCGGTCAGTACGCTCGAGATTTCCTCGTGCACCTGCTGCTCGTCCTCTTCAGGCAGGTAACGTCGATTGATGATGATCCGGCATTCGCCGGGAACGGCGGATCCCATGTCTCCGGATTTGATGGAGGTCAGTGTCAGGC
This sequence comes from uncultured Granulosicoccus sp., assembly GCA_965367215.1. GTDB lineage: Bacteria > Pseudomonadota > Gammaproteobacteria > Granulosicoccales > Granulosicoccaceae > Granulosicoccus. Next base: position 6,522 of record CBDUIJ010000220.1, read on the forward strand.
GCGCACGCAGCGGATCCGGTGCCCAGGGTCTGGCCGGCATATCGCTCTCACGCTGCTCGACCTTTTCCTTGAGTTTCATCAGTGCCAGCACGGCAGGCAGCGCCTCTTCCAGTGCATTGACTCCCAGCTCGGGCGTACCCGAGTGAGCCGTCTTGCCGGTGAAAACCAGTTCGTAGGTCAACGAGCCGAAGCAACCCGCCCAGATTCGATTCTCCGCAGAACCATTGAGGTTCAGCAGTATCGGCGGTAGCTCCCGGGTTTCGGCGAGATACCGGATTCCGGGATACTTGCCGCCTTCCTCGTCCGTGCAAAAGGCCAGAACGGGCCGGTATTTCAGTGCGGTTCCTGCATCGCGCAATCGTCGCAGCGCATCCAGCACTGCCACGATCGCCCCTTTCATGTCCGCCGTGCCGCGGCCGTAGACTCGATCCTTCTCGACAGTCAGCTTGAATGCGGGTCGGGTCCAGCCATGGCCTTCCGGTGCCGTATCCACATGAAAGTAGATAAGCACTTCAGGCAGTCCGTCAGCCTGAGCCATTGCCGGGGTCGACAACAGATTGATACGTGGGCCGTGAACTTCATCCGATCGATACAAATCTTCCGGAACGCTCACTATCTCGTGGCTGGCATCCAATTCCTGACAGAAACTTGTCACAATCTCCGCCATGGCGGCGTAGTTGTCTCCCGGAGGGAAGCAGGTATTGCACTCAACCAGAGATGAGAGCCTTGAAAGCATCCAATCCACGTCAGGAACAGGTAGAATCTCATTTCTCATAACTATATAGAAATACAAATCCGAACAATAAGCAAGGGATTTTTTATCGGTGGCTAATAAACAGAAGGTGCAGGAGCTGGGTGCAAGCCTCGTCGCCGCACCGTTACATGAGCAAGTCAAGGAAAGAATTGTCGAGCGGATCACGTCCGGCGCCTGGAGCGCGGGTGATGTGTTACCCGCCGAAATCGATCTGGCGGCCATGCTTGGCGTGTCCTATGGAACCATTCGCCGCGCCATGGGGGATTTGACGAACGAAGGCATCGTCATGCGTCGCCGGCGCACCGGCACGGTCGTTACGGGGCGTATGCCCAATCACACGCTGTCCCGTTTCTACAAGTACTTTCGTCTGCAAACGCAGGACGGGCGTCTGATCACGACGATCGCCAAGGTCAAGAGCGTCGGGCGCAGAGCGGCATCGGCAGAAGAATGCGAGCGATTGAAACTCGATGGCGGCAACCAGGAGGTGTGCGACCTGTTGCGAGTACGCGAAGCGGAAGGCCACCCGGTCATGATTGACAATTTCATCATTCCGGCTGCGCGCGTTCCGAATTTCCCGCAGGTGGCGGATGAAGTCCCGGAGCTGATCTTCAACTGGCTGTTATCCGAGCACCATATTCAACTGGGCGCGGTCCATGAGAAAGTGACGGCCAGACTGGCATCGGTTCGGGAGAAGCAATTGCTTGGCAAGCCAGACGATGAGGCGCTGGCCCTGCTGGACATCAATGCGCTGGCGCTGGACACCCTGAACGAACCCTTGATGATCATGCGGCATGCGGCATTGACCGAAGCGCATTGTTACGTCAACGAGATGCGCTGACAAGCGGCGACTATCATGCAGTTGCAGTACGGATCATCTTGAATCCGTACTGCAAGCATGGACTTCGACGGCAGGAGCTATCAGGACAACACACCATCCAGCAACAGGTAACCGGGCAACCAGCCGGTAAGAATGCCTTCAACGGCGGCAACCGATCCGGTGAACCTGGCAATCGGTTTCTTCATCGCCAGTAGCAGGAAGAAGAGGAACCACAGGAACGCCCAGGCCGCCCAGCACAGACCAAACCAGATCTGCCACACCGATGTGGCATTGATCAGCGTATCGATAGCCACGGGAATGGCGGTAATGGCAACAAACAGACTGAACCATCCAAGTCCCCGTCCATCCGATCCATTGAAGCGGTTGATGCACACCCAGAAGTAGGTGAAAGCGAACAGCAGCGTCAGTGCCGCAGCCTTGATGGAACCGGCATCCGCATCGGCACCGAATGCCAACTTGAAAGACACCAGACAGGTGACAACTCCCGAGAAGATATTGATGACCCAGATCTCGTTGTCACCGATACGACCGTGCAGCCAGATTCCGTTGAGCACCAGAACGGCACCAACGTACAGAAGCGCGAGGCCAAGAAGCATGAGAATTCTCCGATAAGCGAATGATAGGCACTACCTGGCTATCCCATCAAGCCAGGGTGGCAGATCGTGCACCTGCGTGGCGCACGACCTGCCTGCCTCGAACTGCTTGAAGGAAATGTAACCAGGCCGTTCAGGGAAACTGCTAGTGACTGATCATCCACGGCCTCTTGGTCGGAAAGGACTTGGCCCCATTGGCGGCAGTGACGGTCGACAGAGACTTGCCTGTCGAGCAACAACCACATCCCGGTGGGTGCCCTCCCCGCGCAGCATCCATGTCCCGGGACATCCGCGGTTCATTGGAAGCCCGTTCATTGGTACTCATCGCATGGCGTGTATGGGATGAGACAACACTCTGTCGCGGCGCTGACAACCAGACCCTTCGCAGCATCGAATCACAACTGTCGCAACACAAGGGTTTGTCCCGATCATCGTAGGCTCGATGAAACTCTCGAGGACCGCATTCATCACACAGATAGTCATAGACAGGCATGGCCAATCACCTCAGCTCTTGTCAGGCGATATCGGCATGGATATGCCACCGAAGTCCTGTATGACCGGACCTGCGGCCGAGGGGTTGATATCGAAATCGAAGATCTCGGTAGGCAACCAGAGTGTTGCACAGGAGTTGGGAATATCCACCACGCCACTGATATGTCCCTGTACAGGCGCCGTTCCGAGAATCGAATAAGCCTGCGCCCCGCTATAGCCGAACTTCTTCATGTACTCGATGGCATTCAGACACGCTTGTCGGTAGGCCACATTGACGTCCAGGTAATGCTGCTTGCCTTGTTCATCCACGGATATACCTTCAAAAATGATGTAATCATCATAATTGGGGGTAATCGGACTGGGCTTGAACAGCGGGTTCTTGACACCGTAGGTCTTCATGCCGCCCTTGATGACAGACACCTTCATGTGGACCCAACCGGCCATCTCGATGGCACCACAGAAGGTGATCTCGCCATCACCCTGACTGAAATGCAAGTCCCCGACGGACAGTCCGGCACCGTCCACATACACGGGGAAATAGATCTTCGAACC
>CBDUIJ010000221.1:0-9684 GCA_965367215.1 uncultured Granulosicoccus sp.
AGGCCGTCTTCCGCGAAATCACAGTCGACAGCGCACAGGCATTCATCCCGCGCCTCGGAACCTCCCTGGCTTTCGTCGCCGTCGGTATCCGTGAATTGTGTGCCATGACCCGCAAATTGCAGCACCAGATGATCGCCCGGCCGACTCGAGCGGACCAGCTTGCTGACACTCTCCCGTATCCGGTTGGCCGTGGCTTGTTTGTTTGTCAGAAGGTCGACCTCGTAGCCGAGGCCGGTCAGCGTCTTCTTCCACAGTTTGGCATCGGCGACACAGCCAGCCAGAGGGCTGCGCTGGTATTGATCGATGCCGATGCACAGTGCCAAACGCCTGCCGCCGTCTGCCCCTGATGAAGGAGGCGTCGAACTGCCGGGCTGTAGCGGCTTGCCCTGTGTGGCGCTCTGCTCGTCTCTGTTCTGCTTCTTGCCTGTCTTGTCCTTGTGGGTCTCACTGCTGGCAGCCTTGTTCTTCTTGGCTTTCTTAAGCTGCTCCTTTTCATGTTTTTTCTGCTTCTTGCGTTGCTTCTTTTCGGCCTTGCTCTTGCCCTTGTGCGATTGGCTTTCTTTGATGGGAGTATCCAGAGCCGGCTCATCCTGGAACTGCTCGTTTGATGAAGTCGTCGCAGGCGCCTCGGCGGTCAGGTCGCTTTCCGTGTCAGGTGACAATCCTGTATTGTAAGAGGCGTCCAGATTCACGGGACTCATCCGCGAAAGATACTCGAGGTCCTCGGGCCAGTCGAACTGGTCGCTCCAGAAGTCGCTGCCGCTGCGTGTTTCTTCGGCAGGGAATGGTTCGATCGACTCGCCATTGCGAAGGTTCAGCATGCGTCGCAGAACGCTTTCCATGGTGTGAGGGTCATCATCAAAGCCGCCATGCGTCACGGCTGTGGAACCGTTGCCTGATTGCGAATCCTCTGTGGGTGACCAAACGACTTCGGCATGCTCGGACGCGGCTCCGTGAAGTCCGAACAGGCTGCGAGTATCAGGGTCGCGTCGTAGAGACTCTTCAAGGCCGAGAATGTCGGTATCGTCTCCATCCTCGAGTGCTCTGGATACGAGGTACAACAACGACTTGTGATAAACCGCTGCTACCGAATCATCCTTTTCACGCTGCTTGTTCATGGTGAACAGTGTCAGTGATTCGATACCATTGCCCAGTAGCGGCGCAATGTTCTGTTTGAACAGGTCGTTGCGAACGGCAGGTGCCAGATAGTGAGCGCTCTTGATGGGCGTATTCTGCTGCGCAAGCAGTGGCAGAAAGTGTGCATGGAATATGCTGCCGGCGCTGTGTCCAACGGCATGTACGTCAATATCTTCCCTGTGTTGTAGAAACAGTGCGGCCATTTTTTCAGCGGCATACTTCGCGCCATTGCCGGATTGGCTGGCAAGCTCTGCGCTGGACTTCATGCCGCCCCAGATCAGGCGTCCGCCGGCGGCACTGGAGATTTCCTCGATCACCCGGTCGGTGACATTGTCTGTCAGCCAGTCGAGCACGCCACGAGTAGCCGGAGCCCGGCTTCGAGTCATGGCTTCGGTCACCAGCTGCCGCACCGTTTCGGCAAAGCCGGTTTCCCAGATGAAGAAGATGGGGTATACGCCATTGGCACGCCAGAACGGCAGTTGCTTGCTGGCAGCCAGCAAGGCGTTCTTCTCTGACACAAGTCCGCCATGTGCATAGAAGAGCAGCTGTGCCTTGCGATTGTCGGCCCTGGCCGTCTCGATTTCTGCGGGCAGAAGTTCATCGAACAACCGGTCCACATCCTGCTGGGTGGTTTCCAGACGTCCGCTGTCGGAGAGCTTGCCGCGTTCAAGATTGATGGTATGACCGCTGAGTGCTTCCAGCGCCTCTATCGTCAATTCCTGAGCGCCTCGCTGAGTACCGCGGGCATCGATTTCGGGCGCAACGGCATTGCCGTCATGCTCGGCCTTCGACATGTCATCCGACTGTACGGCATCGGGGTTCATGCCACGCATCAGCTCATAGGCACGCGTTGCACGACTGGGAAAGGGAATATCGGCACTTCGACATTGCCGCGATTCCAGTTCGAATGCGTGAATCTGTTGTATCCACTGCTCCTTGTCGGAGCTGCTGCCCGGGCAGGTCTTGTCCGACATCTCGTTGTGGAATCGCAGTGCATGGGGTGCCAGTCCGAAACGGTTCTGAACTGCCTTGATGACGGCCAGTGTCGCCTGCAACTGTTCACGCGACAGCTGCTCTTCGTCAATGTCGAAGTTGCCGATCATCTCGATCATGAAGGGGCCTGCCTGGCTGTTGCCATTGAACCCTCGAGCGCTGGCGGGTGCCCAGTTGAAGTTACGACACAACCAGACGCTGCCGTTGGGGGCCACGGTGACGTGCTGGCCGATATCACTCCACCCGTTGGTTTCCGTGTGATAGCGCCACATGCCTTCGATGGTGGCCAGTCCCCGATAATCGCTCTGGCGGGGTCGCCAGGTGTGATGCAGATGGACCTCTGTGATGCGACGAGAAAACGGGTAGGTCGATACGATGTCCTGAATCTCGTACAGGTTCGCGGATTTGAATTCTCGCGTCATGATCTCTGACTCCCGGTGATGTCAACGGTTGCAATCACCCTTACGGTTGCAAGGCCAAGCCACTCCCTGGTTCAGCGACATGCATCGTTGGCCGAGACTTCCGGACTCTTGCGCGGTATCAGCGTCAAGGCGCAGTCCAGTCCGACAACAGTTGCAATCATTCAATGCCGTTGTCAGGCTCTGGCAGCGACAGACGCCAGCGTGCAAACGATGCTTTTCTGATTAAAACACTTCAGATTGTCGGCATACCGTTGATTTTGAACAACTAGCTGATTGTCCAGTCGCAAATGCGCAGAGGCGACGTTTGCTTGACGGATTTCAGCCGTACCGCCATGCGAAGCAGGGTTTATCGATAGACTGTCCGGTAAAGATGCCAGTTTCCTGCACCGAGCTGACAGACCCCGACGATAATCCGTTCGCCCTCCATGGTCCGATACAAAACCTTCGCAAAAGAACTGGCATTGCTGATTGAATCCGGCGAGCTTCGTCCCGGACAGCGCCTGCCATCTTTGCGTGAAAGCAGTCAGCGGCGAGGCTTGAGTGTCTCCACGGTGCTGAAGGCCTACCATTTACTGGAGGCGCAGGGTCTGGTTCAGGCGCAACAACGTTCAGGCTTTCATGTCAGTGTGCGGGCTGACAAATACCCGCTACTGCCATCCTCCTCACAACCGCAGCTGGACACGGTAGAGGTCGGCAAGAGTGCGCTGATCGGGCAGGTACTGCACGCACAGAAGAACGACAAGGTGGTGCCCATGGGATCCGCCTTTCCAGACCCGCAGCTGTTTCCGTTGAAGCGACTGGCGCAGTCCCTGTCGCGCAGTATGCGAACCCTGGACCCTGCCAGGGCGGTGATGGACATCACGCCGGGCAATCCGGAGCTGTTGCGTCAGATAGCGCTGCGTTACCACCTGCAGGGGTATGAGCTGGATATGGATGAATTGCTGGTGACCCATGGGGCCATCGAAGCGCTCAATCTGTGTCTGCAGGCTGTGACGCGGCCGGGGGATGCTGTCGTGATCGAGTCCCCGAGCTTCTATGTCTGCCTGCAGGCGCTGGAGCGGTTGGGTCTGAGAGCAATTGAAGTCTCGACCGATCCCGTGGAGGGAATGAACCTCGAGGCCCTGGAGCAGGCGATTGCCCATCATCGACCGGCGGCAATCTGGTTGATGAGCAATTTTCAGAACCCGTTGGGCAGTCTCATGCCGGAGCCGAAAAAGCGCGCTCTGGCTGAACTATTGTCGCGGCACCAGTTGCCCTTGATTGAAGATGATGTCTATGGGGAGCTGTATTTCGGGGAGAATCGACCGCCGCCCGTCAAGGCCTTCGATCGAGAGGGTCTGGTACTGCACTGCAGTTCGTTTTCAAAATGTCTGGCGCCGGGTTACCGCATTGGTTGGGCCGCTGCCGGACGGTATCGACAACAGGTGCAGGCCTTGCAGCTGAGTACCACGCTGTCGGCGGCCATGCCATCGCAACTGGCCATCGCCGATTACCTGGACACCGGTGCATTCGACAAGCATCTGAAAGGGCTGCGGCGTGAACTGGAGAGTCGTCGGGACGCGATACTGGATTGCGTGCAGCGATATTTCCCGGCGGAATGTGGCGTCACACAACCTCAGGGAGGTTATTTTCTGTGGCTGGAGCTGCCGCCGGGTTCTGACAGTTTTCGGCTCTATCGGGCCGCTCTGCAGCATGGCGTCAGTATTGCGCCGGGTAGCATGTTCACCGTGCGTGATGAGGTCACGCGCGGTTTGCGATTGAACTACGGGTATCCAGCCATCGAGGATGCCGATCGAGCCATGCAATTGCTGGCTCGGCTGCTGCCGATGAGTGAGCATAGAACGCCCAGCTGATCGTGATTTTCCGGGTATCGCTGCCCTGTGTTGCCGATACCAACTGTTATGCATTTTCAGTGCTCGCCTGTTGCTGTACGCACCGCACGTTGAAGTGGATAATCGGCGCATGAACAGGAAACGAATCAGAGTTGCACTCAGACTGCTTTTACCGGTCTTTCTGATGGCAGGCACGACAGCGCCGAGAGCCTCGGAGGATGCCATGGGGGATCGTCTGCAGGCTTGCGCTGCCTGCCATGGCAGGGCTGTGGAGTCGCCTCAGGAAGAGGTTTACTATCCACCCATCAGCGGCAAGCCTGTCGAATATCTGTACCAGCAGTTGCTTAATTTCAAGGAAGGGCGGCGGGTCAATCCCACCATGCAGCAGATGCTGGCCTACCTCAGCCCTGAGTACCTTCACGAAATTGCCGCCTGGTATGCCGCGCAACCATCGGTCAGCCATGGCGAGCCCCCAGCTGATACCGGAGTTGGCGGAAAGGTTGATCCGGAGCGTGCCGCGCGCGGCCGCTTACTGGTACAGACAGGCGAAGGAACACAGCCGGCCTGTGCCGCTTGTCACGGCGGCGATCTGGCCGGTGATGGTATTGCCATACCGGGTTTGCGAGGATTGAGCGCGCATTACCTCACGGCTCAGCTGGGCGCCTGGCAAGCCGGTACACGACACGCCAGAGAACCTGATTGCATGGCCGAGGTGGCACGCTCGCTCAGCGGGCAGGATATCGACATCGTCGCCCGGTGGATCGCGGCGGCGAAGGATTCGGACATGACCGCGGTTCAGGTAGACAGGACGAAGCTGCCTCGTGATTGCGGAGCGGTGCAATGAGCCGCGTCATTCGTGCAACTGCAAACCGGGCGAGACGGCTGTCGGTCTATGTTCTTCTGTCGGCGGTGGCCGCACTGAGCGCCTGTTCGCAGCAGGACGATGCCGAGAGTATTGTCAGCCCCCTGGCAGAGAAGTTTTCAGACCCGCTTGAACGAGGGGAATATCTTGCCCGGGCAGGAGACTGTGTGGCATGCCACACACGAGTGGGTGAGCCCGAGTTCAGTGGAGGACTGGCCATTCCGACACCCTTTGGCAAGATCTACAGCAGTAATCTGACATCCTCAGAGCAGGCGGGGCTGGGACTGTGGACTGCCGATGAGTTCTGGCAGGCCCTGCATCATGGTAAATCCCGTGATGGTCGCAGTCTGTATCCCGCCTTTCCGTACCCCAGTTACAGCCATATCACTCGTGACGACAGCGATGCCCTGTTTACCTATCTGCAGACCATTCCCGCCGTCGAGCAGCTACCACCCGAGCACGAACTGGAGTTTCCCTACAATACGCAACTGGCCCTGAACGCCTGGCGTCTGCTGTTCTTTCGCCCTGAAGTCTTCGTTGCCGATGCTGAACAATCAGAGAGCTGGAATCGTGGGGCCTATCTGGTTCAGGGGCCGGGACACTGTGCCGCTTGCCACACGCCGCGTGGGCGCCTCGGCAATACCCAGTCGCAGTATGAACTGGCTGGTGCGCATATCGATGGGTTGAAGTGGGATGCGCTGCCGTTGACACGCGGAAACCTGCCACAGGGTGACAGGGACGCACTAGTCGAGTTGTTGAAGCGTGGGGGCAATGAGCGTGATGTGCTCTCCGGCCCGATGGCTGAAGTGGTGTTGCACAGCCTGCAGTACCTTGACCGGGAAGATCTGGCCTCGATGGTGGATTATCTGCTGAGCTTGCCTGAAGTCGAGGCGCCGGCATCATCACAACTGCGGGTCAATGATGAGGATGGCTCTCAGTTGTACCAGACCGGGAAGCAGGTGTACGCTGAGTACTGCGCCGATTGCCACGGTGAGGCTGGACAGGGCCAGCCGTATCGTTATCCGGCCTTGGCAGGCAATCGGGGGGTAATGGCCGCGTCGCCCAACAATGCTATTCGTTCATTGTTGTCCGGTGGCTTCGGGGCCAGTACGCAAGAGAGGCCACGACCTTATGGCATGCCTCCGTTTGCACATCAGCTGGATGATCAACAGGCTGCGGCAGTGTTGACTTACATTCGAAAGAGTTGGGGCAATGAGGCAAGCGCAGTGTCCCCTGAGACCTTGCGCCAGAACTAGCTTCTTTCCGGTGTGACCACTACCCGCAAGACTTGCCGGTAGTGGTCAAGGTTCGCTCTGACACTGCACCGGCAGAATCAGTAGACCATGGGGAAGCGATAGTAATCGTTGAGCTTCGACAGATAGCTGGTCTCGATGGATTTGAGACTATGCAGTTCCGGACTCTGCTCGATGGTCTCTTTCTCCATCATGACCATCAGCTCCCGATCTTCCCAGGATATTCTGTCGATGGAGCGAGGTGATATGACCACGGTTCTGCCCGGCAACCACTTGCTGGTATCCAGCGCCAGCAACTCGATGGCCCATGTCTTCACGTTGATGACCAGATCAGACAGGGGCCCGAGTTTGCCGTCAGCGGCGTGAATCGTATAGCCCTCGATCTCACTGGCACTTCTCAGATGTCGATCAGCCTGCTGGCGCGCCAGTTCTTCGAGGTTCTTCTCGGCGCCTACCGCCTGTTCCGGACGTTCTATCAGGGTCGTGGGCATCATCAGGCCAGCGTATCCGGGGAACAACAAGGTGTTGTGGCTGGCAGCGATATAACTGTATTCGTTGCGGTGCTGATCACCCACAGGCAGGTGCTCATTGGCCGACGGTGCTTCCTCAACATCCTTCTGTGTCAGAGAGACGTGGAAAGTACCTTCCTGAGGTGAGATCTTGATGATCTTTTCGCTATCGAGCAATATCTTGTTGGAGGAAAACCAGTTCCCCGTTTCGACCACGAACCATTTGATCTTCCATGTTTCGTCATCCAGGTAGATGTCGTGCAACTTGCCGATGTGTTCGGAGCTGCCTTTCACGTCGTAATGACGCAGGTCGGAAAATATGCAGTAGGTCATGCTCGTCTCCTGCTTGATAAGAGAGACTTACAGTTGTACTAGCCTCTCCGGTTCAAGGGGGCCTGTTGTAAGAAATACGCCTGTTTTTCAGCGACTTTCTTGATTTATCGCAATACCGACCGGTCACGGTTGAGCGCCTGTACTGACCGGCCGGGCTGCGTGATACGCGTTGACTCAGTCGAGCTTGTTAGTCAGGGATACCGGGTTCAATATCTGCATCAACTGCTCCCGCGGCAGGTCGGTAAGTTCTTCGGCAACATCCAGAACAGGTCTGCCTTCGGCATAGGCCTGCTTGGCAATTTCGGCAGACTTCAGGTATCCGATGTAGGGGTTGAGTGCCGTTGCCAGAATGGGGTTGCGGTGAAGTGCAGCTTCTATCGTCACATGATTGACGGTAAAGCCCTTGATGGCCTTGTCCCCCAGAAGTCTGGTAGCCGTTCCCAGCAGCTCGATACTGTCGAGCAGACGCGTGGCAATCAGAGGCAGCATGACGTTCAGTTCGAAGTTGCCGGACTGGCCTGCCACGGTAATGGTGGAGTCGTTGCCGATGATCTGCGCTGCGACCATGGCGGTGGATTCGGGGATGACCGGGTTGACCTTGCCGGGCATGATAGAGGACCCGGGTTGCAGTTCGGGTAGTCTTATTTCCGCAAGGCCTGCCAGCGGCCCGGAATTCATCCAGCGCAGGTCGTTACTGATCTTCATGAGGCTGACTGCCGACGTTTTCAGACACCCCGACAGGTTGACGGCCACGTCCTGAGAACTGATGGCTGCAAACGGGTTGATGGTGGGCATGAAATCGACCGGGAACTCCTCGTTCAGATAGCGACAGGCGATTGCTGCGAACTCGGGCGGAGCATTGACACCCGTACCCACAGCGGTGCCACCCAGAGCCAGCTGTTGCAATTCCGGCTGAAGTGCTCGGATGCGTATCATGTTGTCCCTGATCTGTGTCGACCAGCCGCTGAGTACCTGGCCGAATGTAATCGGCATGGCGTCCATCAAGTGGGTGCGTCCGGTCTTGCACACGTCGGCAAGCTCGGTAGCTCTGGCCATGATGCAATCGTCCAGATGTTGCAGTGCCGGTAGCAAGTGTTCGTGCAGAGCGAGGGCGGCGCTGACGTGGATGCTGGAGGGAATGACGTCGTTGCTGCTCTGGCTGCAATTGACATGATCGTTCGGTTGAATCCTGATGTCTCCCGAGCTGTTGACCAAGCCGGCAATGACTTCATTGGCATTCATGTTGGTGCTGGTACCGGAGCCGGTCTGAAAGACATCAACCGGAAAATGCTGTTCCAGATTCTCGTCGGCCAACAAGCGATCGCAAGCTCTGACGATGGCTTCTGCCTCGGGCTGTGAGAGAGTCTCCAGATCCTGGTTGGCCCGCGCAGCTGCTTTCTTGATCTGTATCAACGCCTTGATGAAGCGAACCGGCATGCGCTGCTGGCTGACCGGGAAGTTGAGTACGGCGCGTTGAGTCTGTGCGCCGTAAAGAGCATCGGCAGGTACTTCAACCTCGCCCATGCTGTCCTTTTCAATACGTGTCTTTTTCATGACCTTGCTGCCCGTTGGGAAATACGTCGCTTTAACAGGAACAGCGTAACAAATCAGTGCTACATGGCTTTGGACATTGCGCAATTGACACGGGTCTTCAGGTGCAGATAACGCATGACAGGCAAAAAGGATTTGGTGCGCAATGCCTGTCTTCCAGCTAAAGGTGGGAGACGCGGCTTCAAGAATGCGTTGTAATTACTTTGCCGCGCTGTTCTGTTCGCTCACGCGAGCAAGACTGATCAAGGGGTCAACAGCGTGAATGACAACTCGATCCCGGCCCTCTTCCTTGGCACGATACAGTGCCTGGTCAGCACGAATGACGATCTCATCCACGCTGGTCTCTCCCATGGCTTCGGCCACACCGACACTCATGGAGAGCTGCCTGTCTTCGCTGATCTCTATTTGATGCTCCGAGCGCAATCGGGTCAACAGAGTGTTCATGGTATCCACGGCATTGTCGCCAGCCGTGTTGGTCAGAACCACCAGAAATTCCTCTCCACCCCAGCGCGCGACGCAATCGGTCTTGCGCACGGATTTCTTCAGGAAGTCTGCGAAGTTGATCAATATCGTGTCGCCAGTGTCATGTCCGTAGAGATCATTGACGCTCTTGAAGTGGTCAAGATCACACAGGCAGACGCTGTAGGGAATGTGGTTGCGACGTCGGTTGGCCTCGGTATTCTGCAGAAACTCCAGTATGTGGCGACGGTTGTACAGCTGTGTCAGCTCATCGGTTCGAGCGTGCTCACGCAGAACGTGGCTTTGCATCGAGAACATATGCCGTACCAGCAT
>CBDUIJ010000222.1:0-9664 GCA_965367215.1 uncultured Granulosicoccus sp.
GTTGCTGCATCGCACACCAGCGAACAGCTATCGACGGTTCGTGTGAGTCAACGCTGAACCTGGAACGCTCGTCACGCGATAGCTGCACACACAGCGTCGGCAATGACTGCCTCCTCATCGGTCGGAATGACGTAGACCTGAACATCGGAGGCGTCATTGCTGATCAATGTGGCATTGGAATCATTCGAGGAGGCATCCAGGCTGACACCCAGCCAGGCGAGTCGTTCGCAAATCAACCGGCGCACGGCAGAGGAATTCTCGCCTATGCCGGCCGTGAAGACAATTGCGTCCAGTCCCTCGATGGTACATACCAGGGAGGCAAGCTGGGTTGCCGCTCGGTAGCAATAGAGTTCAATGGCTTCCAGGGCGTGGGGGTCCGGGCTGCAATCCAGCACTTGCATGTCGTTACTGATACCAGAGACGCCAAGCAGGCCTGATTCACGATACAGCACTCTGGAGACCTCCTCGCAGCTCATGCCCATCTGATCCATCATGTGCAGAACGACACCGGCATCCAGCGTGCCACAGCGACGGCCCATCATCAGTCCTTCAAGCGCCGTGAATCCCATGGTGCTGGAGACACTCTGCCGATTCTTCATGGCGCACATGCTCGAACCGTTGCCAAGATGGGCGACGATGACTCGCTGGTCGGCAAGCGGCCCTGCAACGCCGGGCAAGGTGCTGGCGATGAACTCGTAAGACAGCCCATGGAAGCCGTAGCGAATGATGCCGGCGTCGGTCATGGACCTGGGCAGAGCGAACAGTTGTGCCAGCCTGGGCTGCGTGCGATGAAAGCTGGTGTCAAAGCAGGCGACTTGAGTCAGCTCGGGCTTGCGTTCGGTAATCGAGCGTATCACCGCAAGATTGTTCGGTTGATGCAATGGCGCAAGTGATACCAGATCTTCCAGGGTTGCCATGATATCCGGCTGGATGACAACCGGAGCGTGGAATGTCCGGCCCCCGTGTACCACCCGGTGCCCGACGGCCGTCAGGTCGTAACCGGCTGTGTGATCGGCAATCCAGTCCAGCAGGCGTACCGTCAGTTCCGCGTGAGTGGCAGACGGGTCGATGTTCTCCAGGCCATCTTCCTGCAAGGCCTGTTTGCCATCATCCCGAATGATGAAATCCGGAGCGCTGCCAATACCGGCAATCTTGCCGCGTATGAGGGCATCCCGGGGGGCTGGGACTGCGGGGTAGATCGCGAACTTGATGCTCGATGACCCTGCGTTCATGACCAGAATGACGTCCATGATCAACTCACCGCCTGTTTGTGATTGATGAAAAGTTGTGCCATGGCACAGGAAACCAGCCTTGACAGGACACCGTCGGCTCGGCTGGTCAGGATGATCGGAACTCGAGCACCGAGAACGATACCAGCGGCATCAGCCCCTGCAAGGTAGATCAGTTGCTTGGCGATCATGTTGCCGGCTTCCAGGTCGGGTGTGACCAGAATATCGGCATCCCCGGCTACCTCGGAGACGATCCCCTTGGCGTCGGCGGCTGCGCGTGAAATCGCATTGTCGAAAGCCAATGGTCCATCCAGCACGCCGCCGGTGATCTGTCCGCGGTTGGCCATCATGCACAGGGCAGCAGCATCTATCGTCGATGTGATGGCAGGTGTCACCGTCTCGACCGCTGAGAGGATGGCCACCTTCGGCAGGGGCAATCCAAGCGCATGCGCCATGTCGATGGCATTCTGGATGATGTCTCGTTTGTCCAGCAGGCCGGGGTAGATGTTGATGGCGGCATCGGTCATCATCAGGGGCTTGGGGTCATGAGGGACATCCAGGGCATAGACATGGCTCATTCGTCTCTCGGTTCGAAGTCCCTTGTCCTTGTCGACAATGGCATTCATCAGCTCGTCGGTATGCAATTTGCCCTTCATGATGGACTGGGCCTTGCCCTCACGCACGAGTGCCACGGCACGTTCGGCAGCTGCGTGGCTATGCGGTACGTCTATTCGTTCGATACCTTCCAGAGACACCTCGGCCTCGAGAGCCGCGGCATCGATCTTGTCCCGAGGTCCGATGAGAACAGGGGTTATCATTCCGTGAGACATGGCTTCAAGAGCACCGGTAAGCGACACGGTATCGCAAGGGTGTACCACGGCAACGCGTATCGGTTCCAGTCTGGCACAGGCGTCAAGCAGCTTCTGATAGCTTGCTCCGCGCTCATGCAGATGAACCTCTGGCAGTGTTACCCGAGGCCTGCGCACCTTCACCGTGGGGGCAATGACTTCTGCCTCACCCACAATGACTATTTCTCCCTCTTCGTTCAGGCATTCGCAGGTAAAGATCACGCGCTTCTTTTCGGACTGCTTCTCCTTGGCGGTCACCTTGACCGTTACCGTGTCACCCAGGCCCACAGGCCGACGAAAGCTCAAGGACTGGTTCAGGTAGATGGTGCCGGGGCCGGGTAGCTCGGTACCCAGCACCGCCGAGATGAGCGCACCGCCCCACATGCCATGCGCGATGACTTCGTGAAAGATATCCGCCTTGGCATACTCGACATCCACATGAGCCGGATTGACATCACCGGACATGACTGCAAACAGTTCTATGTCCTGCTGCCGTAGTGTGCGAACGAGCTGGGCGGAATCTCCGATCGAAATCTCGTCGAAGGTCTTGTTCTCGATGTATTGCATGCCGGGTTTCGTGGTCATGACATCACGTGGTAGCCGGCATCGACGTGGATGACTTCACCCGTGACGCTGCTGCTGGCATCACAGGCCAGGTAGGTTGCCATGTTGCCGACATCCTCGATGCTGACCAGGTGGCGCTCGGGGGCGCGTGTGCGATGCTCATCGATCAGTTTGTCGAAATGGGCAATCCCGGAGGCTGCACGAGTATTCAATGGCCCGGGTGAAATCGCGTTGACACGAATTCCGGAAGGGCCCAGTTCGGCGGCAAGGTACTTCATGCTGGCTTCCAGAGCGGCCTTGACAGGGCCCATCACATTGTAATGATCAACCACTTTCTCGGCGCCGTAGTAGCTCATTGTCATGATGCTGCCACTGTTCTGCATCAAGGGTTCTGCCTTGCGTGCCAACCTGATCAGCGAGTGACAGGAGATGTCCATCGCCTGCGAGAATCCTTCTCGTGAACAGTCGGTGACGCGTCCGTGCAGATCTTCCATCGGACACCAGGCAATCGAATGAACGAGGAAATCCAGCCCACCCCATTGCTTTTCGATACTCTCGAACAGTGCATCCAGCTGCGCATCGTCCGTGATATCCATTGGCAGCAACAGTTCGGCATTCACCTGGTCCGCTACCGTCTTGACATAAGGCAGCGCCTTGTCATTCAGGTAGGTCAGAGCCAGACGGGCACCGGCGTCATGAAAGGCATGAGAGCAGCCAGCGGCGATGGAGTGCTCGTTGGCAACTCCGATGACCAATCCGCGCTTGCCCTTTATCAGTGGGAAATCCATGGTATTCAATCCTGAAGTATGTAAGTGCCGGGTGCATCGCACAGCGGCATGAAACCACTCTCTGTCGCGCCCATTGCAGGGGGCGAGACCGGGTCACCGGAGCGACTGTCCAGCCAGCTGACAAAGGCCGGCCACCAGGAACCTTCCTGCACCTCGGTGTTCTGCTTCCAGGTCTCGGGATCAACGTAGTAGTCATCGTGCTGCACGGTACTGGAGCGAAAATGTCGGCGCGCGTGGCCGGGCTCGGAAACGATACCGGCGTTGTGTCCGCCATTGGTCAGTACGAATGTCAATTCCGTATCGGACAACAGATGGAACTTGTAGACAGAGTGCCAGGGGGCTACGTGATCCCATTCCGTACCGACACTGAACATGGGTACTCGGATATCGGAAATGGTTATGGGTTTGTCGTTGACCAGATAGCGACCCTCGGAAAGATCATTGTTCAGATAGAGTCTGCGCAGGTATTCCGAATGCATGCGGTAGGGCATGCGAGTGCCATCGGCATTCCAGGCCATCAGGTCGTTCATGCCGGAACGTTCACCCATCAGGTAGTCATGCATCACGCGAGACCAGACGAGATCGTTGGAGCGCAGCAGCTGAAATGCTCCCGACATCTGTTTGGAATCGAGATAGCCCTGTTCCCACATCGTGTCTTCGAGAAAGGTCAGCTGGCTTTCATTGATGAACAGCATCAGTTCACCGGCTTCGGTAAAGTCGGTTTGTGCGGCGAGAAATGACAGGGTCTTGAAGCGATCATCGCCATCGCGCGCCATTGCCGATGCGGCGATGGACAACAGGGTGCCACCCAGGCAGTAACCGACGCCATGAACGCGGGCATTATCGGTGATACCGTTGATCACATTCAGTGGATCCATGATGCCCAGGGTACGATAGTCTTCCATGCCCATATCGCGATCACCGGAGTCCGGATTTTTCCAGGAGACGATGAATACGGTATATCCCTGCTCGGTCAGGTACTTCACCAGTGAATTGTGTTCAGACAGGTCCAGGATGTAATACTTCATGATCCAGGCAGGCACGATGAAGATCGGTTCCGGACGCACCTTGTCAGTGGTCGGCTCGTATTGAATCAACTCGATCAGTCGGTTGCGGTAAACGACCTTGCCGGGTGTGCAGGCGATGTTCTTGCCCACCTGAAACTCACTGACGCCGGGAGCCTTGCCTCCATTGACCTGGGTCTGCCAGTCTTCAATGAAGTTCTGGACGCCGCGTACCAGATTCTGACCACCCTCGGCCCGGGTCTTTTCCAGCAATTCCGGATTGGTCAGCAGAAAGTTCGACGGTGAGAACATGTCCAGCAATTGGCGGCTGGTGAATTCCACAACGTTTTCATGTTGGGGAGTAACGCCACGGACGCCGGTCGTGGCGTTGTGCCACCATTGCTGCTGAAGCAGGAAGGACTGATAGAGAATATTGTAAGGCCAGCGTTGCCAGGCATCGCCTCGAAAACGTTTGTCCTGGGGCAAGGGTTTGATGCAGGCGTCAGGCTGCTCTTGCGTCACGACATTGCACTGGCTGGCGTGCATGGCCAGCTTCAAGGCCTTTTTCAGCGCTTTCTTCTGCAGCTGTGTCGCCTTGCCAGGGGAAATCATCAGATGCACCAACCAATCGGCATAGGCACCTGCCAGTGCACTGGGTGACAGACCCATGGTGAATTTAGAAATGGTGGCATGTGTGGATTTGTCGAGAATATCTTCCAAAGCCGTAGCCGAGTAGGAGTCATCATCCTGATGCACACCCAGTGGCGTCATTTTCATGAAGGACTCGATCATTCTGCGAGTCTGATCAAGATCACTCGGTATTTTCCGGGCGCTGTCCAGTGCCTTGTCCGAGGAGTCAGTGCCGGCGAGAGATTTTCCATTGCCGGGCTTGACGTCTGCCCCGGGTTCGAGTGCCTTGTCTTTGGCGGCCATGCGTGTTCATCCTGTGTCTGACTGATAGACGGATTGTAGCGATCCGCTGCTCGGTTAAATATCAGGACTTTCCACATCGAATTGCGGCTACTGCGGGGGCGCGCTCCGTAAACGGTGGTTGATGCGGACTTTGCCGGGCACGAGCACAGCAGACTAGCGATCAGTCAGCGCTGGAGGACATGTGTACCACATGCTGAGGAAACGGAATCTCGATGCCGTTGTCGGCCAGTTTCCGGTTGATGGCAGAATTCAGCTCATGGGTAACCGGCAGTCGGTAGGCAGGAGTGGCGACAAACGCCCGAATCTCGAAATCCAGCGAGCTGGCACCGTGATTGACGAAGAATACCGTGGGTTCTGGCGTTTCGAGCACGTGTTCGGTATTTTCCACACAGTCAACCAGTAATTGGCGAACCTTGTCGATATCCGAGCCATACGCCACACCGATAGTCAGCAACAGGCGTGTCACCGCGTCATGCAGCGTCCAGTTGGTCACTTCTTCGGTGATGATGGACTTGTTGGGCAGCACGACCTCTCGATTGTCGAAGTCGGTGAGGGTGGTGGCGCGGATCTGGATATTACTGACAGTGCCGCTGATGCCGCCAATGGTGACGGTGTCGCCCACACGCACGGGCCGCTCGAACAGGATGATGAGTCCGGAAATGAAATTGGCAACGATTTCCTGCAGACCAAAACCGAGTCCGACACCCAATGCGGCAACGATCCACTGAAGCCGTGACCAGTCGACGCCCAATTGGGCAATGGCGATCAACAGTGTGGTTCCCAGAAGCGTGTAGCTGGCAATGGCGTTGACCGCATAGCGTGTACCCGTATCCAGTTTGAGCCTTTCGAACAACAACAGCTCCAGTACGCTGCGCAGATTGCGTGCACCGACAAAACCGATCAGCAGCAGGGTGGCGGCAAACAAGAGCTTGCCCAGCGTGACTGGGGCGGTGACGGCACTGCCGTCGGCGGTGGTGGCAGCTTGCCACAGGACGATGTCATTGAAGTTGTCCAGCACGGGAAACATGGGCTTCCAGACTGTCCAGGCGCCAATCAGGAACAAGACTACGCCGGCCAGCTTGAACAACTGCTGCGCTTCGAAGGCTGTGTGCTTGTAGTCATCATCCCAGGCAAAGGACAGATCCGGAGTTGCATCCCCACTGACCGGCGTTGCTTCCTGAACACTGCGCTCCGCTTCCTGCGCAGAGCGTTTCGCGCGCGCCTTGCGCAAGGACATTCGCCGGTGTGCCACCATGAATTCACGATTGAGTGCGCCCGTGAGAATGAGGACCACCATGAGCAGAACGCCGGTGATGAACAACTGTCTCTGGATGGCGGCGGCTGTATCGAAATAGCCGATCAAGGGCAGCAGGCCGATCAGCGCGGGGGACGCGATGAGTGACCAGATGCCCACGCGAGTAATGGGCGAGCGTGTCGTCGAGACATCCTGCTCGAAGGCGACCCCGCGATTCGGATGAAACAGTGCATACAGCAGTATGCTCATCGCTATCGAGATCAACAGGAATGCGCTGACGCCCATGGCATAACGCAAGTCGGCTCTACCGGATGCAATCGCGAAGGTGTAGACGGCGGTACACAGGGCAAATACCCAGACGAACCAGTTCAGGTGTCCATTCAGTCGACTGACCGCATGCTCATTCCAGCCGAAGTGTCGCCTGAAGACGCCGTTTTCGCGGCAAAGCGCCTTGAAGAACAGCAATATGACAAGCGCTCCACTGGTAACAAGCAGAGCGGCACTGATGGCCGGTATGACAGAGCCTGCAAAGACAAAGACATCCTTGACGACCAGGTAGGCAGAGAACAGGAGCAAGGGCAGTGGTAATGCCAGCAGCAGGCTGTACAGAAATGCCAGTGGCGTGTTCCAGTAGTCATCATCTCCGACATTGCCGACCTTGTCGGCATGCCTGAGCAGCAGCGTCTTGAGCCGTGGTCGGATGCCCAGCAGTGTGATGAGACACAGAGTCAACAGGCTCAACTGGAATACTTTCAGCTGGATGATTTCATAGACGGCAGCGTCAAGGCCCCGCCAGGTATCAATGTCGACAATCCATTGCAGTGCACTGTAAGCGTATTTGAGCCACTCGAAACCGATGGCCTCGTTGGTACGCAGCCACAACACGCTGCCATCGAGCGTGGTACGTACCTGAGCCGATCGCGTCTGTGCCTCGACCAATGCCGCTTCCAGTGTCGTCATGCGATCGGCCACACGGTTGGCGACACTCAACAGGGCAATCTGGTGTTCCAGTGTGTCGTCAGAGAGTGACAGATCCACCTGGTAGGGATTGTTTCCGGCGAACAGATCCTTCGACCGGAAATTACGCAGATCGGCCTCCCACAGTATCTGGTTGACCTGCAGCTCTTGCAGACGCTTGCGCAGCTGTTCAAGCTCGGATTCAAGGGTTTCGCTCTCGGGCAGTTCTTCGCGTAGTTTGCGGACCGTCACGGCAAGTGAATCGTTGACCGAGCCGGTGTTGGTGACGCGCGTCAGGATCAGCCTGACCTGATAGATGTTGAGGATGGATTGCGAGACCTCGGAGGTCTTCTGCAGAATGGGCAGTTCCTGTTCCAACAGTGACAGACGAGCGCGAAGCAGTTGCATGATCTCGCGGCTTCCCAGCTCTCTACCGGTGGTTTCATCCGTCTGCTCATCGATCGCCTGGCGAGCAGCCGAGACACGCAGCTCGCTCAGCGTGGTCCAGTGTCGATCGAGATTCTCGAGTCCGGCGTCCAGCTGGATCTGCAACAGGCGGCTGTTGAGCGATGCCAGTGTCTGACGAGGCGCCAGAGTCGAGAGCTCGACCTGTTGCAGTTTGATGGATTCAAGCGCGACATGTGATTGCACGCGAAACAGGAAGGATCTTGTCCTGCTGACCAGTTCCGATGCCTTGATGTCGACGGTCTGCTGCCAATCGCTCCCATCGTCACTGGCCAGGGTGCTGGCTTCATCAATCTGTTCAGCGGCCCTGGCCGTCTCTTCGGCTATGGCGGCAGCCCGTTCGCTCAGCCGTGCCTCCGATTCTCGGGATTCATAGAGTTCCTGGCTCAGTTGCCTGACGCTGGCTTCGAGCTCTGTGGTTGCGCTATTGAGTGCGGCTTCACCACTGGGCAAGGACTCCTCGGTCTGGTCCGGATCCAGCAGAGCCTGTATCTGTTTCTGTAGGGCGTTGGTGGCGGTTTCGTAGTCGGCCGCTTGTTGTCGATAGTCTTCGACATCGGCGCGTCGTTGCTGCAAGCCTGTCAATTGGCGACGAGCCAGCTTCAACTCGCCGTTCAGCTGGTCTGAATCCTTGTCCGACAGCTCGGCGGTAGCGGCAATGGCGGCTTCGAGCTCGGCAAATTCCAGCTCACTCGGATCGACGCTGGCTGCCTGTGCCATGGCGCCGATCAGCAAGGTACTCAGTACCAGTATCATTGCCGGAAGGCGACCAAGCCTCCATTCGAGTGTTTTCATCAATACAGTCGGTTTGTCGGGGCGTATCTTCAGGAGTCCTTTTCCATACAGAAAGAGTGCCGATCTTCAAGTCATTGAAAGCTATCGGATAGGTTCTTCAAGACTACCCTGAAACGGGTAAGCTATATCGAATTATCGATGGTACCGTCATCACAGTGCTGACGTTGCTGCCATATATTGCCGTCACCGGCTTCTACCAGAACTGACGCGAGGGCAGATTGTCAGCTATTCGGAATAACTCGCATGAACACCGCCTATGGCTTCCCTGGCTTGTCGGAGCCGTGGTTGCCGGCGCTGTGATTTTCGGCTGGAATGCGATGAACCAGCGAGAGCTGGTCGATATGAAGCGCAGTACCTCCATGGTGCTCGATTGGCTGGAAACAGCCATCACGCGTGACATGGATCAGAGAATGAGTTCCCTGAGACGTATCGCTGATCGATGGTCGCACAATGGCGGAACAGCTCGATCTGCCTGGGAGGCCGACGTCGCACATTATCTCGCTGATCAGCCCGGTTACCATGCTATCGAGCGGGTCGATGCGAGCTTCAATGAACGATGGATCATGACGCCTGCAGGGGCCGTTGATCCGCAGAGCGTTCCTGTGGCTGGCCCATTGCTGGACGAAGTGTCGGATCGACTGGCGGCGGACAGGCGACTACCGGGATTGTCCCCCGCCATGATGCTGGATCAGGGACGCACGGGGTTCATGGCCTTCCAGCCCATTGGCGAGGGAGCGCAGTTCGATGGTTTCATCATTGCGATATTCGAGTTTGAATCCTGGCTGAATACCTTGATGAATGTGTCGAATGACGAGCTTTTCGGCGT
>CBDUIJ010000223.1:0-9659 GCA_965367215.1 uncultured Granulosicoccus sp.
CTTGCAGTTCGGCAACTGATGCGTAATTGATTTCCAGTTTGCCGCGACCGCTGGTCTTGTGCTGAATGCGTACCGTTGCGCCCAGCGTTTCACCGAGCTTCTTGCTCAGCCTTTCAATATCGGGATCGGCCATGGTTGCGGTTTTCTTCGCTGGCGCGTTGTCACCTTCCTCCGCCATTTCACGCACCATCTTCTCGACAGCACGAACCGTCAAACCGCGTTTGATGACATCCTTGGCCAATGCGTGCTGACGATCTTTCGGTGCACCGAGTATGGCGCGGGCATGACCCATTTCCAGCTCGCCCTTGTCAACCAGGACCTTGACTTCGTCGTGCAATTCCAGCAATCGCATCAGGTTGGTGACTGATGCACGAGAACGCCCGACCGATTCGGCCACGGCCTTGTGCGTCATGCCGAACTCATCACACAGTCGCTCGAAGGCCGCTGCTTCTTCCAGCGGATTGAGATCCTTGCGCTGTATGTTCTCGATGACAGACACGGCCGCCACGGATTTATCCGGCATATCCCGGATGATGGCGGGTATTTCCGCCATGCCAGCCAGCTGCGCTGCCCGCCAGCGCCGCTCTCCGGCAACCAGTTCGAAAGCACCTGCGAAAGGTCGCACGATAATGGGCTGGATCAGACCTTCTGCCTTGATGGAGTCAGCCAGCTCCTGCAGCAGCTCCTTGTCAAACAGACGTCTTGGCTGATAGCTGCCGCGACGAATCTGGTCGACACCGACCATGCGAAAACGATCATTCGTACCCGCAATTGCCTCTTCCGCAGCCGCTTTGGCAGCGTCATGGCCAGGGGTGGCAGCAACAGCTTCGGATACCGCTTTTTCTGCGACAACACTGTTGTTGCTACCGTCTGCCAGCGGCGACGCTGCTGCAGACACGGCTGTCGCTTGCTGTGCAACCGACTGTTCTACTGGTGTGGCAGCAGGCGCGGTTGCAGGCGGTGTCAACTTGAAGTCTGCAGCAGGTGCCTGATCAGCCGCAGACTTGTCAGCAGCTGCTGTATTGCTGTCTACCGGGGTTGGACGATCTGCAGCTGGCGCGGCTGAAGAATCGTCTTCGCCATCTGCTGTGGCCGGTTTTGCCGAATCGGGCTGTCTGCCTTTGCGCTCGCGGGTGGACCCTCCCAGCAAGGCATCCAGATTGCGGCCCATGCGAGGTCGTTTAGCCATCGGCGGATTCAGTATCTGGCTTCAAGGTAGCTTGTTTGGTCGAGTCTTCAGACTCTTCGCCCTGCGAATCGGCTTCAGTCTGCTCCGGAACACCGATGTCGATGTGCTCGGCATTGGCAAATTCCGACTCGGCAGACTCATCGGCATGCTGTTCTGCCTGAGCAGGCTCTGAAACCGGTGTTTCCGGATCGTCAGTCACAACTGCCTGAGTGTCCTCGAAAGCTGGCTCGGCAGGCTCATCTGTCGATGTCCCGGAGTCGGCATTATGGCTCGTCTCGGCATTATCAGCACCGCTGTCGGGCTGATCGATGACTTGAGTCTCATCCGATTCGGAATCGCTCACGGCGTTTTCTGCCGCTGCCACCGGAGCCGCAGCCTCGGCACTCGTTGCAGCCTGTGCGGCGCGACTGAGATTACGCAGAATTTCCCCCGCCAGCGCCAGATAGGCCAGTGCACCTCGCGAGGTTCCGTCGTATTCCATGATGGAAATGCCGTGACTCGGTGCTTCAGCCAGTCGAACATTGCGCGGTACAACCGTACGGAAGACCTGGTCTCCGAAGTGTTCGATCAACTGCGCGGAGACTTCGCGACCCAGACGGTTGCGCCCGTCATACATCGTGCGCAACAAACCTTCGATGGCCAGATCAGGGTTGACGCTCTCACGCACACCTTCAATGGTTTCCAGCAGCGCAGACAGTCCTTCCAGAGCGTAGTACTCGCATTGAACCGGCACCAGCACACTGTCTGCAGCCACGAAAGCGTTCAGAGTCAGGATGTTCAGCGACGGCGGACAATCGATCATCACGAAATCGTAGTCCTCGCGGACAGCTTCCAGTGCCTGATGCAAACGCTGCTCGCGCTGCTCCATGTTCATCAGCTCGATTTCGGCCGCAGTCAGGTCGGAATTGGCCGGCAGGACATCACAACCGTTCTCGGGTGATTTATGACTGGCCTCGGCAATGGACATGCCATCGACCAGCACCTCGAAGATGCCAGCTTCGACTTCATACTTGTCGATACCGCAACCCATCGTGGCATTGCCCTGGGGATCGAGGTCGATAAGCAGCACACGCTTTTGCATACTGGCAAGCGCAGCAGACAGATTGACTGTCGTTGTGGTTTTTCCAACCCCACCTTTCTGGTTGGCTACGGCGATGATTCGACTCATTGGCGCAGTGTAATCCATTATCCGTGCTGTCGTCGGCACAGGGCGACATGTCTCGCCGAATCCGTGCCGGGTACCTCGACTTCGACCAGCTCCTGAAGCTCATAATGCGGCAACAGAGTGTCAGGCAGTCGTTCCGCACGCCCCAACATCACGGCGACCGCGCCGTCAGGCACACACAGGGTCTGCGCGATACGCAGAAAATCGACCGGTGCGGTAAAGGCCCTGGAGAGCACCAATTGCGCCTGAGCATCGACATGTTCAATGCGATCCTGAAGCACCGTGACATTACCAAGACCCAGCTCGAGTACCGCCTGTTGCTGAAATCGTGTCTTCTTGCCGTTGGATTCTACTGACAGGAAGCGCAGATCCGGCCGGATCAGGGCCAGAGGCAACACGGGCAGCCCGGCCCCGGTCCCCACATCCATGACATCGAATACAGATTGATCATCTGCCGACTTGCCCGGCAACCAGCGACTCATCACCAGACTGTCCAGCAGATGCCGATCGACCATCTGCCGCGAATCCCTTACCGCCGTCAGGTTATAGACCTTGTTCCACTTGGCCAGCAGCGCCACCAGATGGATCAGTCCATCTCTTTCCTGCTCGCCAATGTCCTGCACCGGCGTGCCGGCTGCAGCCAGTTCCAACAGGCCACGATCCAGCGCTTCACGCAAATGACTGTCACTGCTCACGATCTGCTGTCGTCCGCCAGGTGCCTCAGGCACTTTGTTTCAATGATTGCTTTTTCAGATGCACCAGCAACAGCGAAATGGCTGCCGGGGTGACACCGGAGATGCGCGATGCCTGACCAATGGTGCCCGGTCGATTCTCGCTGAATTTCTGGCGCACTTCGTTGGACAAGCCAACCACTGAACTGTAATCGAGTGAATCCGGCAGCAGGATTTCCTGCTGCGTCAGCGTCTTGTCGATATCTGCCTGCTGGCGATCCAGATAGCCGGCGTACTTCCCCTGAATCTCGACCTGCTCCACTACCTGCGGCGGCAAACCAGCCAACTCGGGGGCGGCGATTTCCAGCAGTTCTGCCAGGCGAATCTCAGGCATCTTCAGCAAGTCGGTAAACCGTCGCTCGCGTGTCAGCTTCATGCCCGTGCGCTCGATAAGGGTGGCCGCCTCAGGCGTACCAGTGCGCACCCACCGTCCATGCAGACTGGTTTTCAGTGTTTCAACGGCTTCAGCCTTTTCGCTGAACGCCTGCCAGCGGTGATCATCCACCAATCCCATTGCTCGACCGATTTCCGTCAGACGCAGGTCAGCGTTGTCTTCTCGCAGCTTCAGACGGTATTCGGCGCGACTGGTGAACATGCGATACGGTTCGCGCGTACCGCGAGTGATCAGATCATCGATCAGGACACCGATATAGGCCTCGTCGCGACGAGGCGTCCATGCAGCTTCGCCTCTGACTTGGCGAGCGGCATTCAAACCGGCAACCAAGCCCTGCGCTGCTGCCTCTTCATACCCGGTAGTCCCGTTGATCTGCCCGGCGAAGAACAGACCGCCAACCGTCTTGGTCTCCAGGGAGGCGCGCAGGCCGCGTGGGTCGAAGAAATCGTACTCGATGGCATAACCGGGTCGCGTGATATGCGCTTTTTCGAAACCTCGGATGGATTGCACATAATCGATCTGAATATCGAAAGGCAGACTGGTGGAAATGCCGTTGGGATAGACCTCATGCGTGTTCAGGCCTTCCGGCTCGATGAAGATCTGATGCGAATCCTTGTCGCTGAACCGTACTACCTTGTCCTCGATGGACGGGCAATATCGCGGTCCGACACCTTCTATATCGCCAGAGAACAACGGTGAGCGATGCAAGGCTCCCTGAATGATGTCATGGGTGCGCTGGTTCGTTTCGGTAATGTGGCAATGCACCTGCTCGGGATGATCATCGATGCTGCCCAGATAGGAGAACACCGGTCGCGGCGAATCGCCGGGTTGTGCCTGCAACGTACTGTAATCGATGCTGCGTCCGTCGATTCGAGGAGGTGTACCCGTCTTGAGGCGACCGATCTCGAAGGGCATTTCGCGCATTCGGTGCGCCAGCGTCATGGCTGGCGGATCACCGGCACGCCCTGCGGCATGATTCGCCTCGCCCACGTGAATCTTGCCAGCCAGGAAGGTACCGACGGTCATGACCACACTGCGAGCGTGAAAATGCACACCGAGCTGCGTGATGACACCTGTTACACGTGCGTCGGTTGAGCCGGCTTCGGACTCCGGACTCAGGATAAGGTCGTCGACGGCCTGCTGAAACAGGGTCAGGTTCGGCTGATTTTCGATGATCTTGCGAATGGCAACGCGATACAGCTGGCGATCCGCCTGCGCCCGTGTGGCACGAACAGCCGGACCCTTGCGCGAATTCAGGGTTCTGAAGTGGATGCCAGCCTGATCGGCGGCAATGGCCATGGCGCCACCCAGAGCATCGATTTCACGCACCAGATGACCCTTGCCGATGCCACCGATGGCCGGATTGCAGCTCATCTGCCCCAGCGTGTCTATATTATGGGTCAGCAGCAGAGTGCTGGCTCCCGAGCGTGCAGCCGCCAGAGCGGCTTCTGTGCCGGCATGGCCACCACCGACCACGATCACGTCAAAAACTGTTGGGTACTGCATGTCAGTGCTCACTCGCTACAGCCTGCCATTATAAGGCTACGGGGGCTGAATGAAAGCGCTGCAGGCACGCAGAACCTTGCCACACCTCGCATAGGCCCCATACTCTGGTTGTTTTGTCATCGTCAACAACGCCCGAAGCGCCGTTGTCGGGCAATCCCCTGCGGAATCAGACCAGAGTCCGCACCCGCCATGAACCTGTAACGAGCGTCCAGATACCGTGTCAGAGACCGACGAAAGCACCAGTAACGAGTCGCCGTCAGCGACGGATCGCTCTGCGTGGAAAACACTGTTCCGACTCAAGCCGTTTCTGGCGCCTTACCGAGGACGCGTGATACTGGCAGGCTCTGCTCTGCTCGTTGCAGCAGCTGCAACGCTGACCATTCCGACGGCATTCCGCTTTCTGATCGATCGCGGCTTCAGCCTGCCCGACGCCGCCGCCGGCAATGGTATTGATGCCGGCCATGTCAACAGCGTGTTCCTGGCACTGTTCGCAGTCGCACTGGTTCTGGCGGTGGCCACGGCGGTGCGTTATTACTGTGTGGCCTGGTTGGGTGATCGGATCACGGCCGACTTGCGGCAGGCGGTCTACAGCCAGGTATTGCGGCAGGATCCGGTGTTCTTCGAAACGCTGCGTACCGGTGAAGTGCAATCGCGCCTGTCCAGTGATACCACGCTTATCCAGTCGCTGATAGGCTCCAGTATCTCCCTGGGCCTGCGCAACAGCCTGCTGTTCATCGGGGCGTTGCTGATGATGATCTGGTCGAGTCCACAACTGGCCAGCATCATCGTCGGACTGCTGGTGGTCGTGGTTGTGCCCATTCTGGTTTTCGGTCGCCGCGTTCGCAAGCTCTCTCGCGACAGCCAGGACCGACTGGCAGATACCGGTGCTCTGGCCAACGAAACGCTCAACGCCATGTCGACCGTGCAGAGCTATGTGCGGGAAGACATGGAAAGCGGTCGATATCAGGTTGCTACCAATGCCGCCTTCGACAGCGCCATCCGTCGCAATCGCAACCGCTCCTACCTCACGGCGCTGGCGATCACTCTGGTGTTCGGCAGCATCGTGTTCGTACTGTGGCTTGGCGCCCAGGCTGTTCTGGAAGGTCGCATGTCACCCGGTCTGCTGACTCAGTTCATGCTGTATGCGGCACTGGTTGCCGGATCTACCGGTGCATTGGCCGAGGTGCTGGGGGACGTGCAACGCGCAGCCGGTGCCACCGAGCGTTTGCTGGAGCTGCTCGATGCCCAACCGGCTATCGTGTCCGGTACGCAGGAACTCGCGAAGCCTGCCAATGGCGCCACCGGGAACGAAGGTGCCAGGGTTGAATTCAGGGACGTCGGCTTCAGCTATCCCAGTCGGCCTGACGAACAGGCACTGTCTGGTCTGAGCTTTTCAATGGAACCCGGACAGACGATTGCATTGGTAGGTCCCTCAGGAGCGGGCAAGACCACGGTATTGCAACTGCTGCTGCGCTTCTATGATCCGCAGACTGGCAGCATCACGCTGGACGGCACGCCGATTGACGACTTGCAGTTGAATCAGCTGCGTGAAGCCATCGGTTTCGTTTCGCAGGACAGCGTCGTGTTCTCGGAGGATGTTGCCACCAATCTGCGCTATGGAAAGCCCGATGCCACCGACGAGGAAGTGCGGCAGGCAGCCAGCGATGCTCAGGCACTGGATTTCATCGAACGGCTGCCCAATGGCTTCAACACCTATCTGGGAGAGAAAGGTGTGCGCCTTTCAGGTGGGCAGCGCCAGCGCTTATCCATAGCACGTGCATTGCTGAAGAACCCTCCCCTGCTATTGCTCGATGAAGCCACCAGCGCGCTGGACGCCGAAAGTGAACGCAAGGTACAGATGGCTCTGGATCGCGCCATGAGTGGTCGAACAACCCTGGTCATCGCACATCGTCTTGCCACCATCATCAATGCTGACAGGATTCTGGTTCTGGATGAAGGCCGGGTTATCGAGTCCGGTAATCATCAGGAACTTCTGGCCGGCAACGGTCTGTATGCCAGACTTGCATCCATGCAGTTCAATGCATCAGAATCCTTGAAGAAGACAGAACCGGCAACTGCCCAGGCTTCCTTGTAGAGCCTGCAGAAACAGGCACCACCGGCCCGATGATTCAACGAGGTACTGCATGGAACTGACCACCTGGCTGATGTACGCACTTGCCATGCTGATTCTCACCGCCTCGCCCGGCCCCAGTGTGCTGCTGAGCATCAGCAAATCGGTGAGCAGTGGCATGCGCGCCGCCCTGCTGGCAGCCATCGGCAGTACCTGCGCCATCGTGTGCATCATCAGTCTGTCATTCAGCGGACTGGGGCTGGTACTGGCGACCTCCGATCTGGCCTTCACCACCATCAAGTGGTGTGGTGCTGCCTATCTGGTCTATCTCGGCCTGCGCTCATTGCTGGACAAGAACGAGGCAGACGATGGCGGCGCTCGGACAAGCCATGCAGCCATTGATTCGGCTTCGGGCTGGAGTCACTGGCTCAGTGGCTTTCTGGTCGGTGCAAGCAATCCCAAGGCTATCGTTTTCTTTACCGCCCTGTTCCCGCAATTCATCGACACTCAAGGCGCCATGTTTACTCAGTACGCCCTGTTTGTCGTCACTTTCGTGGTGCTGGAAATGAGCTGGTTGATGCTCTACGCCAGTTTTGGTCATCGCACCTCACAGTGGTGGCGGCAACCCGGTCGTCAACAATGGTTCAACCGGGCTACCGGCGGACTGTTCATCGGAGCGGGTGTATTGCTGGCGTCCAGTGCGCGAGCCTCTGAAGCAGCCTGAACCAGCATCACGCCGGCCAGTATCAGTGGTTCGACAGTTTCTGCAGGTATTCACGCAACAAGGCGGCACGACGCGGCTGAAAGCTCTCTTCGCTGGATGACACGTCGAGAATGCGTGACACGCGGAACATGCGGAAATCCCTGCGCAAGGTGCACCAGGCAAGCAGCATGATGGTCTCCTCCAGATACACCACAGACAGCGGAAATATGCGTCTTTCGGTGCGCTGATCTGCCGCCGACTGATAACGCATGTCCAGAGCCACCTCCGCCCAACTGGCTTCACGGATCTGGCTCAGAATCAGGTCATCGGATTCTTCTGCCGATGGGCAGGGTCGATAGACCTTGAGTACGGCATGGGCAACCTGTCTCTGCAGGCGTTCCGGCAATGTCGCTGTAATCTTGGCCAATGCCAATTGCCCGGCTTCTGCCAGCGCCGTGTCTCCGCGCGAACGTACATAGCCCAGACCCAGCACCAGGGCTTCGATCTCCAGTCTGGAGAAATTCTGCGGCGGTAGAGCAGGATCTTCGGTCAGGCAATAGCCGTAGCCCGGTGAACCTTCAATCAGAACACCGGACAGACGCAGACTGTTGATATCACGGTACAGGGTGCGCTCGGACACCCCGGTTTCGCTAGCCAGGGTTGCAGCCGTCACCGGAGGTGGGAAAGTTCGTATGGCCTGTAACAGGCGCAGCAGTCGGTCTGAACGGGCCATGCAGATACTGACAGAAGTTGACAGGAGGCTCTTGCCATACTGTACCTCCATTGACGCCTCCGAGAGAACCCGATTGCCATGCTGACCTTGTTTCACTCCCCCCAATCCCGTTCATCGCGGATCATCAGACTCCTGTTTGAACTGGATGTCATTGATCAGGTAGAAATCAGGAACGTCACGATCCCGCGTCAGGATGGAACCGGGCAGATCGATCCGGAAAACCCGCACCCGGAGGGCAAGGTTCCGCTGTTGGTGCATGAAGGCTGCATGATTCGCGAGTCGAACGCCATCATCCTGTATCTGACGGATCTGTTTCCTTCAGCTCTGGCACCCGTGGTCGGTGATGCCGACAGAGGCAGTTATCTCAGCTGGCTGGCCTATTATGGGAACGTTGTCGAGCCCGTCCTGATTCATCAGTTTGCGCAATTGACGCATCCGGCTCTGGACAGCACTTTTCGCGGCATGCCTGAGCTCACGACGCAACTGGCAAACACACTGAACGACAACGATTACCTGCTGGGCGCGAATTACTCGGCCGCTGATCTCCTCATGGCATCACCCTTTACCTGGTTACCGGACCTGACGCCGGATGTTCCATCGATCCGCAGCTGGCTGGAACAGTGTGAAGCACGCCCGGCCGCGGCGGCGGCAATCGCCTTTGATGAGTAATGGATGCTGCCGGGAGCTGTAACCACTCAACAGTATCGAGTATCGGAAAAACCAGGAACATCCAACCGTTTTTCGAGCAGGAAACAGATAACCATGCTTGCATTGTCAGCGACGAATTCACCCGCCGCTGACAATGCCGCTTTCAGCGCCTCAGCTTTTTTCCGTTCATGGAACACTGAAAGCCATGACACCAAAATGTCTGACACCGTCACGATCAATCCTGTTCTCTGCAACCTGCCAGAAACGCTCGGGTTCGTTGTCAGCCCTGGCGGTCAGACGAACATAGTATTCACCGCCTGGCAGCTGGCTGGCATCAACCTCCTGCGTGACAGAATCCTCGGCATCTGCAATACCCGTGAACTGGGCAACGATATCGTCTGCCCCGAATTCCAGCGAGGACGAAATCTGCAAGTCATAGGACACAGCATGCCCCGTCACATCATAGGCAGGTGCCCAGGTGAACTGCCAGCTTGAACCATCCAGCACGGGGTCCTGCAA
>CBDUIJ010000224.1:0-9657 GCA_965367215.1 uncultured Granulosicoccus sp.
AGCTGCGCACAGGCCTCCCAGCAGATCGCCTCACTGGCGGCTGCGCCAGCCACCGCACTGGCCGGCACACTTGCAGTCGCACTTGCCGCCGCACTCGTAGCCAGCCCCGCCTCCGCTGCGCAACTGGAGGAGCTGACTGCTTATTTCGAGCAGGCCAACATCGTTTCAGGTCCCGAGCTGGTTGATTGCACCTTGTCGGGTGGAAGCCGTACCAGCTGTTTCCGGATAACGGTCACGCCAAGTCCCACGACCTATACGCCGGGTCCCTGGTGTCCCGAGAATATTGCCGATACCGCTGAAAAAGGTGGCATCTGGCTGGAAGGGGGTGAGGTACATGATGTTTCCGGTGCGTTTGTGGAAAACATGGCCAGCTTCTATTCAGACCCCGACTGGCAATTGTTCGATGAAGACAGTGGTGCGGTGTTCGTTACCGATACGCTGGAGAAGTGCGCCGGCGCTGCCAAACCTGATGTCGATCCCGAGTATCGGCAGCATTGTGTGGAGTGTCAGATGGCCTATCTGGACGACGATGTCACGGTCACCTATACCATTCCGCTGGAACCTGTGGCCGTGGACAAGCCGCTGGATACGAATGCTTCAGGCTCGGGTGTCGCATTCAATGGCATCCGTCTGGATGCGCCGGCACCGGTTTCCGATATTCTGGGCAATTACACGCTGGCCCCGTTTGATGACTGTGGCGGCCATATCAACCTGCATGTCGGGTATCACTATCACGCCGCGACGGATTGCCTGGAGGATACGGCCAACCAGACAGATCACGGCAGTGTGGTGGGCGTTGCAATGGATGGTTACCTGATTCATGCGCGGCTGTTGAGTGATGGTTCGCTGCCTGCCGATCTTGATCAGTGCGGTGGCCATGCTACGGGGCAGCTCGCCTATCACTACCATGCCGGTGAGCAGGGATCGAATGCCATTCTGAGCTGTCTCAAGGCCGAGTATGGCTGTGTATCCGAAGAGCCCGGCGCAGATTGCGACGCGTCTGTCTCCAGAGGGCCAGGTGGTGGCGGTGGTGCTCGGCCGGACTTCGCGGCAGCAGCCGAGAAGCTGGGCGTGAGCGAAGATGAGCTCATGCGTGCTCTGGGTGCGCCGCCGCCGAACTTCGAGAAGGCGGCTGACGCGCTGGGCGTCACCATCGACGCCCTGCAGAAGGCGCTGGGTCGTCCCTGAGCCCTTTGCCATCCGCCCTTCAGTCGCCTACAGGCATGTCAACGGTTTCTTCTACCTTGAACGTCAGCCTGCATTCTGCAGCTGACGTTCGAAGAAGCGCCAGATCATTCGCGACGTGTCCGGACCTGCCGCATCGCTGAATCGCTGTTTGTTATCGCCGCCACTCCAGCTGTGGCCCAGATCATTGATTTCATTCAGACTGACGACAACGTTTCTGCCAACCCGAAAGTCCGTCACCGTGCTGGCGTATCGTTTGCCGCGCTGCACCGTGCGGGGCGTGCCTTCTCTGGCACCCAGAGAGCTTGCCCACAGGTGGGCTGCGTTGTGTGCGTTCTTGACGGCTACAACCCGATCCTTGCGGCCATGAACTACCAGCAAGGGTGGCCATCGGTTCAGACCGTTAGCGGTTGCCGAACGATGCAGACCACCCATCGCTGTCACCGCCGAGGCTGCGGAACGCGCGCTGCCCGGTGGCACCCCCGAGTGCATGGCAACAGCACGAAAACGTTCGGGATGCTTTGAGGCGAGAAGAGCTGCCATGCTGGCACCAGCCGAAAACCCGGCAATGGCGACCGACTTGCGATCAACCGGGTAGAAGAGACAGACCTGATTGATGGCAGCCATCAGTGTCGATGCTTCAGCGTTGGCCTGGCCGCTCTTGGTGTCGTACCAGTTCCAGCAGCCCTGCGGATTGAAGCGCAGGTCCTGTTCAGGGTAAAGCACGAGTGCACGTGCACGCGCGGCCACGGCATTCATGCGTGTACTACTGGCGAAATTGCGTGCATTCTGACTGCAGCCGTGCAGCATCACTATCAGCGGAAGACGTTCCCCGATTGCCACACCATGGGGACGGAACAGGTAGTAGCTGCGCATGCCGCCTGTTCCAATGGCGTGACCCTTTGTCCAGGTGCCGGCTCCGGGAGGCGGTTTCGATTGCGCCGCTGCGGCTTCTGTCGCACGCTTCATCACCTGCGAGCCGTTCTTCATCGACAACTGCGTCATTGTCCTCATGAGTCGCAGCGTCGCCGCTCCAGGGTCTGCCTTGACCCGCCGACGGCTCATCGGGCGTACACGTGGGCTAGCCACGTTTTTCGGGTATTCATCAGCGGGATTTCGTTGTTGAAGTTGCAACTACAGGCTGGTCGTCGTGATAGGCCATGTTGATGATCTCTTGAGCCATTGCGGCTGTAATTGTTGATATTCAAACAGGATCATCCAGTTACCTGCGTGGATAACGCTCAGAGCGTCCGGGCAGGGCAGAATAAGGAAATATACTAGTACGATTGCCGTTGCAGAAATCGAATTTGAAGAAAGGGGTGGTTACGCTACATGCCCTGAATCGAGAGGCAGTCATGTCGTCGATGTTCTTCTGCAAGAGCGACTCTGCGACACACGTAACCCGAGCCGGATACCCTGGCTGGATTGGAGTAATACATGAAAATCGGTATCGTCGGAAGCGGAATGGTCGGTAGTACAGCGGCCTATGCCATTGCAGCGACAGGCGTGGCCTCCTCGCTCATCCTGATTGATCACAACGCTGAACTTGCCACGGCGCAGGCAGCCGATATCGCCGATGCGGTTCCCTTCATCGGGGCGGTATCGGTTCGGGCAGGCGATTATGCTGATCTGAAGGGAGTCGGCATCGTGGTCATCGCCGCGGGCGTTGCCCAGAAACCCGGAGAGTCACGATTGGAGTTGCTCGGCCGAAATGCCAGCATATTCGCTGACGTCATTGCCGAGGTATTGGCAGTAGCGCCGGATGCCATTCTGCTGGTTGCGACCAATCCGGTCGATATCATGACTGCTGTCACCACGAAACTCTCCGGAATCGATCCGGCTCGGGTGATCGGGACCGGCACGATCCTCGACACTGCGCGGTTTCGCAAGAATCTCAGCAAGCATCTGGGCGTCTCTCCGCAGTCGGTGCATGCGCATGTGCTGGGAGAACACGGCGATAGCGAAGTGCTGATCTGGTCATCCGCGGAATGCGGGGCGATGCAGCTGGAGAACTTCGCCCGGCAACGTGGTTGCCCCTTGACGGATGAGTTGCGGGCCCAGATCGATACCAGTGTCAGGCAGGCCGCGCAACTGATCATCGCCGGCAAGGGGGCCACCTGGTTCGGCATCGGCGCCGGCCTGGCTCGAATCGTTCGCGTCATCGCGCTTGACCAGCATGAGGTCCTGACGGTGTCCTCCATGACAGCGGAGGTGGCTGGTGTTCGGGATGTCTGTCTGTCCTTGCCGCGCATTGTGGGGGCAGGCGGCGTTGAAGATACGCTCATGCCGGCGATGACCCAGGCGGAGCTGGAGGCATTGGGCGCATCCGCGCAAATGCTGAAGAACACAACCGACGAACTGGGGCAGATTCACAGGCTGGGGAGTGAATGAATCGCGCCATTCAATCATGACTTAAATGTCATGTTCCTGAGCGTCAACATCCATGCGGTTCACACCCTTTTCGGGTCCAACCGTTCCCATCTGTAAGAGTGAACTGGCTCACATTATCGTTACCCTCCGCGGAAGGGAGAATCATACCGATTCGCCTACTCTGCATGACGCAATACGAGGGTACAAGTAATGGCCATTCTTAACGGAAAACTCATTCTGGCAACTGCCATCAGTCTGGTTCTCACCAGCTGCGGTGGTGGTGGAACGTCCGAACCTGCTGTCAACGAAGGTGACGCAAGTGCGGCGCTGCAGGAGTCTGCAACTGACGCAAGCGTTGCTGTCGAGGAATCAGCTGCTGAAGCAGGCAACATGCTTGATCAGGCTGCGGACTCTTCAGCTGCTGCTGTCGATTCAGCTGCGAACACTGTCATGGAAGCTGCAGATAGCGGCTGGAACGACTTGCAGAACAACTGGCAGGACTCCATTGGCAGCATCAAGGACCGTTGGGCAGACCTGTCCGACGAGGAGCTGATGAGTGTCAACGGCGATCGGGATGCGCTGGTGACTCTGGTACAGGACAAGTACGGACTGGATCGGGATACCGCAGAAAGCCAGGTGAATGACTGGGCATCCAGCCTGTAAGTTGCCTGACCGGCAGGACGGCCGGAATACAAGATGATTGAAGGCCAGCGAGGGGACGTTCCCCTCGCTGTGCTGCAGTGTCAGGTCTGAAACGGATGCTTGCTGTTCCTGCAAGAGCGACAAGCTAAGTATTGTCCACAGGCCATGGGCGGAATGTACGAATGGTATTGCCGGGCAGGCAGCCCGATACTGGGTTGATTGAAACAGAGGCGCTATCTCACCTTCGTTTTTCATCCAGTGTTGCAAACCACGAGGTACACATGAGCACCAGAATCCTGTCAGGTTCCCTGAAAATCGAGCGGCTGAATGCGCGCCCCGTGTTCATCTGCGCAGCCATATTCACGTTACTGGGCATACTGTCCATCGTGCTGCCCCAGGTTGCCACTCTGGCGACGGTGCTGTTCATCGGCTGGTTGTTGTTGATAGCAGGCGTGGGTGGCCTATACGTTGCGATACAGGGTCGCGAAGTATTCAACTGGCGCAGCATGGGTGTGTTGTTTCTGCTGACGACCATTGCCGGGTTGATCATGGTGGTTCGCCCGGATGCGGGTATCCGGGTTCTGACGGCGATACTTGCGGTACTATTCCTGCTTGAAGGCATCGTCTACACGGCCGTCGGTATTCAGCTTCGACAATTCTTCATGGCCTGGAAGTGGATGGTGGCCAGTGGTGTTGCATCCTTGCTGCTTGCCGTGCTGATCCTGATCGGTTGGCCTGCAACCACCAACATCATGATAGGTCTGTTGGTGGGCATCAACTTCCTGACCAGCGGGCTGTCGCTGTTCATGCTGGGCTCCGCCATTCGTAATCAATAAGCCACACCGTCAATGCGGGACACAGGAAACGATGCGATCATGACCAAGGTAGGCATCATTTCCGATACTCATGGCCTGCTGCGACCGGAAGCTGTTGACGCACTCAAGGGTAGCGACTTCATCGTCCATGCCGGTGATATCGGCAAGGGAGAGATCATCGAAGCGCTGTCGACAATTGCGCCGGTCACAGCCGTTCATGGCAATATCGACAAGGGCGAAACAAGAGCCTTGTACCCTCACGATGCGGTCTTGCAGACAGGTGGATGCTACATCTATGTGCTGCATATCATTGATGAGCTGAAGATCGACCCGCAGGCTGCAGGGTTTCAGGTGGTGGTCTACGGGCACTCACACAAGCCCTTCATGGAAAGAAAGGATGGTGTGCTGTACCTGAATCCGGGGAGCGCAGGACCGAGACGGTTTTCCCTGCCAGTGACGGTTGCGATGCTGACGATTGACGAAGGCAAGGTCAACGCGGAGATTCTGGAACTGGCTATATAGAGCAGGGCGCACATTTTCAAAGTCGGGAAAGTACAGCCCCGTCACTGGTAGGATTTTCCCGAAAACACGGCACACGTGACAAGCTGCGCCAGCTTCGCAAGCGTTGCTCGGCAAACAGGTGGGGACGGGGACGCATGACAACAATCAGATTCTGCAGGGTCTTCACGGCGCTATTCCAGTGGTAAGGCTTGTCTACGCCAAGCTCGATGCGCCCGGATACACGCGGGTTCGACGCGGCAGGGGGTTCTCCTATCTGGGGGTCGGTGGCAAACCGCTGAAGCGACCGTCGTTGCTCGATTATTGCCGTTCTCTGGTGATTCCACCGGCCTGGGAAGACGTCTGGATCTCGCCGCTTCGGCACGCCCATATCCTCAGTACCGGTATCGATCAGGCAGAGAGGAAGCAGTATCTTTACCACCCCGAGTGGTCAAGGATACAAAGCGCTAGAAAATTCGACGATCTGTTGCTGTTTGCCAGCTGCCTTCCGAAATTGCGAAAGCAGGTCGACAACGATCTGAAAGCGCCACGCTATTCAAGAAGCAGGGTAATTGCCACCAGCGTACGACTCATCGACAGAGGCCTTGTCAGGGTGGGTAATGAGCAGTACCTGCGCTCGAACGGCTCACGTGGTGCAACCACATTGACCAGCGGTGCAGCGAGTGTCTCAGGCGAGACAGTCACTCTGGATTTCAAGGGGAAATCCGGTATTCGGCACCACCTGGTACTGGAGGACGAAGCGCTGGCCCGCAGTATCAGCTATTGCCAGGAACTGCCCGGGCAACGCCTGTTTCAGTATCTGGATGAGGATGGTAATCGCTGTGATGTCGATTCAGCTGACGTCAACGAGTATCTGAAGGCGCATACCGGGGAGGATTTCACGGCAAAGCACTTCAGAACCTGGGGTGGTAGCGTCGGAGCCTGCCAGTTCATGTGTGATAACCCTGCCGAGTCAGCTGACAAAAAGGCAGGCAAGAAATTCGAGGCGGCCATGGTGAAACATGTGGCGGCAATGCTGGGTAATACGGTCAGCGTGTCGCGTAAATACTACATACACCCATTGCTGATAGAGGCAGCCAAGTCCTGTCACTCTGTCAAGGTATCTGCAAGAGCGTTGTCAGGCTTGTCCCGTGAGGAGAGCCGTCTGGTGCGGGTACTCAAACAGAAGAAGAAAGCATTTGTGGCAAACGAAGACGGATGATCTGTTTCGTTTGATGGTATTTCGGAAATAAATCGAGTGCTTATGTAAAAGGACCGCCCACTTATGGGCGGCCCTTCGAGTTCATCGGATGTCAGCCGGTTAGGCATCTACCCAATCAAGAACCTCTACTCCTCCGGGCTGCCATTGGAGTCTCTGTTCTCGACTGTCTCGACTGTCACCCAAGTAATTACTCTAGACATGATCACCTCCGATATCCGCTAATGGGACTCAAAACATACTACGAAATGCCGCGTTTTTGTCAAATTAGTTAACCCTACCTAACCGAATCAGAGTGTTGTTCACAAAAGCAGTTGTCTGTGAGTGTGTTATTTCATTTCGCGTTTCAACCGAGTCATCACGAAGATGACGCCGAAATTGGCTACCGACAAGGTGATGGCCAACTCCCACAGCTGAAACCCGACAGCGGCTCCAAGAGCGCCGGTCACCCATATCGATGCGGCAGACGCAGTGCCTCTTACGTGATTACTGTCCTTGATGATGGCACCGCCACCGACAAATCCGATACCGGACATCAAGCCTTGCATGATGCGTATCATGACTTCATGCTCGTCGGTACTCACGAGAGAGAGCCCTATGAGCACGTATGCGCAAGACCCCAGCGAGACCAGGGGAAAGGTGCGCAGTCCCATGCTCGGGCCTTCATGTTCTCTGTCCCAGGCAACCGGCAGGACCAGTACGACACTGGCCGCGAGTTGCATTATCATCAGGAGCGTGGGTGGGATGGTATCCATCGGCTTCGGATTATCCTGTCGTCAGTGTCGGGTATCGCAGGTCTATGCTGTGATTTCAAGGCGTTACAGTATACTGCAAGCATGGGTTGAGGCATGGTCTGCAGCGCGTCGAACAGATGTCGGTGTGGCCGGGGCTTCGGTCCGTGTACTGCTCGACGCCCTATGTCAGTCCTTCGATTTTCCAGACTGGATAGCGTAGTCGGCGTTGGCCACACCTTCCAACAGTCTTGCGTCCAGCGGCTTGCCCTCGCTACCATGCAGGACGGAGATGTCCCCGGTTGACTCGAGTACCACGGCATACACCTCGGACAGGTCGATGACATTGGCTTCCCGCAGCTTGCCGCGTATATCATCCTCGGTGACGCGCGTACGCTTGAGTGCGTCATCGATCATCCGTTCGCCAACCATCAACACGATGGGCTGGTTATCCACAAGAATGGAGGCGTTTGCATGTACCCTGGCGTAGGACACCAGGCGCTGACTGAGCAACAGTGCAGCCACGCCGATGGCTCCATCCAGCAGGGAGGCAGAATCGGAAAGCAGGGTGGTGGCGACAATGCTGCCAACGGCTACCGTGACCGCGAAATCGAAGCTCGACATCTTCGACAGACTACGTAGTCCGTTCAGTCGTATCAGGACAACCACGGCGGCAAGAATGCCGGCAGCGCTGAGAGTGATATGCCAGAAGTCGCTCCAGGTCGTTGTCAGCCAATCCATAGTCTTTTTTCAGTCGATTGTCAGTGGGGGCGTCAGCTGCTCTGAAGCAACTTGACGGTCGAATCGATGAAAGTCATTGCTGCCATCGCCGTTGTTGGTACAGGCTCACCCTAACGGCCGATCACTTGATTCGATGGCGATCTGTAATTATTACTGTGTTTGCTTTCACTGGGAAGGCACACTGATGACGGCGGTCTACGTCACTCGACATGATCGACGTTACGGCTGATGAATACTCGTTTTGTCAGCTTGCCTGCCAGCTACACTATCGGTTTGAGGGAGATTTCGAATGTCTTTTCTGAGTGCCATGTTGTACGACAGAATCATGAAATCGACCGAAGATGCCTGTCTCATTGAATGGCGGAGAGAGCTTCTGCAGGGTGCTGATGGGAAAGTGCTGGAAATTGGTGCGGGTACGGGAGCCAGTCTGGAGCTGTATCCGCAGAGTGCTGGGCTTGAATTGTTCCTGGCAGAGCCTGATGAGAACATGCGGGTGCGGCTGCAGGAAAGGATCAGGAAAACCAGGCTCTCCAATGTCACCGTGTTGTCTTGTCCTGGAGAAAGGATCGACAGCGAGGATGGCTTTTTCGATGTGGTCTTTGTCTCGCTGGTCTGCTGTTCGGTGGCAGACGTCGATGCATCACTCAGGGAGATAAGGAGAGTATTGAAGCCCGGTGGGAGTTTTCTCTTTCTCGAGCATGTGGCGGCGGAGGACGGTACACGTCGCCGGAAATGGCAGGATCGACTGAATCGTTACTGGCGCAAACTGGCCGGTAACTGTCATCTGAACAGAGAAACACAGCGGCACATCGAAGATGCTGGATTCACTATCGAACACATCCGGTATGAAAGCCTGCGCACGCCGATGACTCTCGTCAGGCCTGTCATCAGAGGTATGGCAAAACCGGGGTAGCTGGCTGTCTGGTTCTGTACGACGCTGTGGTTTAGTCGTTTGACCGATCGAGCGAACTGCCCGATCGATTCATCTCGGACCCGATGCAAACCTACTTCAGAACATGCACGGCACAGCTTGAATGACGGACTACCCATGCGGCTGTCGAGCCGAGGAAGTGATCCTTGAAGCCCGGGCGGTGCGATGCCACGATGATGCAGTCGCAGTCATGTTTCTGCGCGTACTCGTGAATGGTTCTGCCAGCGTGTCCGGTCACCACGTCCGTGTCGACGTCCTTGGCCTTGCCCAGCTCGGCCTTCAGTAGTTCCATGGCCGCAGATTGTTGCTGTTCCTGATAATTGTCGGGCAGGTATACGGCCGCGAACTGCGGTATGCCTTCAATGACATGCAAGGCGATGATCTTGCCGTTTGCCACCAGAAGTCGTTCTGCAATATCAATGGCTGCAGCGACGTCGTGTTCGTGATCCAGTGCAACGGGAATCAGAATATTCTTGTACATGAATTGCCTCCGTATTCTCCAGTCCAGAATAGCCAAAAATGGCA
>CBDUIJ010000225.1:0-9654 GCA_965367215.1 uncultured Granulosicoccus sp.
CGGGGCCAGCGGCCAGCACCATGCCACTGGACAGACCGAAACGCATCTTGCGAGGCTTCAGATTGGCCACCATGACGGTACGTCGACCAATCAGGTCAGCCGGATCGTAGGCTGCCTTGATGCCGGCGAAAACGGTGCGCGTCTCGATGCCGATGTCCAGTGTCAGCTGTACCAGTTTGTCGGCCCCTTCGACCGGTTGGGCGTCGGTGATGAGAGCCACCCGCAAATCCACCTTGTCGAAATCATCGATCTCGATCTCCGGTTTCAACGGCTCCAGAGAGGCATCGCTCTTGCTGTCCGCAGCATTCGCGGCAGATTTCTGTGCATCGGCCGTGGCCTTGGTTTCATCCATGATCTTCTCGATCTGGCTGGCTTCAACCCGCGTCATCATCGGCTGGAAGCGGTTGATGGCGTGATCACACAGTGGCTGCTCGAGGGATGCCAGTGTC
The DNA here is from genome assembly GCA_965367215.1 of uncultured Granulosicoccus sp. GTDB lineage: Bacteria > Pseudomonadota > Gammaproteobacteria > Granulosicoccales > Granulosicoccaceae > Granulosicoccus. Next base: position 450 of record CBDUIJ010000225.1, read on the forward strand.
AGTGAGGTATTGAGGAACTGTTCGGTCTTGCTCGCCAGTTCCGGCAGAACCGGACTCAGATAGGTGGCAATGATGCGGAAGTAGTTGAGTCCGACCGTACAGATCTGCTGCACCGCTTCGGCCTGCTCCGGGTCCTTGATCTTCACCCAGGGCTCGGCGTCATTGATGTAGGTATTGGCATGCTCGGCCAGCAGCATGATCTCGCGCATCGCCTTGCCGTATTCGCGTTGCTCGTAGTACTGCATGATGATCGACTGGGCGCTGGTGAAGTGACGGTAGTCCTCCATCATGTCCTCGGGGTAGGTCGCGGCCAGTTTGCCGTCGAAGCGCTTGCTGATGAAGCCGGCACAGCGACTGGCAATGTTGACCACCTTGCCCACCAGGTCAGCGTTGACGCGAGTGATGAAGTCGTCGAAATTCATGTTCAGATCGACCACGCTGCCGCTGAGCTTGGAGGCAAAGTAGTAGCGCAGGTATTCAGGCTGCAGGTGCTTGAGCCAGGTCTCGATGGTGATGGAGGTGCCACGTGACTTCGACATCTTCAGATTGTCGACGGTCAGAAAGCCGTGGCAGAACACGCCGGTAGGCTTGCGAAAACCGGCGCCTTCGAGCATGGCGGGCCAGAACAGGCCGTGGAAGTTGATGATGTCCTTGCCGATGAAGTGATACAGCTCGACCTCGCTGCCCGGCTTCCAGCTCGCTTCCCAGTCTTCTCCGGTACGCGCGGCCAGGTTCTTGTGGCTGGCAATGTAGGCAATCGGTGCATCGAGCCAGACATAGAAATACTTGCCTGGCGCATCCGGGATCTCGAAGCCGAAATAAGGCGCATTGCGCGAGATGTCCCAGTCCTTCAAGCCGCCTTCGAGCCATTCCTTGAGCTTGTTGGCCACTTCCGGCTGCAGACTGCCGCTGTCGGTCCACTCACGCAGCATGTCGCTGAAGTTGCCCAGTGCAAAGAACAACTGCTCGGAGTCCCGCAGTTCGGGGGTGGTGCCGGAGACTTGGGAGATGGGATCCTTCAGATCAGTCGCATCATAAGTGGCACTGCAGTTCTCGCAGTTGTCGCCGTATTGATCCGGTGTACCGCAATTGGGGCAGATGCCCTTCACGAAACGATCGGGCAGGAACATCTCGCGTTCGCGGTCGTACAGTTGCTTGATGGTACGGCGAACGATATTGCCGTTATCCCGGTTACGTTCGTAGATCAGGTTGGCCAGTTCACGGTTTTCATCCGAATGCGTGGTATGAAAGTTGTCCGGTGACAGCAGAAAGCCTGCAATATCGCGCTCGTGCTCGGCCTTGACCCGGGCGATCAGCTGCTCGGGTTCGATGCCTTCAGCCTGCGCCTTGAGCATGATGGGAGTGCCATGGGCGTCATCGGCCCATACCCACTGGCATTCATTGCCCATGAGTCGCTGATAGCGAACCCAGACATCAGTCTGGATGTATTCGAGCATATGCCCGATGTGCAGGGCACCGTTGGCGTAGGGGAGGGCGCTGGTAACCAGGATACGACGGCTCATCGGGTCTGTGTCATTGTTGTTGCTTGATGAAAAATGCGAGGGGTTAGCCCGCTGCGCAGCGTGTATAGTTGCGGGTTGTATGTAGTTTAACAGTCCCGTTCAACCAGTTCATACCCGTACAGGAGTGTCGCAGTCGGATGTCTGAAGTCTCGCGCGAAAAAATTGAATCTCTGCTCGGTGAGATGGAAGATCCCCATCTTGCTGTCAGTCTGATAGCGGCCAAGGCCGTCAACGATATCCGTATCGACAAGGGCTCGGTCAGTATTGACCTGTGTATGCCCTATCCCTGTCAACGCTGGGCGGAAACCCTGCGTGGCATGGTGGCAGAGCAGCTCGCTGGTGTCGACGGCATCACGGATGTCACCGTCAATGTGACCCAGAAGATCATCGCTCACAGTGTGCAGCATGGTGTGAAACGGCTGGAAAACGTCAAGAACATCATTGCCGTGGCCTCGGGCAAGGGCGGTGTCGGTAAATCCACGACATCGGTCAACCTGGCGCTGGCGTTGGCTTCGGAAGGCGCCACGGTGGGTCTGCTGGATGCCGATATCTACGGCCCAAGCCAGCCTCGCATGATGGGTCTGTCCGGTCAGCCTGAGTCCAAGGACGGCAAGAGCCTGGAGCCCATGGAAAACTATGGCGTACAGACCATGTCCATCGGTTTCCTGATCGATGAAGAAACACCCATGATCTGGCGTGGTCCGATGGTCACGCAGGCGCTGGAGCAGTTGCTCAACGATACGCGCTGGAAGGATCTGGATTACCTGATCATCGATCTGCCGCCCGGCACCGGTGACACCCAGTTGACGCTGGCACAGAAAGTCCCGGTCAGTGGCGCCATCATCGTCACCACGCCGCAGGACATTGCCCTGCTGGATGCCCGCAAGGGACTGAAAATGTTCGAAAAGGTCGAAGTGCCCATCCTGGGTGTGGTAGAGAACATGTCGACGCATATCTGTAGCCAGTGCGGTCATGAAGAGCATATCTTCGGTGCCGGTGGTGGCCAGACCATGGCGTCCGAGTCAGGCATCGAGCTGCTCGGCTCACTGCCACTGGAAATGGGTATTCGCATGAATGCCGACAGCGGCAAGCCGACGGTCGTGGCCGAGCCCGATGGTCGTACCGCCGAGATCTACCGGGAGATCGCTCGCAAGGCTGCTGCGCGTCTCTCACGTCAGGCCAAGGATTACTCGGCCGCCTTCCCCAACATCGTGATACAGAATACGTGAGCATCAAATCCGACAAGTGGATCCGGCGCATGGCGGAAAGCGACGGCATGATCGAGCCGTTCGAGCCAGGTCAGGTACGAGTAGACGAGAACAACGAGCGCATCGTCTCCTACGGCACATCGAGCTATGGCTACGACGTGCGTTGTGCGGATGAATTCAAGATATTCACCAATATCAATCACGCCATCGTCGATCCCAAGGCCTTCGACTCGGGAAGTTTTGTTGATGTGAAATCCGATACCTGCATTATTCCGCCGAATTCATTTGCGCTGGCCCGAACGGTGGAATATTTCCGCATACCGCGTAACGTACTCACGGTCTGTCTGGGCAAGAGCACTTATGCACGCTGCGGCATCATCGTCAATGTGACGCCGCTGGAGCCGGAGTGGGAAGGTCATGTAACACTGGAATTCTCCAACACCACGCCGTTGCCAGCGAAGATCTACGCCAACGAAGGGATTGCGCAGATGTTGTTTTTCGAAAGCGACGAAGTCTGCGAAACCTCCTATGCGGACCGGGGTGGCAAGTACCAGGGCCAACGGGGTGTAACACTGCCCAGAACGTGATAAAGGTCTGATGAATCGCGGTGGCTCCTCCATCTGGCTGGTTGTCACTGCGTTTCATGTTCAATAATGCAGACTTGTGCAAAAACAGTCCAAAGGGTGGTTGGCCTCGTCAACTTGTCCCGAAAATACCTCGTAAGGAACAGGCAGAGCAGCTTCTGGCGATGAATTCACAATGCTTGCAGCTGCTGTCGCTGGCTTGTGAGAGCCATTCGGATTCCGTCAATTGCCAGCCGTTGCAATGACACTGTGGTCTGGTTGGTGCTTGTCAGTTTGCCAGTGGCGGGTTTTTTTGGTTGAATCGGGTGTATCAACAAACATTGAGCACCGACATGATTGATTGCGATGGCTATCGAGCGAATGTCGGCATCATTCTGAGTAACAGCGAAGGGCAGGTTTTCTGGGCAAGACGAATCGGTCAGAACGCATGGCAGTTTCCGCAAGGCGGAATCGACCTTACCGAATCACCGGAGGAAGCCATGTACCGGGAGCTGAAAGAGGAGACGGGTCTATCGCCCGGTGATGTCGACGTATTGGGTTGTACACGAGAATGGCTGAGGTACCGTTTGCCCAAGCGGTATGTGCGGCGTCATCAGAAGCCGCTGTGCATCGGCCAGAAGCAGATCTGGTACATGCTGCGAATGATGGGCAACGAAACGGCCGTCGATCTGGCCAACAGCCCCAAGCCGGAGTTCGACCACTGGCGTTGGGTTGATTACTGGGAGCCTTCGCGGCAGGTGATCTTTTTCAAGCGCAAGGTCTACAAACGTGCGCTGACAGAGCTACAGCCTCTGCTGGTCCCTGTGGAAGGCTGAAGCAGGGGTCTTGCCCTTCCCGACTGCCCCCGGTAGCGTCAGACGCGCTCCGGCGGGCAGAACAGGATTCATCACATGTGCATCAGTTGAATGGGCGCACGATGACCAGGATGACGATGCCGATCAGGAACACGACAGGCACTTCGTTGAACCAGCGATACCAGACGTGCGAGCGCGTATTGGCATCATCGCGAAAGACTCTCACCAGCCGTGCACAGTAGCCGTGGTAGGCGATCAGGCCAAGCACCAGTAGCAACTTGAGTTTCATCCAGTCCAGTGTCAGCAGGCCGGGCAACCAGACAATCAACAGCAGGCTGCCGAAGACAATGGTCAGCAAGGCACCGATATTCGTTATGGCCAGGAGCTTGCGTTCCATGACCTTGAAGGTCTCGATCTGGTCGCGATTGTTCTGATCGCTCATGGTGTGGTACACGAAAACTCGTGGCAGATAGAACAGGCCAACGAACCAGGTGACCATGAAAACCACGTGTAAGGATTTTATCCAAAGCATCTTCAGCTGATTCCTGGCAATTCGTCGAGTTCCTTGCGCAGTCCTTCGAACGGAATGGCACCTATATAACGTTTGACCAGCTTGCCATCGGCGTCAAGCAGGTAAGTCGTGGGTGTCCCCTGGATATCGCCAAAGGCGGCGACAGCCTCGCCGTTGATATCCAGCGCTACCGGGAAAGGAAATTTTCTGCTCGTTGCCATTTCCAGCACATGGTTGGGAGGGTCGTAGGCCATGGCAACGGCTACCAGCTCCAGCCCCCTGTCGACATAGTCGTTGTACAGCCTGGCCATGTCCGGCATCTCGGCAACGCAGATAACACAGCTGGTCGACCAGAAGTTGATCAGTAGCGGGCCCGTGGCATCAGCAACCTTGAAAGGCGTTCCGGAGAGTGTCTTGAAGGTGAGCTCGGCCACTGAATCATTCAGCTCGGTACGGTTGCTGCATGAGGCAAGCAATGCCGTTGCCAGCAGACACGAGGCGAACAGTCGCCATCGACTCGGAACCTTGTCGAGCAGGTAGCTCTTTGCAGGTCTCCTACGGGAGGTGGTGCGAGGGTAGGGCACGATTTTCAGTGGCTGGTTGTGGATGGCGTCAATCATACCGAGTCGTGACCTTGTTCGTTCGATTCATGCAGCAATGTATACCGGACAACAAAACGCTAAGGAAATTCGAGGAATGGCCGACATTTCTGATGGACGGTCCCGTACTGGTTCAGGTTTACATCAGTGGTGTCTGAACGGCCCGCTGGATCGTTCAAATTCAAACGCTTCCACGCACGTATGCGATGAAGCAGTCGTTAACTGGAGAATTGTTTCATGAGAAGACTACTCAGCGGATTGGTGCTGAGCCTTGGCCTACTGGCAGGCGCTGCGCATGCAGATGCTGCCAAGTTCTATTTTGGCGCAGGGTTTGCCGACGGCAGTGTCGATGTCACCGAAGGTACTCACAAAAGCCTCGGCACATTAACGGCCACCGTGGGTGTCCAGTTACTCGACTTTGTCGGTATCGAACTCCAGGCGGGTGCTGCTTCGGACCAGAGTGGAAGCATTCTGAGTGATTCTCAGGTGAGCTACCAGTCAGCCATGTTGCGTCTGGGCTACCGCTGGGATCGTGTTGGTGTCTATGTACTGGGCGGGCATGCCCGGATGGATATCAGCAAGTCCATCAACGACAGCGATGGCGGTACGGCTTTGGGTATCGGCATCAACCTGTTTGGTAACGAGACAACAGCTCTGAATCTGCATGTGCTCGATTTCGATGACGGTGCGTTCACCACGACGACCATCGGCTTCCAGCACTACTTTGGCGGATTCCGATAGGTCATGCTCATGTGCAGAAGAGAGTCTGGAAAAATGGACAAGAGATATCTGGGTGTACTGCTGTTGGCAGGCAGCGTTTTGCTGACGGCTTGCGGTCCACGCGATGAAGACGGCACTACCACGAGTACCGGGCAGCCCGATTATGGGACGGACAGTGGGGTTGATACCGGTACCGATGGTTCTGGCAGTGATGCTGATGCGCTCGGTCTGCGTGTACTGAGTAATGTCAACAGCATCAACACAGGTGGAACCGATGTTGCCAACATTACAGCTCTGGTGACTGATGCCAACAACAATGCCCTGGCCAATACACCGGTGACATTCAGTTCGACGGGGGGTGTCCTGCAGAACATATCCCAGGCTACTGATGACAACGGTGAGGCAAGTGCCACGTTGAAGCTTCCACAGGATTTCCAGAACAGGGATATCATCGTGAGAGTGGCTGCCGGAACCAGTGATGCCGAGGTCAAGGTGACTGCGCTGGGCAGTACTCTCGAGGTGACCGGGCCGGACACTCTGGTGATGGGTGACAAGGCCGAGCTTGTGCTGAGTCTGAATGCCGGCAACGGTGAGCCGATTTCCAACCAGGTCATCGAGGTCACCTCTTCGGTCGGTAACAGTATCGAACCGGAAGTCGCGGTCACCGATTCCGATGGACGAGTCTCCATTCTCGTCGGCTCCGACAACTCCGATGACAAGATCCGTATCAGCGCCCTCAACAGTACGGTCACCGCCACTCACAGTTTCGAGGTGGCAGCGGATGTGCTGAGGTTTGCGGATAATACCGATGGTTCGGAGATGCCCGTATCGACAACCAACCCTGTTGTTGTCTTCTGGAGCAGCCAGGGCTCGACCGTGGCCGGACGAGAGCTGCGTTTCTCCACCACGGCAGGCGAAATCGTCGGCGATTCGACAGTACAGACCGATGCCACCGGCCAGGCCGTTGTGCTGCTTCGTTCAAGCAGTGCCGGACCTGCCAAGGTGACCGTGGAAGGTGCCGATGATGGCACGCCCAAGACCAGTGTCGATGTGGAATTCGTGGCAGTCGAGCCGGGCAATATATCCGTTGATGCAACCACGACGCGTGTACATGCCAACGAAGCCAGCACACTGATGGCGCTGGTAACCGATGACAATGGTAATCCGGTGAAGAACCAGACGGTTGATTTTACAAGCGTGGACCTGAAGGGTGGTCAGCTGAATCCGGCTTCTGCCAAGAGCAACAGCTCAGGTGTTGCCAGTGTGGCCTTCACCGCTGGTGCCAACGCCACGGAACTGAACGACATTCTGATCGAAGCTCGAGTCAAGGGCACTGATCTGGTCGACGAGTTGAATCTGACCGTGGTCAAGCGAGTCCTGAATGTCACGATCGGTACATCGAACGAGATCAACATCAAGCCATTGGGTACACAGTACGCGCTGCCCTTCATCGTGCAGGTCGCGGATGGTAGCGGTACACCGCTGGAAGATGCCACGGTCAAGCTGTCCATTCGTCCGATCCGATACACCAAGGGTTATATGGTTCTCGTGAACGAAGGCAATTTCGAATATGCGCCGGATATCGAGAACTGGTCGGCTCATCATTGGGCCATGTCCGGCTACAGCATCGACTGTGATAGTGAAGACGACAACGGCAATCGCATTCTGGATTCCGGAGAGGACTTCAACAACAACGGCTCACTTGACCCTCAGGATCCGGCCGCACTGGCAGCAATCGATGATGAGGGTTATGCCACCATCACCGGCGGTTCCCTGACGACCGACAAGAATGGCTCGGGTTATTTCGAGATGTTGTATCCGGCCAGTAACTCGCTCTGGTCCTATGTAGAGATCACGGCCAGGGCCGAGGCGCTGGGAGCCGAGGCAGATGATTCCTTCAGAACCACATTGCCTTTGCCAAGTTCGGAAGTCACCAAGGATGACGAGATACCCGCCAATCACATCAGTCCGTACGGTTCGGACACCAGTGCTTGCAGTAATACCAACTGAGGAGACGGCCGAGCGGAAAGGCCGACTTCGGGCGGACCGTCCTGCACGGGCGGTTCGTAAACTTTTCCACGTCTCAGCCGCCATTATCCTGAGAGATGGTGGTTTCGCCGAGGCGGTTTGTACTGCAGTTCGGTCAACAGGAAGATACAGGTACTATGGTTTTCAAGAGTGATTCGAGTCCAGTGACATCCAGCACCGGAGAGAGTGGTTCGGTGATATTGGCAGCGGCGAGTGCCGTGTCTCCGGTAAGCGAACTGAACGCCAGCAATCGGGAAGCCTTGTGCAAGACGGCAACGGTAGTCCATGTGCAACGTAACGATCAGATAAAGCCGGAAAATTCGCACCGCTGGCTGATGTACCTGGTGGATGGTTCCCTGAATCTGTACGCCGGCAAGGATGAAGTCGGGGTCATCAACGCCAATACCTCCGAAGCCTTGCAGCCTCTGTTTCAGGACAAGGGCGCGTACCAGAGTGCGCGAACCAGTACGGTGGCCAGAATCGTCAAGTTCGGTCGCGAGCAGTTGAATATCCTGCTGAAAGAGCAGCAGAAGAACGCGATCAGCGTGATGGACGTGCAAGTCGGGGAAAACGAGAACGTTGTCTTTGATGACATCATCGAGGCGATCAAGAATCGTAATGTGACTCTGGCCAGTTCACGAGATGCTGCGAGCAGGATTCTGGTTGCCTACAAGCAGGTTGCCGGAATCCCGGAACTGGCCGAGATCATTCAGAGTGATCCAGGGCTGGCCGTACATATCGTCAAGACAGCCAACAGCATAGATGCAGGCAGTTCGGATGCGACATCCAGTATCAGGGGTGCCATTACCCGAATGGGCGTGGAAGAAACCCAGCGCAATCTGTCCGAACTTTTACAACGCAATACCATGGTTCCGGCGAACGATGTCATCGGCAAACGATTGCGCAGATACATCCAGCGAACACGGTTGTCATCAGCCATAGTGCAAGTACTGGCCAGAGAGGTTCCTCATCTGAAGCCTGAAGTCGCCATGTTGGTGGCCTTGACGGCGGATGTAGGCGAGCTATTGATATTGACGCATGCCAACAAGCATCCGGAACGTTACGATGACGACGACCAGCTGGCCAGCGTCATCGATAATCTGCGAGTCATTGTCAGTGGCTGGTTGATATCCGATTGGGATTTTCCGGCTGAATTCGTCGATGCTTGCCAGACTGCACGAGACTGGTATCGAAATCACAATGGTGAAATCACCTATACGGATCTGGTGACTGCAGCC
>CBDUIJ010000226.1:0-9647 GCA_965367215.1 uncultured Granulosicoccus sp.
ACGATTTGCTGACTCATGTACTGGGGCCTATCGCACGCTTGTCAGCCACTTGTGCGACCCGGGTCAACGACATCGAAACCGAAGACTGCGCAGCGATCATGTTCGAGATGGAAAGTGGGGCGCTGGCAACCAGTTCGGTGACCCTGGGCGCCGCTACCGATACATCTCGTTTGAGATTCTGTTTCGAAGGCTTGACAGCCACCAGTGGTACAGCGCCTTATGCACCGGCAACCGACCACTGGGAATTCACAGCGCGAGCACCCGCTCAGCAAGCCGCAATTGACGAAGTACTGGCCACAGTAGAGCCGGGAGCATCGGGTTTTACCGGCTTTTTCGATGCACTGTACGATGCCTTGAATGGTCAGCCCGGACGTGAAGTCCTGTTGCAGGATGGCCGGCGGTCACTCGAACTGGTCAGTGCCATCTATCTTTCTACCCAGTCGGGAGAACGAGTGACACTACCCCTGGGGCCTGATGATACCGTATACGAAAGCTGGGTTCCTCAGCGCCATGGCACCACCAAGGCTTGAGAACTGAAGCTTCAAGACGCGCAGGGTTGTCAGCAACGAGTTGCTGTCATTCAAGCGGACAAGAACACCGTACCTTGCCGACCAACCACACCATTGGAGAACGGAGAAAAATAATGATGAAAATGAAGAAGAACGTCGTGGGACAGCTGGTATTGCTGGCCTCACTGGGAACTGCTGCATCGTTTACCCAGGCGCAGGAACTTCGGTTCATGTGTTCAACAGATGGTAATGAGTGTGAAGTGATCGATGAGTTGGTCACGCGCTTCGAACAGGAAAACGAAGGTGTCGACATCACCGTCGATATCGTGCCCTACAAGTCCATCCAGGAAAATCTGCCTGTGCAGTTGGCAGCCGGTAGCGGACCGGATATTGCCAAGGTCACCGATCTGGGTGGACTATCGCAATACTATCTCGACATCACACCGTATGTGGATGCCGATTACTGGGAGCAGTCCTTTGGCGATATTCTGAACTGGTATCGCAAGAGTGCGGACGACAAGGGCATTTATGGACTTCATTCGCAGCTGACCATCACCGGTGGTTATATCAATCGTACGCTGTTCGATCAGGCGGAAATCGAGCCGCCGGCAGCTGATGCGAGCTGGGAAGAGTGGGCCGAAGCGGTTGCCAAGGTGGCGGACGCGACAGAGACGCCGTACCTGATGGCCATGGATCGTTCAGGTCATCGTATCGCGGGCCCCGCCATCTCTGACGGCGCCAAGTTGTTTGCCGATGACGGCACGCCGGCGCTGGTCGATGAAGGCTTTACCCGCTTCGTGACCAAGTTTGTCGAGTGGAACAACAACGGCACCATGCTGCGAGATGTCTGGGCAGGAACCGGCGGCGATACCTATCAGGATGCTGCGCAGGAATTCATCTCGGGGTCGCTGGTGTACTACTACTCCGGTAGCTGGCAGGTCGGCAAATTCGACAGCGAAATCGGTGATGCCTTTGATTGGCAGGTTGTTGGAACGCCGTGTGGTGAAGTGGCTTGCACCGGTATGCCCGGCGGCGCTGGTATCGTCGGATTCAGTTCCACTGAACATCCTGAAATCGTCGGCAAACTGCTGGACTACCTGGCACGTGAGGACAACTATGCCGAGCTGACTGCCAGGACTCGCAACATCCCTGCGCATGCGGCAGTTGCCGCCAAGGGTGTTGACTATGAAGGTGCTTCCGCACCTGCAGCGGCTGCGCTGAACGCCTGGGGAAAGCAGGTGGAGAAGGTCTCTCCGGTTGCCTATGCCTATCAAGGTTACAAGCACAATCGAGCCATGTTCGGTATCACGATGACTCGCGTGTCTCAGGCGATCGTGGGTGAACTGTCCATCGAGGAAGCCATGGAGCGAGCCACTGCCGATCTTGAGCAGACCATGGCTGAAGTCGAGTCCAAGTAAGACCAGTGAGGCCCTGCGTACCGTGCTGTTTATCATCGGCATGGTCGTGGCAGGGTTTCTGATGCGCGTGTTCGCTGCCCGGGAATTCTTCAGGCAGCGGGCACGCGTTCATTCCGGAGTATGAACATGGCAAGAATGATCAGTTATTGCATGCGGATCATCGAGATTCCGATGCTGTACTTGCAGAAGCGTCTGGGAATCTCCAGGCTGGCATGGGTTTTTCTGCTGCCGAACCTTTTACTGTTCGGTCTGTTTGCCTTTCTGCCGGTTGTTCTGAATTTTGTTTATGCCATGACTGGCAGTGATCAGATACTGCTTCAGGATCGCACCTTCGTGGGAATGGGCAACTACCAGACCCTGACCAGCTGCGACGATTTTCTCAACCCCAATTCCTGCAAGGACGACCTCTTCTGGCGAGCGGTCTACAACACATTCTGGTTCGTGCTGCTGCAGGTGGGTTTCATGGTGGGGTTTGCGCTGCTGACAGCGCTGATGCTCAACAGCAAGATTCGCGCGCGTGGCTTCTTCCGCAGTGTTTTCTTCTTCCCCGTGCTCCTGTCTCCGGTCGTGGTAGCACTGATCTGGAAGTGGATTCTGCAGCGCGAAGGCCTGGCCAATGCGGCGCTTGAAGGCATGGGCTTTGACACCATCAACTGGCTGCTGGATCGACACTGGGCGTTTTTCTGGTCTGTCTTCATTTCAGTCTGGGCACATATGGGCTTCTACACGCTGATCCTGCTGGCAGGTCTGCAGGCGATTCCGCGTGATGTCTATGAGGCAGCCAGTATGGATGCGGCGTCGCCCTTTCGGACCTTTCGCCGCATCACGCTGCCATTGCTGATGCCGACCATGATCGTGGTGCTGGTGCTGTCCCTGATCAAGAGCGTGCAGACCTTCGATGAGGTCTACGCCTTTACCGGCGGTGGGCCGGGTTCTGCGACTACCTTGCTGATCCAGTATGTGTATGAAACGGGCTTTGCCGGAACCCCACGTCTGTTCGGTCTGGCGTCAGCGGCTTCCATTCTGCTGGCCGTCGTGCTGGTCATACTGACTTGCCTGCAACTCTGGGCAAGCAGGAGAAACGTCAATGGGTAAGGCAATCGCGTTTCTGACTCGTACGCGCGGGCGGGGTGATGGTAGTCAGCGCCTGCACTGGACAGACTGGTTTACCTACGGTTATCTGTTCCTGGGTATCGTGCTGATGTTCGGTCCGGTGGTCTGGCTGGTCATGTCCTCGTTCAAGACCGATGCTGAACTGAATAATTTTCCGCCGCGCTTTCTGCCCTATGCGCAGGAGAGCGTGGTGCTCGACGGGCACAAGAAGCCGCTGCCGCTGTTCACCGTGACCGAAGGCGAGCTGGCAGGCACTCAGGTAGCGCAGGTGCGTCGCGTTGGCATTGTCTCGCAGATGGTCAAGCTGGACGCCCCGGACGAGATCATCAAGATCAAGGTGAAGGAGCGCGAGCCGGTGGAGAAACTGGCGCTGGCCTGGGAGAACTACACAGACCTGTTCAAGCGATTCAATTTCCTGCAGTTCCTGTGGAACAGTACCTTCATCACGATCATCTCCACCTTGATCATGCTGCTGGTCAACTCGATGGCAGCCTTTGCCTTGTCGAAGTACGAGTTCCGTGGTCGAACTACCGTACTGGCACTGATCATCGGCACGCTGATGATCCCGCAGACGGTGGTGCTGGTTCCCCTGTTCCTGGTGGTTCGTGAAATGGGCATGATCAATTCGCTGTGGGGGGTGATCATTCCCGGGGCTGCAACGCCAACCGGGGTGTTCCTGCTGCGGCAATACATGCTGACGATACCGGATGAAATACTCGATGCAGCACGCATGGACAAGGCCAGCGAATGGAAGATCTACTGGCGCATCATTCTGCCCTTGAGTGCCCCAGCCATTGCCGTGCTCGCCATACTGGCGATCATGTGGCGCTGGAATGACTTCCTGTGGCCCTTGATCGTCCTGTCTCGTACCGAGAACTTCACCTTGCAGCTGGCATTGAACAGCTTTCAGGGCGAGATGCAGACGCAGTGGAGCAGTTTGCTGGCGATGACTGTGCTGACGCTCTTGCCTATTGCCGTTGTATTCGCCTTTCTCCAGAAGTACATCGCCACCGGTATTGCATCCACGGGTGGCAAATGATGATTGAACAGACAAGACGGAAGAGTTCCTGAACCATGGCAAATCTACAACTTCACGACATCAAGAAAGCCTTCGGTTCAATCGAAGTGATCAAGGGCGTCAACCTGACCGTCAACCACGGCGAATTCTGCGTGTTCGTCGGCCCTTCGGGTTGTGGCAAGTCGACGTTGCTGCGCATGATTTCGGGTCTGGATACGGTCAGCAGCGGCCGTATCATGATCGACGATGATCTTGTCAACGACGTGGCGGCGGCCGATCGAGGTCTGTCCATGGTATTTCAGTCCTATGCCTTGTATCCCCATATGAGCGTGCGACAGAATCTGTCCTTCGGTCTGGAGAACCTCAACACACCACGCAAGCTCATTCAGCAGAAAATCGGTGAGGTGGCTGCGATGCTGCAGATCGAAGAGCTGCTGGACCGCAAGCCGAAGGACCTGTCGGGCGGTCAGCGGCAACGGGTCGCCATAGGCCGCGCGGTGGTACGTGAACCAAGAATTTTCCTGTTTGACGAACCCTTGTCGAATCTGGACGCTGAATTGCGGGTGGACATGCGCGCCGAGATCGCACAGTTGCACAAGCGACTGGGCAATACCATGATCTACGTGACCCACGACCAGGTGGAAGCCATGACCATGGCGGACAAGATCGCGGTGTTGCGTGCCGGCGTGGTGGAGCAGTTCGGTGCGCCACTGGATCTCTACCACTATCCGGTCAATCGCTTCGTTGCCGGGTTCATCGGTTCGCCAAAGATGAACTTTCTCAATGGGCAGGTGGTGTCAGCAGCCAGGGGGGAGGTGTCTCTGGCCGCGGGCCGCGGCATGGCTCTGCAGGCTGACAGCTTCGGCCTGACGGACAATGCAGAGGTTGTCGCAGGAATTCGGCCCAATGCCGTCAGTATTGCCGAGCTGAATGAGGCTGATGTGACGGTGGAGGTCCATGGCGTCGAGCGCCTGGGGGGAGAATCCTATCTGTATACCCGCACCAGTGATGGCAGCTCGGTGACGGTCAACATACAGGGTGAGACCTCGCAGGAAATTGGTCAGACGGTCGGTTTGAGCGTCGATGTCGACAAGGTGCATCTGTTCGACAGGGAAACGGGCATCAGCCTCAGGAAGCAAAAGGCATGAGTCTGCAGGGACTGAATGATCAGCAAATGGTCGAACTGATCGGTGCTCAGGAGACAGACCTGGTGTTTGACAGTTTCAGCGTCGAACTGGCTCATGCCATCGGCATGACTCTGCTGGAGCGTGGCAAGCAGCAATCGCTACCCATCGCCATTGATGTCACACGCAGTGGACAATGCCTGTTCCATGCTGCGCTGGACGGGGCGACGCCGGATAACGCGCAGTGGGTACAGCGCAAGATGCGCGTCGTGCAGCGCTTTGGTCACAGCTCACTGTACATGGGGGCCTTGTGCCGCGTGAAAGGTGTCAGTCTGGAGGAAAAGTATCTGTTGCCCGACAACGAGTTCGCGCCCCATGGTGGTGCGTTTCCGGTCACGGTGAAAGGCTCCGGTATCATCGGGTCAGTCACGGTATCCGGTCTTCCACAGATCGATGATCATGAACTGGTGGTCTCGGTGCTGCAGCAACATCTGTCGACTCGGGCGTGATGGCGGGGGGCTGGACCCTGTCACCGCTGGTCTCTTCTGGCCGGTATCATGTGCGGTCGGGCAAGCACGGAATATGAAACGTCAGATCAGGTGATACACCCGCTGGCAACTATCAAGTCGGCTTGAGCTGCGAGCGCTGGCCGAGCCAGACGCTGATCAACACCAGAACAATACCGATCAACTGCACACTGTCCAGGTTCTGGTCGAGCAGGATCCAACCCAGGCACACGGCAGATACCGGGCTCAACAGCCCCAGCGGCGTGACGGTCGAGGGGCTCAGTCTGGAAATGCCTCTGAACCACAGAAAGTAGGTGATGGCCCCGCCAAACAGCCCAAGGTAGGCAAATCCGCTGATATGCGCCAGAGAGGGGCTTGGTAGTGGAGGTTCGAACCACAGAGCCACCGGTAGCAGTAACAGGCCGCCGCCAAGAAGCTGCCAGGCGGTAAAGGTGAGCGCCGAGACGGGAGGGTGCCATTTGCGAGTCAGCACCGTCCCGAAGGCCATGGATACGGCACCTCCGAAAGCTGCCAGTATGCCGATCAGATCCAGGGAGAGTTTGCCGGTCAGAACCACCAATGCGACGCCCAGAATACCGCCGACGCCTGCCACGATGGCCAGACGGTTGACGGCCTGATCCAGCAGAAGCCTGCACAGAAGCAGGACCAGAAGCGGCTGTATAGCGCCGACAGTGGCCGCAACACCGCCCGGCAAGCGGTAGGCTGCCACGAACAGTAACCACCAGAAAAGCGAAAAGTTCAGTGCGCCGAGAATCAGTGAGCGCGTGATCCAGATGCCCGCAGGCAGCACTCGCGTCAGTGCCAGTAGAACAATGCCGGCAGGCAGTGCACGCAACAGAGCCGCAGTCAGCGGGTAGTCCTGTGGCAGCAGTTCGGTGGTCACCAGGTAGGTGCTCCCCCAGATGGCCGGAGCCAGTGCCGTGAGTGCGAGGTCCAGATTACGTGACATGGTCCACTCCGTTGTCTCCGTTTCCAATGTGTCTGGCAAGATGTCTTGATATCAAGATAAATAAAAAATATCTTGAAGTCAAGATAACTGCGAGTGAAACAGTGTCGCGCGTGTCAAATCGGTTGTCCTGCCGAGCCTCTGCTATATTCTTCATTATGGATGCTGTAGACAAGATAATCAGCCAGTGGCAGGCAGAACGACCTGATCTCGATGTAACGGCCATGGCGCCAGTCGGCCGCCTGAGCGTGGTTGCACATCTTTTTTCACGTCAGATGGGCAAGGTCTTCGCCCGGCATGGGCTCAATGCTGCAGGTTTTGATGTACTGGCAACGTTACGTCGCTCCCCCGCACCTCATGCGCTGACGGCTGGCGAGCTGATGGCGTCTATGATGATTACATCAGGCACCATGACCAATCGAATCGATCAACTGGCCAAGGCAGGGCTGGTGGTCCGCAAGTCAGATGCTGCCGATGCTCGCCGGATCCTGGTCAAGCTGACGCCGAAAGGCAAACGGCTCATCGACAAGGCGGTGGCTGAGCATGTGGTGAATCAGGCCGGTCTGCTGGAGGGACTGGATGAGTCGGAACGTGAGGTGCTTGACAAGCTGCTGCGCAAGTTGCTGGCATCCATTCCCTCGTGAAACCTTGCTGATGAGCTCGGTATTGACCGGGAAAAGCCCGGAAAACAGGCAAACGATGCTCTTTTCGTCATGAATGTAACACTCAGCTTACCCTTGGAGACTAAAGATTCCGGTACCGCGGCGAGGCTCATGCATGAGAATGGTAACTTCTCATGTCGTTCGTGCGCAGTCTGGTAACTGTTCTATGTCGTATCAACAGTACATCAAGACGATCTCATACCCGCTGTCGCTGTTGAGCACTCCGGTCTGGCTTTTTGATGTCGGTAAACTCCGAGTCATGTGGGCCAACCAGGCAGGCCTGGATTTGTGGAATGCCACCAGCCTGGAAGAATTACAAGGGCGGGACATGAGCGATGGCATGACTCGCACCGTGTGCGAGCGCCTGGGGCAGTACTCCGAGGATCTTGCCGGGACGACAAACAGTGTGGCAGAGCACTGGACTTTCTATCCCATGGGGCGTTCCTGTTCCTATGAGTGCTCCATCAGCGCCATTGAAGCACCTGGTGAGGCGCGTTGGCTGTTGATCAACGCCATACGTCAGGACAAACTCTCCGACTCGGACACCTTGTATCGCAGTGTCGCCTTGTTGCATACGTCGGTGTGTGTTTCCGTATTCGACCGACAAGGCCAATTGATGTACTCCAACCCGGCTGCTCGCCGCATGTTGGGGGCTGCCCCGTTGACCTTGTCTGAACGCTTTCTCGATGAGCAGGACTGGCACCTTGCACGCAGCAAGCTGGCACACAGTACAGGCGCCAGCATAGAGGCGCAGATGAACACGGCGGCAGGCGCTGTCTGGCATAGCCTGACACTGGAGTTGTGTCCCGACCCGGTCAGCGGCAAGAAGTCCATTCTCATGAGTGAGATCGATATATCCGATCAGCGCAGCGCTCAGCAGCTGGTCAATCGACTTGCCTACACCGACACTCTGACAGGCTTGCCGAACAGGACCTCCTGGTTGGGCACCTTGAACGATCGACTGGCGAGCGCACGCGAAGAGCAGGGAGAACTGGCTATCCTGTTTGTCGATCTGGATCGGTTCAAGCTGATCAATGACACTCTGGGACATACCCTGGGTGACAAGCTGCTGGTTGCCGTATCTGATCGTCTGAAGGGGTGTCTGGGTGATGGTGATTATCTTGCCCGCCTCGGGGGCGATGAGTTCACGCTGCTGATCGACGAGAAGGGTGCAGAAGGTCGCTCGGAACAGATGGCCAGTAATCTGGTGGATGCTCTGGCCATTCCCATGCATGTAGACGGGCATGCGATGACCATGATCCCCAGCATCGGCATCGGCCTGTTCCCGCAGCACGCGGAAGATTCGACGTTGTTGATGCAACAGGCAGACATGGCCATGTATGCCGCCAAGGAGGCGGGTGGTGGCTTTCGTACCTTCAAACCCGACATGACCACGCAGATACGCAGGCGTTTGCGCATCGAAACCGATCTTCGGGAAGCGATCGACAGTGGCACATTGCAAGTCTACTTCCAGCCCAAGCTGGCAGCGGCAGATGGTCGCATGGCAGGTATGGAGGCGCTGGTACGCTGGGAGCATCCGGTTCTGGGATGGGTGCCGCCTGAAGACTTCATTGCCGTGGCTGAAGAAACCGGCATGATCGGAGATATTACCCGACAGGTGCTGCATCACTCGATGCTGCAGCAAACGGTCTGGTCAGCCCAGGGGCATGACATCCCGGTAGCTATCAATGTGTCACCGATGGAGTTTCGTCGGGGGGATTTCGATACGGTCGTTCGTGATGCCCTGCAACTGACCAACTGCAAGCCACAATGCATAGAACTGGAAATTACCGAATCGATGTTGATGGCCGATAGCGAATCGGTTCAGCAGATTCTGGCCGGCTTGACCTCACTGGGCGTGAAGTTGAGCATCGATGATTTCGGTTCGGGTTACAGCAATCTGGGTTATTTGCAGAAATTTCCGCTGGACAGCATCAAGATCGATCGTTCGTTTCTCGATGACGGGGGGATATCACCCGTGGTCGAGCTCATCATCGATGTCGCCAGAACGTTGTCTCTGACAGTGGTGGCGGAAGGGGTGGAAACGACAGAGCAACGTAATTTCCTGATAGCGCATGGTTGCGATCAGCTGCAGGGATTCCTGTTCAGCAAACCGCTGGACAAGCGTCGGGCAACCGACTTTCTGATAGCGCATGACGATGGTCGCGCCCACTGGTCAAGTCACGCCGTATCGGCCGAATGGGCCGTTCAGCGCAGGCGCGAGGAACTGGCCGAAGATTTCTGAAGGCGAGGTGCAGGACAAGTCGGATCCTGTTTGCTGACTTGCTGACTTGCTGACTTGCTGACTTGCTGACTTGCTGACTTGCTGA
>CBDUIJ010000227.1:0-9646 GCA_965367215.1 uncultured Granulosicoccus sp.
CGATTCGAGAATATCGCCGTCACGGCCGCCAGTGTCGACGGCGTCACGGTAGCAGGACAGCTCATCAGCTGGCCCGACGACGGCTGGTATCAGGTGCAGGATGCCGAGACCTTCGAGTCCCTGTGTCAGGGCGGGCGCTCCTGCAGCGTGGAAGCCGGCACGTATCTGGTCGTGAACCACAGTACGGGGGAGCGCTTCGAGAATATTGTCGTGGGCTCCGGTTCCGGCGAAGGCGAGGAGGGCGGTAGTGAATTGCCCCCACCACAAGTGCCCGAGCTGGCCGACCCCTATGCCTTGCCACTGCCATTACCCAACCCCAAGGACCCGTTCGGCTCGTTTCTGGAAGCTGATGATGAACCGGCGGTCGCCGGTGGACCTCCCACGCAACCCAAGCACCTGCGGCTCGATCTGGTATCCAACAACTGGGCGGAAATCAGCTGGGCCCCGGCCAATGATGACGGCGAGGTGGTGCAGTACACGCTCTATCGCAGCGATGGTGTGCAATACGAGATTCGTGGTGACCAGACCGACCCTGCCTCCGGCTCGCAGAACGAAATCGACAAGTACTGGTTGACCACCTCGTTCATCGACTGCAATTACACACGCTTCGATGATCGTCTGCATCGTTGTGGCGTGAACACGCCAGTGCCGGGTGAAACCTATACCTATGAAATCACGGCAACCGATGACGAAGGACAGGAGTCAGTAGCCTCTGAGCCGCTGACCATTACCTATCTGAAGAATCGCAACGCGCCTGTGCCCTTGTACGATGACTTGTACAAGGGAGCCAGTGATCGCTTCGTGCAGAACCATGATCTGTCGGCTGTGCCTTACTGGCTGGACGAATTCGATCTGGTCTTCTCCGATGAGTTCAATGAGGAGACGCTCGACGCCGACAAATGGCAGACCCGTCTGGTCTGGGGCGACAGTCGGATCGTCAATCGGGAACAGCAGTATCTGGTCGATGTGCAGGCTTACCCGGATTTTGGCTACGATCCGTTCACCTTCACCGGGGAATCAATCGTCATCAATGCCATTCCGGTTCCTGAAGAGCTGGAGGAAAAGCTGCCGGCCATCTGTGACGAAGGTGATCCGGAAGACCCGGCCCCTTGTCAGTTTCTGTCCGGGGCATTGTCCTCACACGATCGCTTCCAGTTCATCTACGGTTATACCGAAGGCCGCTTCAAGCTCAGTGGTACGCCGGGGGCTCTGTCCAGTTTCTATCTGTACCACCGCTATGCCGGAACCGGTGTGAATTACCACGCACCCGAAATCGACATCATCGAATACCTGGGTGAAAACCCCTATGGTGATCCGGATGCCTTTCAGACCTACCATTTCGGTGATCCCAATACCGGTATCACGCGCTCGGCGCCGACCATGTCCTACGCCAAGCCTGACGGTGGCACCTACGCAGATGACAACGAGTGGCACACCTTCGGCGTGCTATGGGAGCCGCAACTGGTGGTCTGGTATATCGATGGCATCGAAGTCAAACGCATGTTCGGCCCACAGGTATCACGCCAGCCGATGAATATCGTGAACTATCTGGTTGCAGGCAGCGGCTGGGCGCCGACGCCGGACATCAGCGACGAGACGATTTTTCCGATTCAGCTGGAAGCGGACTACATTCGCGTTTACCAGCGAGAGGCGTTCAAGGGCACCGCGTACTTCGGTCGTTGATGCGGGTCGAGGTAACGGTGGGAGCCTGGAAGAACCGAGGAACAAGCGCGGCCAGATTGGCCGCCGCGCACGCGGGGTCCGGTAGCCGATCAGGCGTGCGACGTCAGTCCGCCGTGTCAGTGCCGCATACCGGGCATCGCGGATTCTTGCGCAGGCGGATCTCGTTCCATTCCATGGCCAGGCCATCGAACAGGATGAGTCTGCCAGCCAGACTGTTGCCGATTTCGCTGATCAGCTTGAGGGCCTCGATGGCCTCGACGCAGCCCACCATGCCAACCACGGGCCCCAGGATGCCGGCCTGGGCGCAGCTGTCCACCGGGTTGTCGGTATCGCTGTAGAGGCAGCGATAACACGGCGAATCGCTCTGTCGCGAATCGTAGACGCTGATCTGTCCGTCGAAGCGAATCGCCGCTCCACTGACCAGGGGCACCCGGGCTCTGACGCAGGCCGCATTCAGTGCAAAGCGGGTGGGGAAGTTATCGGTGCAGTCAAGCACGACCGTGCAGTCTGAGACCAGTGAGTCCAGATCCTCTTCGTCCAGGGCATAATCGAGTGTCTCGATCTGGCACTCGGGGTTGATATCCAGGCAGGCCTGGCGCGCAGAGGCGGTTTTCAATTGGCCGACGCGTTCAGTTGTATGGGCAACCTGCCGCTGCAGATTGGATACTTCGACGGTATCGAAGTCGGCAAGGCTCAGGCGTCCGACGCCGGCCGCTGCCAGGTACAGGGCTGCAGGGGAACCCAGTCCGCCGAGTCCGACGATGAGTACATGACTGGCGCGGATGCGAGCCTGGCCTGCCTCACCGATTTGCGGAAGACTGGTATGGCGGCTGTAACGATTATCTGGTGTCAGGTCCATGATGCCAAGAATACAGTACATTAGTGATAATGAACTTCCTTGCTCACAGCCTGATGGGATTTGATGAAGCAGAACTGATTACCGGTCAGATCTGCGGTGACTTCGTGCGCGGTAGTGAGTTGTCTCGTTTTCCGGCTCGCGTCGAGACCGGCATTCGACTGCATCGTCATCTGGATCGCATCACCGACACCCATCCGGCACTGTTACATGCCCGTTCAGAGATCGATAGTATTTCCTATCGTTTTTCCGGCATCGTGATCGATGTCCTGTTCGATCATTTCCTGGCCCGCCAGTGGTCTCGATACAGCGAGCACAGCCTTGCAGGCCACGCTGATATCGTGCACGCCGCTCTGGCCGATAATCATGATCATCTGCCTGAAAAACTGCAGCGTTTCTCGCAGGTGTTACAGAGAGAGCGCATACTGGAAAACAATATAGAGCTGTCTTCCATCGAGCTGACTCTGTCCAGATTGTCGCGGCGATCACCGCGATTTGCACCGCTGGCCATGGGTGAGGCAGAGCTGGAAATCCTGCGATACCAATTGCAGGAACCCTTCGAATCGTTCTATCCTGATCTGCTTGATGCTGCCAGGGTGTATCTCGCATGACAGGGCAGTTCGGTAACAGACATCAATGACAATTCAGGGAGAGAAAGTGGAGAGTGACAACAACGACCAGCCTGCCACGGTACTACCGGAGCAGTGGTCTCGAAGCAGCTATCGCTCCTTGCCTCTGGCGAATCGTGAACTGAGTTTTCTGAAGTTCGATGAACGGGTTCTCGAGCTGGCCTCGGACACCAAGGTTCCCTTGCTGGAACGTTTGCGCTTCCTGTGCATCTCCAGCAGCAACCTGGACGAATTCTTCGAAATTCGGGTTGCCGGCCTGAAGCAGAAGATACTGGGTGGCATCGAAGGTGCCGGTATCGACGGGCTCTCTCCGTTGCAGGAAATGGCCTGCATCAATCATGCGGCGCATGCGCTGGTGGAGCGGCAATATCAGTTGCTCAATGATGTCCTGATTCCCGAGCTGGCCTCCGAGGAGATTCGTTTCTTCAATCGGCTCGGCTGGACGCCCGAGGTCAGTGCCTGGGTCAAGGAATTCTTCAACAACGAGATTGCGCCCGTGTTGAGCCCGCTGGGTCTGGATCCGGCGCATCCGTTTCCGCGACTGACCAACAAGAGTCTGAACTTCATCATCGACCTCAGAGGTGTGGATGCCTTTGGTCGGGACTCCGGTTTTGCGCTGGTACGTGCCCCCCGATCGTTGCCGCGCGTGGTGCGTGTGCCCGCTGAAATCTGTGGTGTGCGTGATGGTTTCGTGTTTCTTTCGTCCATCGTGCATTCGCAGATCGGCTCCTTGTTCCATGGCATGAACCCGGTGGGTGTCTACCAGTTCAAGGTGACGCGCAACAGTGATCTGTATGTCTCCGAGGAAGAGGTCAACAATCTGCGACGCGCTCTGGAGAGTGAGCTGGTTCAGCGCAACTTCGGACAGGCCGTGCGTCTGGAAGTGGCAGCCAATTGCCCCAATCGCATCATTCGCTATCTGCAGCGCCAGTTCCAGCTGGAGCAGGAAGACGTCTACCGGGTTGATGGCCCCGTGAATCTGAACCGACTGTTCGGTATCCCTGACCAGATCGACCGACCGGACCTGAAGTACCCCTCGTTCAGTCCGCACATGGCACCGGCCTACGAGACTCGCAGCAGCATCTTCGACAACATCACATTGCGCTCACCCGTCATATTTCATCATCCCTACGAGTCCTATGTGCCGGTCATCGACCTGGTGCGTCAGGCCGCCGCCGACCCGGATGTGCTGGCCATCAAGCAGACCCTGTACCGCACCGGTCACGAGTCAGCCTTTGTCAGCTCCCTGATGGAAGCCTCACGTCGAGGCAAGGATGTCACCGTGGTCATCGAGCTGCGAGCCCGTTTTGACGAGGCTGCCAATATCGAACTGGCGACCCAGTTGCAGGAAGCCGGAATACAAGTGGTGTACGGCGTGGTCGGGTTCAAGACCCACGCCAAGATGCTGCTGGTCGTGCGGCGTGAGAAGAAAAAGCTGGTGAAGTATGTACACGTGGGCACGGGTAACTACCATGCCACCACAGCGCGTGCCTACACCGATATCAGCATGCTGACCAACGACCCCGCCATCACCGAAGATGTGCACAGGGTCTTCACTCAGCTGACCGGACTGGGACAGACTCTGTATCTGAACCAGCTGATTGAAGCGCCATTCAATCTGCACTCCTATTTCGTCGGCCGAATTGTCCATGAGACCGAGGTGGCTAACAAGGGTGGGCGAGGCCATGTCATCGCCCGCATGAACTCACTGGTCGACCCCGGAATCATCAATGCCCTGTATGAAGCCTCGCAGGCCGGCGTTACCGTCGAGCTGGTTGTTCGCGGTATCTGCATGCTCAAGGCTGGCGTGCCGGGCCTGTCGGATAACATCCGTGTGGTATCGGTGTTGGGACGTTTTCTGGAGCACTCGCGTATCTACTGGTTCCTGAATGAAGGCGCCGAGCAGTTGTACATGAGCAGCGCCGACTGGATGCCGCGAAATTTCTTCAACCGTGTCGAGATTGCCGTGCCGCTGGAAGGCGAGGCGCTGGAACGTGTCAAGACAGAGTGCCTGGACGTGTATCTGAAGGACAATCTCTATGCCTGGCAGCAGGAGCCTGACGGCAACTACCGACGTCTGGTGCCGGAGGACAGCAAGACGGATGAGAATGACGAGCCCGAAGCCTTCAGTGCGCAGCAGTTTCTGATTGATCGCTACGGCGGCAATCACATGGATCACTAGAGGGGTCTCAGACAGGCTCCAGTTCTGGTTCTGGTTCTGGTTCTGGTTCTGGTTCTGGTTCTGGTTCTGGTTCTGGTTCTAGCTCTAGCTCTAGCTCTAGCTCTAGCTCTAGCTCTCTAGTTTTGATTCTGGTTCGCTAGCTGTCCAGTCCAGGCTCAGGCAGATTTTTCTGCCTTGAGCTTGATGCTGACATGCGTCAGCCGCTCGGCCTCCGCCGCCAGCTCCGCGCTGGTGAGTGGGTGCTCATCCAGCCAGACCTGAGGTGCAATGACCGTGATCTGCCCATCCTTGATGCGCAGATTGATGTCATCCAGCGGTTCGTCATGACGGCCGCGGTGCAACAGCGCTGCCAGCCGCAGGATCCCCAGCAAGCGTCGCAGGCGTTGACGTTCCTCTTCGGGCAGGCTGTCGAAGGCTTCGTTTTCGATCTTGCGACGGTGATAACGCACCAGCAGTGCCAGTGCTTTCTGTTCGGCCAGTGTGAAGCCGAGCAAGTCCGAGTTTTCCAGTATGTAGGCGCCATGCTTGTGGTACTGGGTGTGAGCAACTCCCATCCCCAGCTCGTGCAGGCGTGCCGCCCAGACGAGCAGTTCAAGGTCGACCTCGGGATCCAGCTGCCAGGGCTCGGCAACATGGCCGAACAGCATGGTGGCTGTCTTCTCGACGCGCGTTGCCTGTCGAATGTCGATGGAGTAGCGACTGGTGAGATTGGCCAGCGTCTGGCTCTGGATGTCGACGTGCTCGGCGCGCCCCAGCATGTCGAAGATCAGGCCTTCTCGAAGGGCGACCTGGCTGGAGCGCATGGAGTCGATATCCAGCGTTCGCATGATGGCGCACAAAACGGCCAGGCCACCGGCGACCACTTGCATGCGGCTCTGGCTGATGCTTTTCAGGTTCATGGCCTCGACACTGCCTGCCTTGACGGCCATGCGCATCAGCTTGCGCAAGCCGTCCTGTGTGATCGTGCCATCGCTGATGCCCAGTTCCGACATCATGCGGGAGGCAGCCTTGATGGTTCCCGAGCAGCCGATGACTTCATCCCATCCGCAGTCGCGATAGGCGACGATCAGGGGTTGCAGTTCCAGTTCGGCTTCCACCATGGCCCGCTTCAGGCTGCTGTTGCTCAGCTTTGCGCTGCCGCTGCCGTTGCCATTTAGAAAACGTGTGGAGTAGCTGACGCAACCCATATTGATGCTTTCCATCAAGTCCGGATTGAGTCCCTGGCCAATGATCAGCTCGGTACTGCCACCGCCAATATCGATGACCAGTCGTCGCCGGTTGTTATCGGGAAAGGTGTGTGCCACTGCCGAGTAGATCAGTCGGGCTTCCTCCCGGCCGGCGATGATCTCGATGGGCTTGCCCAGCAATCGTCTGGCCTCGCGCATGAAGTTATCCTTGCAGCGGGCGCGGCGCAGGGTGTTGGTACCAACGATGCGTATGTGCTTGAGCGGGACCTCGCGCAGACGCTCGGCAAATTTGGCCAGGGCGTCCAGCGCCGCCGCTTCAGTCTCGGGAGTCAGACGTATGTCCTTGTCCAGTCCGGCGCCAAGCCTTACCGGCATGCGCAGACTATCGATCTTGCGGATCGAATTCCCTTCAGCTTCCGCCACAATCATGTGGAAGCTGTTGGAACCCAGGTCAATGGCCGCGTAGGCTTCATTGAATTCGGGTACTTCAATGCTCACGATCTCTACTCCAGGATGTCGGTCGGGTGTGGCTAGGAAGCCAGGGCCAGTGCGCTAGTCATCGCCGGATGATCCTTCCCGGTAACCCAGACTGACACGTTCATGGCCGGACAGATCCCGACAGGTCTGAATCTGCTCGAAATTGTAGTTCTCCAGAAGGGATCTGACAGAACTACCTTGCTCATTGCCGTGTTCGAGCAACAGCAGACAACCCGGTTTGCCCACCCGGCAGCTTGCCTTGATGATCAGCTCGATATCTTCCAGCCCATTGATACCGCTGACCAGCGCGGTCTGCGGCTCGTACTGCAGAGTCGGCAAGTGGGGGTCGTCGCTGGCAAGATAGGGCGGGTTGCTGACAATCATGGCAGCGGAATCCGAGGCGATGCAGTCGAGCCAGCTGGCCTGAATCAGTTGTACCCGCCCTTGTCCCAATTGCCGGATATTGTCGCGGGCCACCTGCAGCGCCGCACTGTGACGTTCAATGGCCACTATCGGACGATCCTCGATTTCCTGGGCCAGTGCCAGCGCGATGGCACCGGATCCGGTGCCCAGCTCGAAGATATCGCCGGGTGGTAGCCCGGGCAAATGCTGCAGAGCCAGATCCACCAGCAGTTCCGTGTCCGGTCGCGGAATGAGTGCGCCGGCAGCCAGGCTCAGCGGCAGAGACCAGAATTCACGCTGGCCGGTGATATAGGCCAGCGGCTCGCCCTGGCAGCGCCTGAGCAACAGCTGTTGCAGGGTGTCCGACTGCTCTGCAGTCAGCTCGGCTTCCGGAAAGGCGAACAGGGATGCGCGAGAACGGCCGGTGACATGGCTTGCCAGCAATCTGGATTCAAGCTCGGCCGATTCCCTGTCGTGCTCTGTACCGGCAGCCTCTGCCAGCAACTGGCTGGCCTGCTTCAACCAGTGCCCGACGGTGTTCAGTCCCCGAACTCGGCCAGCAGGTCTGCCTGGTGTTCTGCGATCAACGGTTCTATGACTTCACCCAGGTTGCCGGCCATGACTTCATCCAGCTTGTACAGGGTGAGATTGATACGGTGATCGGTCAGGCGCCCCTGAGGGAAGTTGTAGGTGCGGATGCGCTCCGAACGGTCACCGGAACCGACTTGCAGGCGGCGTGATTCGGATTCTGCGCTTTGCTGTTTGGAGAGCTCGGCGTTGAGCAGGCGCGCCTGCAGCAAGGCCATGGCCTTCGCCCGGTTCTTGTGTTGCGAGCGCTCGTCCTGACATTCCACCACCACACCGGTAGGGATATGCGTCAGTCGGATGGCCGAGTCAGTCTTGTTGACGTGCTGACCACCGGCACCGGAGGCGCGGAAGGTATCGACGCGGATATCGGCAGCGTTGATGGTGATTTCCTCGACCTGATCGACCTCGGGCAGAATGGCAACTGTTGCCGCAGAGGTGTGGACCCGCCCCTGTGATTCGGTTTCCGGGACCCGCTGCACGCGGTGCGCGCCGGATTCGAACTTCAGGCGAGAGAACACCCGGTCACCGACCAGCCGGCACACCACTTCCTTGTAGCCGCCGTGATCGCCGGGGCGTTCGTTGATGATTTCGGTGCGCCACTTGTTCAGTTCGGCATATCGCAGGTACATGCGCAGCAGATCGCCGGCGAATATGGCTGCTTCATCGCCGCCGGTACCCGCACGAATTTCCAGAAAGGCGTTGTTTTCGTCTCGTGGGTCACGCGGCAGGAGCAGGGTCTGCAGCTCACGTTCCTGAGTGGCCAGTTGCTCTTCAAGCCCCGGCAACTCCTCATTGGCCATGGCGCGCATCTCGGCGTCACTGTCTGCGGCCATTTCCTTTGCGCTTTTCAGATCGTCTTCGGTCTGACTGTAAGCGGCAAAGGCGCTGACCACCGGCTCCAGCTGTGAGTATTCCTTGGAAAGGGACCGGAATTTGTCCTGATTGTTGATGATGTCGGCTTCGCCGAGCAGCGCCGCAATCTCTTCGTGTCGCTCACTGATGCTTTCAAGCTTGGACTGGATGGATGCTTTCATTTTTTTGTGGTGGGCAGGTCCAGTAGCGTGCGTGCTGCTTCGAGCAGCGAATCGTTGCCGTTCTCGGCAGCCTGACGCATACGCGCCGTGGGTTTGTGCATGATCTTGTTGCTCAGGGAATGAGCCAGCTGTTTGAGGATCATTTCCGGATCCTGGCCCGACTGCAATTGCTTCAGTGATTTTTCCAGCGCCTGGCTGCGGATGCTTTCAACCTGGGCGCGGTAGGCAAGAATCGAGTCCTTGGCGGTCAGTGACTGCATCTTGCGCATGAAGAGGTCTACTTGAGCGGAGACAATCTGCTCCGCTTCGTAGGCCGCTTCCTGACGTGACTGACGGTTTTCCTCGATCACTTCCTGCAGGTCATCAACCGTGTACAGGAAGACACCGTCCAGATCGTTGACTTCCTTTTCCACATCGCGTGGTACGGCAATGTCCACAATCAGCTGCGAACGGAACTTGCGCTGCTTGAGCGCACGCTGGACCGCCCCCTTGCCGAGAATGGGCAGGGTCGAGGCAGTGGAACTGATGATGATGTCCGACAAGGGCAGGGCATCGGGTATGTCCTTGAGTTCGATGGCGGTGCCACCGACTTCATCGGCCAGCACCGT
>CBDUIJ010000228.1:0-9608 GCA_965367215.1 uncultured Granulosicoccus sp.
GAAGCTGCCGAAGCTGCCGAAGCTGCCGAAGCTGCCGAAGCTGCCGAAGCTGCCGAAGCTGCCGAAGCTGCCGAAGCTGCCGAAGCTGCCGAAGCTGCCGAAGCTGCCGAAGCTGCCGAAGCTGCCGAAGCTGCCGAAGCTGCCGAAGCTGCCGAAGCTGCCGCCAATGATGTGATCCCGGATGCAGTCACACAAGCCATTGTCGAACCTGAAGCCGCCGATGACGTGGCGGCTGTCACCACTTACCCGACCGTTGACTCCAGCGTCGCCACCGAACTGGGCACTGGCAATGAGTCGCTGCAAGACGAGCAGGATTTCGGGGACTACCCAGAGGATCCCGTCAGCAACAGTGCCGAGGACATGCTGACCCGTATCAAGACCAGCTTTTCCGACATGAGCGGCATGAACCGTCTGATGACGCTTGCCGCCGTCGCCTTGCCGCTGCTGCTGACAGGCTTCTGGCTGCTGATGAGGGGCCGCGACAATGAAGCGGAAGATGAGCGCTCGGCGCGATCGTATCCAGTGCGCGATCAAGCTGCCATGTCGGGACAGATGCGTTCCCGCTCGATTCATACAGACCCTTTCGACGATGGCTTCGATGAAGCAATCTCCCCCGCCAGGCACGAGCAAACGGGTGTCGCCACGGCCGATTCCGCAGACGAACGTACACAACGCCGCTTCAATCGCGAGGCCGATGAACTGTTTGAAGTCGATCTGTCAGCCGCCAGACCTGTGACAAGACCGGATACGTCGGCAGCACGCAGACTCAGAGCGGTTCCTACGTCCACACCGCCCGTCACAAAACCCGCTGGAGCATCGCTCACCCCGTCAGCTCAGCCAGATCTCGAGCCAACGGTCCTGCGATCGGACGAATCTGCCCCCGATCTCACCATCAAGCGCCAACCTGCCCCAGCTATCACGCCTGAACCGACTTCCGAACCTGCACCGGAACTGGACTCGACTGTCGATTCAGACACCAATCCTGCAACTGAATCCGCAACGGTCATAACACCTCACGCTGCGCCCGACCCGGACATCGACGTAGCTTCCGAAGCTGCAATCGAGGCTTCCAGTACAAGCGCGGCGCAAGCCGGGACAGCCACCGACATGCCTGCCCCACCTGCTGAAGATTCACCCAAGTCGGTTGAAGAGACACCCAGGCCTGCTGAAAAGATGGACATCACATTGAAGCCGGCAACCGAGCGCGACGGTTATCTGGCCTGGTTGAGCGTTCAGGATGAATCCCGGCAGCAGACACTGGCTGTCGAATTCTTCATCTACTGGATGGCTTATGTCGATGAGCGTTTCGAGCCCAGCCTGCGGCAGAAGATCTTCCAGCAGAAGAATCCCAAGGATCATGAGCTGATCAAACGCTGGGCACTGAAGCAGGATGTACACGCCTTCGCGGGCAACGTGCAATGGGTACAGCAGAATCTGGATACGAGACAGCATGAGCAGATCATCAGGCTGCTGATGGCACTGCTGGTCAGTGAGAACGCCTTGACACCCGCTCAGAACACCCTTCTACGCTTTCTGGCCGATGCCTTCGGATTTGGTCCTGAATGGCTCGCGAAACATTTCGAATACGCCTTTGGGCAGCCGCTGCCCAAGTTGCCGAGACCTGACAAGCCGGCATGGTGGCAACAACAATCGGCCGACAGCCTCAAACGCTGGGACGGACGCTCGGTAGCACGCCAGACCGTGGATATTCAGTATCGCGTCAAACTGGGTTTGCCGTTTGGTATCGAGCTGGATGAAAAATCGATTCTTGCCAGTTATCACCGCGCGGCAAGGCGCTGCAATCCGGAGCACTTCGACAGGCTATCGCCACGAGTGCGCACACTGGTAGAAAATCAACTGGAGCGCTTCAAACAGGCTGCCGAATCACTGCTGGAGGTATCAGCATGAAAAACCATTTACGCAGAATCGGACTGCCTCGAAAGGCAACCGAGGCCCAGATCACCGATGCCATTGCCGATGCCATGAATGACGGCGGGGACAGGCAATCCCTTATTGACGCTGAAACAGTACTGACGAAAAAGACCACTCGCGCCTATTACGAGCGCACACATCTGCAATATGAAGCCATCAATGCCGCACTGGACTGCCTGAATGCCCCCATTGCGGTGGATTCGCATTCCTGGCGAGAGCGCCTGCAGGAATTCGATACGCAATTGGATGACGACACGCTCTGACAACTGTCGAGCAATGACACAGTGTCAGGCGTGCACTCTACCGTCGCCTGCAACACCGTTTGCTGTTTCAGTTGGATTCTGTGAGCTCGAACGGCAACGGGATGTGCGTCCGGCAATGAGACTCTACCGCCAACACACTCAGACGTGAACCAAGCAGAGAAAACTCGTTGGATTCATCCGATTCGGGATCTGACTTACCGGCCTGATCGTCAACGGTAAATGTCTGATGAATCAGCAAATGGGATGAGGTATCGAGCAACAGCCTCAATTCCTGCTGTGTGGCCTGTCCGGCCAGGAAGGAATATTCATGCAACGCCGAGTCGCCGTCGATCAAGGCTGGAAAATCGTAGGGCTCTCTGTCAAGGGACAGTAGCAACAAGCCCTGACCCGCCGAGGGCTGAGTGTCCTGCTCCGGCAAGATGATGCGCACGGCCGGCGTACACCCGAAACGAGGTATGAACGCCACCTCCAGAACCGCGCCTGGCGTACCGCGAGAACGCGTACGGGCGATGTACTCATTGAGAATGGAACGATCGTCCAGCGTCGTCTTCTCCAGAACACCATTCCAGTCCAGAAATTCGGTATCGGTCAATGAAGAAACCTGCACGTCAGCAGCACTGGCAGTCAAGGGTGCCAATACAACCGCAAGCCCCACCAGAGCAGTCCAACGCGAGTACATATCTACCTCTATGCGAACATCAATAACGCAGTGTAGCTGCAATTTGCGGCACCACCACACCCGACAAGCAATTTAATCTGACTAGACAGTAATGATCAAGCCTGAATTTTGATACAGGTTACATTCGCAGGCACCTGTTACAAACGAGAAGGTTCTGCTGGTTACCTCTCGTATCCGGGCAAACAGGGCATTCATTTTGCTAACAGGTTCTCATTGATTCTGTCGTGTGTGGATACGTCCAATGACTCTGTACCTCTTCAAATACTGCTTACCGTTGCTTCTCGGCTACACCCTGTTCATCGGTCTGGCGGGACGCATGAACCCGTTTACCAAACCGGAGTATCCGGAGGAGCGTCCTTCCTGGTTTCTGGGTGTCTGGACTGGCCTGACCGTTGCGCTGGTGCTGGGTGTCGGGATGCACATGGCTTACTCGATCTCCCTGGAAAGCGCCAAGGCACTGCTGCCTACTACGGCTCTGTTCATGGGTGTCTTGTTGTTGCCGGGGTTTGCGGGGTATTCCTTGTATCGGCGACACATTTCGCGTGAGCTGCGTGAGGCGCCGTTCTCCATGGCTCCGGAAAGCAACGGGTTGAAGCACAGACTGGAGAGCGATGCCATGTGGCGAGCCAATGAGCAAAAAGCCGAAGATTCCGAGGAGTCGGACGCGGCGCTTTCGCAAGCATCTGCAGACGACAACGTCTGGTCCATGCAGTCCGACCCCGATGATGATCAGCATGCCCCCATCGTCGCCGCCTTTCTCGAATCTGCGGAGCTGGACGTATTGGACACCCATGATCAAACCGCCGCCAACAGCGAACCGGAAGAGGCCTTTGAAGCCTATCTCGGTCCCGACTTCGATCTCGACAACGAAACCACGCTGGACGACTACCTGGATGACACCGTCTTCGAAGAATTTCATTACGCCGACCTGGATCTGGATGCCACACAACTGGATGCCACCCGGCTGATCGACATGTCTGACATCGCAGGGGTGCAGATCTCCGACTCAACCAACGCCAATGACTCTGAACTGAGTCTGTTCGACGAGACGGAATTCACCCAGGCCAACGAATTGAGCGAGATCGAACAGTCGTTTTCTTCCCTGGACATCGACGACGATGAATTCGCCGCTACCCATGAGGAATTCATGGCGCTTCAGGACGAGAATTCCGATGAAACTCTGGAGCAGGCGGCCACCGCCCTTACCCTCGATGACACTGATCTCACACAGGCTGTACAGGATCTGGAACAGCCACACGACACGAGCGAATCGGACACTGCCATCACCGGCACTTATGCAACATCAGTGACCAATCTTCAGCTGGGACAACGCCTGTCAGACGAACTGGCCGCCCATGAGGAGACCTCCCGTCAGCTGCGCATCACTCGCAAGGTACTCGCCAGACTGACACCCTCCGCTCAGGAAAGTACAGCCTCGCAGGCTGGCGAATCTGAAGATACGGATTCAATGATTCAGTTGAAGGAAGAGCTGGCCGCCAGTATCGCCATGCAGGCATCCCTGCAGGCAGAGGCCAATAGCGAAAAGGAAAAGCGCCTGCAATCGGAAGAAGCCGGTTCTCGACTGCGCCAGGAGTTGATTCAGGCGAAGCACGACATTCGTCGAAGCTCGGCTGCTCGTGCCAAGGCACTGAGCACTGCCAACAAGGCCATCGCCTTTGCTCGACAGACTCTGCAGGTTCGTGCCCTGCTCGAAGAAGAGCTGCAGATGGCCAGAAACACCCTGTCAAAACGCCAGGATACGATCAGCAGCGTCATCAGGGAACTGGAAAACGAGAAGGAACGAACCCAGGAAGAAGTCGCCTATATGGCCCAACAACTGGTTGTTCACGACCACCTGCCACAGCATCATCACGACGATGAACTGACACACGATGATATGGACCATACCTTGCCGGTGACACCCAATGGCAAGATCACGGAGATACACCAGACGGGCCCTGAACTATAGCCATCTGAATGCCCCTGACCCTGGACAGTCAGCTGTCACAGGGCCAAGGGGTCTGGGTATAACGTGTCAGTCAACTGCAACTTCTGACCTAGACACGAATCTGGCCTACTCTCTTGGTTTCGATAGGATTCGTTGAAGAACCCTGCTGAAAATCATTCGCACGTACACGACCGATGAGCGGCTCACGTTCACTATAGTGTGACCCGAAATCCCTTCTCGCTTCAAAGCTCTCCCTTGCTCGTCGCTGCATGCCCAACATGCACCACACAGCGAATAGGTACACCCCTAGAAACGCCAGCAGAATATGCACACCCTGCATGGTTAGAAGCGTCACAACCCCCGCAAATACAATCGTACAACACGCGATGATTCCCATGACTTGGTAAGGACTCATGGCATCGCTCTTTATTATGACTTCACCTCGAATATACTCGCCAGCATCTAGCATGGCAACCCTGTAACATTTGTGATTTCATGGCGAATGCGTTGTTCGCTGAAAGCGTGTGTGTTACATCACGTTTCAACCCCGGTACTGGACTAAAGACTCATCCTGAACGAGTCTGTGCTCCGGGTTGCCGAAGCCCGGGCAACCATTCCTGTCGAACGCCCCTCCCCTTCAGCATCACTGGTCGTTCAACCTCTTCCGTAGCGGAATCCGGCACCCGGTCCATTTCGGTGAGGCTGCCTTTACCGACTAGTCTGCATCGTCAGCGGCGGAAGACTTCTTCGCACGACCTTCGTGCACCAGAAAGTCGTAGGCAACCAGCAGGAGGGTTGCGCCGATGATCAGGCCCAGATCGAGTCGCGGCACATACACCACGAGTATCACCAGAAAAGCCGTGAGTACAGCCAGTGCCAGCAATGCCATCACTTTGTCAGTCATATCGCTATCCTTTCGTTGGCCTCGGCAATCTGCGCTGCCAGCCAGCGCGCGGTTCGCAGCAAGCGCCCATCCTGATGCCGCCGGCCGACCAGTTGTACCCCCATAGGCAGGCCTTCACCATTGTCGAATACCGGCAAGGTGATACAGGGGTTTCCGCACAGGGTCCACAAGCCGTTGAAGATGGCATTGCCGGTCGAGCTCAGTCCAGCTGGCGCGGCACCAGGCGCGGCTACCGTCAGAATGACATCGCAGCGTTCGAACACTTCCTCGAGCCCGGCATTGAGCACCTGCGGCACATCCAGAGCCGATAGATAATCGCGTGCGGGAATCTGGTTGCCCCGTTTCAAGGCTCCCTGCAATTCCTTCGACAGCTGATCGAAACCGTGCTGTTCATAATGATGAAAGTTTCTGGCCATCTCGGCAAGATTGATGCGCTCTCGGGCACCAGCGGCTTCGGCAAACAACCCAGCCAGCGGCACCTCGAAACACTGCTCTCCCAGAAACTCGACAAGCTCTTCCAGAGCCTGCTGCATTTCGGGCTCTGCCTGATCCCAGTAAGGCGTCTTCACGAATGCAAAGGTCGGCTTGACCGGCACCTCGGCCGATGCCGTTTCCAGCAAGCGAGGAAACGGCGCCAGCGCTGTCGCCGAATCGGCGTCATCGTGGCCGTACAGAACCTCGGCCAGCATGGCCGCATCTTCAGTCGTACGTGCAAACACACCAATAGTATCGAGTGAGGGTGATTGCCTCAGTACCCCACTGCGCGGTATGCAACCGAAGGTGGGCTTGAAGCCGACAACACCACAGAACGACGCTGGACGAATCACTGACCCACCGGTCTGGGTACCCACGGCCAGCGGTACCATGGCCGCGGCGACAGCGGCAGCTGAACCCGAGGAAGAGCCGCCCGGTGTGTGTTCAGGGTTGACCGGATTGCGTGTCTTGCCTGGCCCCAGAAAGGCCAGCTCCGCGCTGATTGTCTTGCCCATGATCAACGCACCCGCCGCCTTGAGCCTGGCCACCAGAAAGGCATCGTGCTCCGGCACCCTGCCCTCATCCAGTACCGTACCGTTCGCCGTGGGAATACGCGCCGTGTCGATGATGTCCTTCAATGCAACCGGCAGACCATGCAAGGGGCCGATCGGCGCTCCCGAGAGTCGTCGCTGATCCAGCTGGCGCGCCTCGGCCAGCACGTGCTCGGCATCCAGCCATGCCCATGCCTGAACCTCGGGTTCACGCGCCGCGATCTGCTCCAGATACAGCCGAGCCAGAGCTTCCACCGACATGGCACCACTGGCCAGTCGGTCGCGCAGCTCCAGTGCGCTTACTTCACTCAATGCCTTCATGTTCATGTTTACAGGTGTCACCGATCAGCCGCCGTAGAACAGTTCAGGCAAGTGGAAAACGATTTGAGGGAATTGATACATCAACAGCATGCAGATGATGACCATGAACAGGAATGGCATGACGCCCTTGAAGATCTGAGTGAGCTGCACCTCGGGCGGTGCTATCCCCTTCAGATAGTAGGCCGACATCGCCATCGGCGGGGTCAGGAAGGAGGTCTGCAGATTCAGGGCCACCAGAATGCCGAAGAACAGCGGATCGATACCGAACATGGGCAGCAGCGGCAGGAAGATGGGGACGAAGATGATGATGATCTCCGACCATTCCAGCGGCCAGCCCAGCAGGAAGATGATGAGCTGCGCCAGCAGCAGGAATTGCAAAGGAGTCAGATCGAGACTGGTCACGAAATCGGCAATCACCTGCTCGCCGCCCAGATAGGAGAAGACCGAGCTGAAGGTGTAGGAACCGACAAACAACCAGCACACCATGGCGGTGGTACGTACCGTCAGGTAGACCGATTCGCGCAGCCGTTGAAAGGACATGGCCCGATAGATGACAGCCAGCAGCATGCCACCCAGAGCACCGATGGCAGCGGCCTCGGTAGGGGTCGCCAGACCGAACAGGATAGAACCCAGCACCGAGAGAATCAGCACGGCCAACGGAAAGAAGGAGGTCAGCAGCATGATCACAAGCTTGCCTCTGGGCACATGCGGGACTTCTTCGAGCGTCGGCTTGGGTGCCGAACTGGGCTGCAGAAGCGCACGTCCGACGATGTAGACCAGATACAGACCCACCAGTGTCAGACCGGGCAGCAAGGCGGCCGCGTACAGTCGTACGATGGACACGCCGGACGAGGCGGCGTAGACGATCAGCATGATCGACGGGGGTATCAGAATGCCCAGTGTTCCACCGGCGCAGATGATACCGGCGGCGAAGCTGGGGTTGTAACGTGCCTTGAGCATCGCCGGCAAGGCCAGCAGTCCCATCAGCGTCACCACCGCCCCGACGATGCCGGTGGCCGTGGCGAACAGTGCGCAGGTGATCAGCGCTGCCACACCCATGGAGCCCGGCATGTTGCGCGAGGCGATGTTCAGTGTGCTGAACAGGCGGCTGACGATATTGGCGCGCTCCACCACATAGCCCATGAACAGGAACAGCGGCACGGCGGTCAGCACTTCATTGGACATGACCGTATAGGTCTGATTGATGAACAGATCGAAGATGCGGTTGTTGAACAGCCCTTCTATCCAGAGCGTGACCTGATCCGTCATGCCGGCGTCTTCCGCCAGGCGGTTGAAACCACGCCACATGCGTCCGGCATCGAAATAGGCGTAATAACCAAAACCGATACCCATGGCCATCAAGGTGAAGGCAATGGGAAAGCCGAGAAATACCAGAGCGATGAACAGCCCCAGCATCATGAGGGCAATTTGCGGATCAGTCATGGGTGCGCATCCTTCTCGGCCTTGGCAGCTTCGGCCATCAACAAGTCCTCGGTCTCGACAACGTCTTCTTCAGCCTTGCGCCAGTAGCCTTCACGAATGCACAGAATGCAACGGAAGACCTGGGCGATGCCCTGTATGAACAGGAGAATGCCGGCCAGCACGAGGATGCTCTTGAACTGGAATATGGGAATACCGGCGGGGCTGTTCACGCTGACTTCGGTGTAGCCCCACGAGCGTGAGGAGTACTTCCACCCGGAGAGCATCAGAGCGGTGATACCGGGAAAGAAAAACAGGATATACAGCACCAGATCGAGTTTTGCCTGGGTTTGTGGCTTCCACAGGCGGTACAGAAAATCGCCTCGCACATGACCGTTTCTCGACAGCGTGTAGGCACCACCCACCATGAACAGGGTGCCATACATGATGTATGAGACATCCAGCGCCCAGGGCGTCGGTGAATTGAAGACATAGCGCACCACGACCTCATAGCTGACGCCAAAGGTCATCAGCACAATGAGCCAGGCGAAGGCCTTGCCAAACCAGGCGGACAATTTATCCGCAAACGTGATGAATCCGATCATGATCACTCTTGTCGCTTTAGTGAAAACGAGGGCATCGGGCAACCATGAGTTGACCGGCAATCATCGGGAGCGACACTGGTCGCCCCCGACATTCAAAAGGTAGTCGCCGGCATGTCATCTGCCGGCGATCCGACGAACTACAGCTTCAGTTTGCCGGGGAAATAATGATCGTAGGCCAGACCGTAGTCCGGCGAGTTCATCAGTTCGTAGTAGGTCACGCGCTCGACCCAGGCACGTTGACTGTCCAGCACCTTCTTCATGAAGGCATCCTTTTCCAGTTCCGGAATCAAGTCATCCCAGGCACTGATCTGTGCATCCAGAATTTCCTTGGAGGTACGGTGAATGGTGACACCGTCTTCTTCTTCCAGCTTCTTGAGATCCGCCGAGTAGTTGTCCATGGCGCTGGCCGTATTGGCCGTGGATGCTGCCTCTACTGCGTATTTCAGGATGGCCTGCAGATCGGGCTCCAGATCTTCGTAGAAATCCCGGTTGAAGATGAATTCGAAAGCTTC
>CBDUIJ010000229.1:0-9600 GCA_965367215.1 uncultured Granulosicoccus sp.
GTCGAGCTGTCGAGCTGTCGAGCTGTCGAGCTGTCGAGCTGTCGAGCTGTCGAGCTGTCGAGCCAGTATGCGGCCAGTAATCAGATAATAGCGTGTCGAACCTTGGCAGACACCCACTCACTGATCACGACCGTACCGAGTATGACCACGAATATCATGGTGACCTGCGGCCAGGCCAGGGTATTGAGTGACGCCTGCAGCTGTACGCCGATACCACCGGCCCCGACCAGGCCAAGAATGGTCGACTCGCGGATATTGATATCCCAGCGAAATACCGAAATGCCATAGAACGCCGGCATGACCTGCGGCACGATGCCGTAGTTCAGAATCTGCGCACCTGAAGCACCGGTGGCTGTCACCGCTTCTATCTGCAGCTTGTCGGTCTCTTCGATGGCCTCGTACAGCAATTTGGCCACAAACCCGATGGAGCGCAGGCCGATGGCCATGATGCCTGCCAGCAGACCCGGACCGATGATCGATACCAGTAACAGCGCCCAGATAAGCGAATTGATGGAACGCGAGGCGACGATGATGAACAGCGCTATCGGCCTGACGAAGACCCTGCTGGGTGTGGTATTGCTGGCAGCCAGAAAGGCCACCGGAATGGCGAAGATGATGCCCAGCAATGTCCCCAGGGTGGCAATATTGAGCGTATCCCAGAGCGGGACCCACAGCTTCTCGATGTAGCTCCAGCGCGGCGGAAACATGCGGGAACCCAAGTCGGCTGCCTGCCGCGGAGCATCAGCAACGAAGGCCCAGATGGTGTCCTTGGTCATGACCTGCCAGCAGAAGACACACAAGGCGACCAGCGCCAGCCAGCCAGCCCAGATCAGCAGACGCTTGCCGTTGGTACGGTGTTGCCAGACCGGCACGGTATCCGTCGCGCTCATTGCACCCACTTCCTGACATAGCCTGACGAGTATTCAGCCAGCATGACGATAAAGATGATGATCAGCAGAATGGCCCCGGCCGAATCGAATTCATAACGATCGATGGCGGTGTTCAGCGTCGCACCGATACCACCCGCGCCGACGATACCAATGACCGCTGACTCGCGAAAATTGATGTCGAGACGATACAGCGAGAGCCCGATGAGGCGCGGCATGACCTGCGGCTGTACCGCGTAGTTGATCAACTGCAACCAGGAAGCACCCGTCGCCCGAACCGCTTCGGTCTGGCTCTCGTCGATGTCTTCGATATCCTCGGCCAGCAACTTGGCCATGAAACCGATGGTGGCGAAGGTCAGGGTCAGAAAACCTGCAAACGGTCCGAAGCCGAACATGGTCACGAACAGGATGGCAATGATGATTTCCTGCAACGATCGCGACACGGCAATGATGCTGCGGCACACGTAATAGACGGCCTTGGGCGCGACATTGCGCGCACCGCCGATGCCGATGGGCACCGACAGCAGGACACCTGCCACGGTAGACGTCATCGTCATGGTCAGACTCTCGATCAGCCCGTTGGAGATATCCTTCCAGCGCGTGGTGAAGTCCGGTGTCAGAAAACCCTTGATGAAACGCCAGCCGCGCTCCAGGCCTTCAGCCACACGCACCCAGTTGACTTCGATGGTACTGACAGCCAGAACAAACCAGATCAGCGCCAGAATCCATAGCGTGCGACGCAGCCAGGCGCGGCGAATCAGAACCGCCGGTGGCCGAAAACTGCTCGGGTACCGACTGTAATCCGCGGTGGCGGCCTGCGCCGCACCGCTCTCATTTGCCTCAGTCACGACTCAGGCGGCTTCCGTTTCATGATCGAGCGTGGTCCAGTCCTCTTCGCCATAGATGCGCGTCAGAACCGATTCCGTCAGCTCGGCCGGAGTGCCGTCAAACACGATGCGACCTGCCTGCAGGCCGATAAGTCGTTCGGTGAATTGCCGAGCCAGCACCACATCATGAATATTGATGATCGCCGGCAGATGTTGCTCATTGCAGATCTCGAGCAGCAGACGCATGATCTGCCGTGAAGTCTTCGGGTCCAGCGATGCTGTTGGCTCATCGATCAGCAACAGCTCGGGATCCTGCTCCAGGGCTCTGGCGATACCGACTCGCTGACGCTGACCGCCGGAGAGTGCATCTGCCCGCTTGCTGGCGTGATCGATCAAGCCGACCCGATCCAGCAAGGCAAAGGCCTTCTGTACATCTGCCTTGGGGTAGCGTCGGGTGAAGCTGCGCCAGAAAGACACATAACCCAGCCTGCCGGAGAGCACGTTTTCCATGACGCTCAGGCGTTCTACCAGGGCGTATTCCTGAAAGATCATGCCAATGCGTCGACGGACCGAACGCAGTTCGGTGGTGGACATGCCAGTGATATTGGTACCCGAGAGGCTGATCGTGCCGCTGGTGGGCTCCACCAGCCGATTGATACAGCGAATCAGCGTGGACTTACCGGCCCCGGAAGGTCCGATCAGACCGACCACCTGACCTGCAGGAATCGTGAAACTGACATCATCCAGCGCCTTGTCGCCTGCCGCATAGGTCTTGGAAAGGTGGCTAACTTCGAGCAAAGTATCTGTACTCCGGTAGGAATGGGCCGGACACCCGAGAGTGTCCGGCCTGGATTGGCAAGAGCCGAGGATCTATTGGCAGGTGTATTCAACGCCATTGGCGTCATCGATCTTGCGAATCACTTCCCACTCCTTCTTGAAGGTGATGGGAACGAACTGCGCTTCACCGGACTTGGAGAACTCCTCTTCCAGAGAACTGCCGGACCATTCGAAGGTAGCGAATGCTTCCTTGATCTTGGCCTGCAGGTCGGCATTCAGCGTATTGGCAACGCCATAGCTGGTGGTCGGGAAGGTCTGCGACTTGTACAGTGACACGATCTGATCGGCTGTCACAACCTCGCGGCTGATCATGCGATTCATGACCGAGTTGGCCACCGCAGCTGCCGGATAATCCTTGTTGGCCACACCCAGTACGGAGTTGTCATGCTTGCCGGAGAAGACCGGTTCGAAATCGGTACCGGCTTCCATGCCGTAGTCGGCTTTCAGAATCGCTGAAGGGGCCTTGAAACCGGAGTTGGAAGTCTCGGAGGTAAACGCAAGCTTGCCCCCTTCGATATCTTCAACCTTCTCGATACCGGATCCGGGGTAGGTGATGATTTCCATTTCATAGCCGAAGGAACCGTCGCCGCTGGCCATCATGGTAAACGGGCTGTAACCGGCACAGGCTACCGCCAATGGGTTGGACCCGGTGTTGAAACCGGCAATATGCAGTCGTCCGGCACGCATCGCCTCGATCTGCGCAGCGTTGGACTGGACCGGGAAGAATTGCACTTTCTTGCCAGTCACTTCACTCATGTGTTCGAGAAAGTCGGACCAGGCTTCGGCATAGACGGCAGGATCTTCCACCGGCGTATAGGCAAAGATCAGGGTGCCGGGATCGAGTTGCTCGGAGGCGTCCGGAATATCGGCAACCAGATCGCCATCGGCGTCCTTGTAACGAGAATCGAGCTTGAACTCGGCAGAAGCGGGCAGGCTCAAGGAGACCGCAAGAGCCGTCGCGGCTGCGATGATGGTGTATTTCATTTTCGGTGGATTTCCTGAATGTGCGTGGTGGTTAACATTCGGCAGCGCATCAGCGCCCTGCCCCGGTTTCCCGGTGCCGACCCGATGCGTATGCCGAGCCGGACCAGTGTATTGATCAATTATTGATTATTCATGAAACGTTCGGTGAACGCCATAGCCGAGTTGAATTCCTGCGGCGAGCGTCATCGCACTCTTCTGGCCGCCAGATGTCCCCGAGGCCTGCTCATCACCGTAGAGCATGCCTCAGGGACCCGTTCATCGGGGGAAAACAGCTTCTTGCAAACCGGGTTCAACCCACCCAGATACGTGCATTTTCGAACATGCGCAGCCACGGTCCGTTCTCGCCCCACTCCGATGGTGCCCAGGAGTTGGTGACGGTACGGAATACGCGCTCGGGGTGCGGCATCATGATGGTGACACGCCCATCGGTATTGCACAGCCCGGTGATGCCAAACGGCGAACCGTTGGGGTTCAGCGGATAACTTTCGGTCATGGCGCCATGATTATCTACAAAGCCCATGCACACCGGTGCCGATTGTGCCTGTTCTTCCTGCTCGAAAACCGCACGACCTTCACCATGTGCCAGCGCTACCGGCAGGCGCGAACCGATCATGTCGGTGAAGAACAGGGAAGGTGTTTCGTAGATCTCGACCGTCGCCACCCGAGCCTCGAACTGCTCCGACAGATTGCGCTCGAACCGGGGCCAGTTGTCGGTACCCGGAATCAGCGTCTGCAGCCGTGACAACATCTGGCAACCATTGCAGACTCCCAGAGAAAAGGTGTCATCACGCTCGAAGAACTGCCTGAACATGGCAGACAGCTGTTCACTGTAGAGCACCGAATTGGCCCAGCCGCCACCAGCACCCAGCACATCACCGAAGGAGAAACCACCACAGGCCACCAGACCCTTGAAGCTGGCAAGATCATGCCGACCTTCGAACAGATCGCTCATGTGAACATCAACGGTATCGAAGCCGGCACGATCAAAGGCGGCGGCCATTTCGAAGTGGCCATTGACGCCCTGCTCGCGCAGAATGGCCATTGCCGGCCGCGTCTTGAGCAGTTCCGGCGCACCGCTGATGAGCGAGCTCGACGGATCGAAGCTCAGACGCGGGCTCAGACCCGGATCATCCTCACGAGAGATATGCGCCAGCTCCTCGTCGGCAGACTCGGGGTTGTCCCGCAGATACTGCATGCGGTAACTCGTCTGCCACCACTGCGTACGCAGACTGGCCACGCTGTCCTTCATCAGCAGCACATCACCCTGCCACAGCTCCAGCTCCGCGCCCTCAGTGGGCTTGCCGAGCATGTGCACCACATCACCCAGGCCGTGTGATTCGAACACGGCCATGACCTGCGCATACTGCTCGCTGCGAATCTGCAATACGCCACCCAGCTCTTCATTGAACAGACTGGCAATGGCATCGCCCGGCAGACTGTTGATATTGACCTTGAGACCGCAATTACCGGCAAAGGCCATCTCCGCCAGGGTCACGAACAGACCGCCGTCGGAACGATCATGCCACGCAAGAATCTGTTCATCACGGATCAGCTGCTGCAAGGCATTGAACAGGCCCTTGAGCAGCAGCGGTTCATCCACATCCGGCACCGTGGTGCCAACCTTGCCATACACCTGCGCCAGGGCGGAGCCACCCAGTCGGTTCTGCCCGGCTCCCAGATCGATCAACAGCAGATCGGTGTCATCATCATTCAGCTGAATTTCAGGAGTCAGCGTCTTGCGCACATCACTGACTGCGGCGAAGGCCGTCACGATCAGTGACAGAGGTGCTGTCACGCTGTGATCACCGCCCTCATCCTGCCAGACGGTTTTCATGGACAGAGAATCCTTGCCCACCGGAATGGCGATGCCCAGTGCCGGTGCCAGGCCGAGACCGACCGCTTCGACCGCATCGAACAACGCCGCGTCTTCACCCGGATGACCACTGGCAGCCATCCAGTTGGCCGACAACTTCACCTGACTCACATCCCCGATGTCGGCTGCCACGATATTGGTCAGCGATTCGGCCAGCGCCATGCGAGCGGATGCGGCCGCATCCAGTACGGCAATGGGTGATCGTTCGCCCATGGCCATGGCTTCACCGGTATAGCCCTGATAGTCGGAGACCGTCACGGCCACGTCTGCCACCGGCATCTGCCAGGGACCGACCAGCTGGTCTCGCGCCACTTGCCCGGTAATGCTGCGATCACCGATGGTGATCAGGAAGTTCTTGGAGGCCACCGCCGGCAGCTGCAGGATGCGCTGCACCACCTCATCGATATCCATGGAGCCGGTAGCCAGCTCGTCACTGCCCGCCGCACGATGGCTGGCCGTGATTTCCAGTTTGGGCGGCTTGCCCAGCAGGACTTCCAGCGGCATATCGACCGGATCATTGTCGAAATGGGAGTCTGATACGTGCAGTACGCGCTCCTCCGTGGCCTTGCCGACCACCGCATACAGGCAACGCTCACGTTGACACAGTGACTCGAACAGCGGCAAACGATCACTGATGATCGCCACCACATAACGCTCCTGCGACTCGTTGCTCCAGATGGCCATCGGCGACATGCCGGGCTCATCATTGAGCACGGAACGCAGTTCGAAATCACCACCACGTCCTGCATCATTGACCAGTTCCGGCAAGGCATTGGACAGGCCACCAGCACCGACATCGTGAATGGACAATATCGGGCTGTCCTCTCCGAGCGCAATACAGCGGTCGATCACTTCCTGGCAGCGGCGCTGCATTTCCGGGTTACCGCGCTGTACCGAGGCAAAATCCAGCTCACTGTCACCGGCACCGCTGGCCACTGACGAGGCAGCACCGCCTCCCAGACCGATCAACATGGACGGTCCGCCGAGGACCACGATGTCGGAACCGGCAGGCACCGCCTGCTTTTCGATATTGCCGGCACGGATGTTACCCATGCCGCCTGCGATCATGATGGGCTTGTGAAATCCACGGACCTCGGAGGAGGCCTCACCCGCGCTATCGGCACTCAGCGGTACCGACTGACAATAGGTACGGAAATAGCCGGTCAGATTGGGGCGACCGAACTCGTTGTTGAAGGCTGCGGCACCAATGGGCCCTTCCTGCATGATCTCCAGCGCACTGGCCAGTCGATCCGGCTTGGCATTGTCCACTTCCCAGGGCTGATTCCAGTCGGGGATATTCAGGTTGGACACCGTGAATCCGCACA
Organism: uncultured Granulosicoccus sp.; assembly: GCA_965367215.1. Lineage (GTDB taxonomy): Bacteria > Pseudomonadota > Gammaproteobacteria > Granulosicoccales > Granulosicoccaceae > Granulosicoccus. Next base: position 6,734 of record CBDUIJ010000229.1, read on the forward strand.
ACCCCGCCTTGGGCTTGGAGCCGTTGCCTACCGCCCCTTCGTCGCGTATTTCTCCACCGGAACCGGTAGCCGCCCCCGGAAACGGCGAGATGGCCGTCGGGTGGTTATGCGTCTCTACCTTGATCTGGATATGGACCGGCTCTTCGGTCGCCTGATAGTGGCCATCAGGCCCTGCCAACCAGCGCTGGGCCGTACTGCCTGCGATGACCGCCGCATTGTCGTGATAGGCCGACAACACACCCTCCGGGGATGTCTTGTGGGTGAAGCGGATCATGCCGAACAGCGACTCCGACTGGGCTTCTCCATCAAGCGACCAGGAGGCGTTGAAGATCTTGTGCCGGCAGTGTTCGGAATTGGCCTGCGCGAACATCATGAGTTCGGCATCACTCGGATCCCGCTTCAAGCGAGCAAAGCTCTGTTCGAGGTAATCCAGCTCATCGGATGAGAGCGCCAGCCCCATTTGCCGATTGTGCTCTTCGAGTGCAATCCGCCCTTCTTCCAGCACCGGGATGGTGACCAGTGGTGCGGGTGAGGCAATTGCGAACAGACTGTCCAGCTGCTCCGACAGGTCGATCACGGACTCGGTCATGCGATCGTGCAGCAGAGCCTGGGCCTGAGCTCGACTCGTCTCGCCAAGCTCCTGTGAACCCAGATCACTGAAAAGATACTGAATGCCGCGCTCGACACGCACGACTTCGGTCATGCCGCAGCGACGCACGATGTCCGTGGCCTTGGACGACCACGCAGAACGGGTCCCCAGACGGGGAACGACGCTGACTTGCCAGCCAGACTCCGGTTCATGGTATTGCTCGTCAGCCTGCAACAGACGGCAGAGGCGCTGCAAGACAGCCGGGTCAGCCTCGACTGACTGGCCATCGGCCGAGTCCAGCTGAACGAAGTAGACATACCGGGCCTCAACGGCCTGGAAAAGTGTATCTACTGAGCGCAACTGCTTGAGCAATTGCTCCTGTCGGAAAGTCGACAGGGCGTTGGCGCCGGATAGACAGAGCATGTGGGTTCTCGCACGGTAACCTGAGGGCTGGCCGGATTCTCTGGCTGCGGCAACGTGCGTTCACTATTGAACATCACTGATCATTGCCTGGCTTGCCGGAGATTCGGCCCGGACAGGGCAATGATACTGGATGTAGGGAGCTACGGCAGGTTGCCGCAGCTCCTCTTTCACCGACCAGTGGCCGGTATCGGGCTCGTCACGGGTGTCGTGACTGCACTCGTGATGCGATCGATCAGATGTCGACGACGAGGTTCAACGTCGTGACGCTGTCGCTGTTGGAATCCAGCGGGCTGTCACCTGAAGACAGATCACTGTTGCTACGTGAGAAGTGAGCAACCTTGAATGCCAGCTTTTCGGAGACCTTGAAGGCGATTCCCAGACCCAGTTCGACAAAGGTGTTGTCGCTACCGAAGTCACTGCGCAGATCGGCGTTGAATGTCACTTCATCAGTGATGTGGTTGAGGTAGTTCAGACCGATGTAACCGATGCCACCGTTGACGTCATCACCCACGACCAGCGAGGTGTTCTTGTTACCAAAACCCAGTTCAGCAGTCAGGAAACCACTTTCGTTGGAGAAGAATCGGTGACCGACACCCACGATCTGACGTGTGGCGTTGTCGATGTTACCTGGCTCATCCTGTTCCCAATCGAGGATGCCGAAGAAATAAGTCTTGGGGTTGTAGTAGAACTTGGGCTGGTAACCCAGTGCGATACGGTCAGAGTTGTCACCCTTGACGATGGTGCGCTGTGGACGGCCGTCATCGCCGACAATCGGGTTGCCTTCCTGGTCACGCTCGACAACGACGATGGATGATGTGCCCTTGAATACGGAACCGAATACCAGATGTTCCCAGCGATTGACGGTCTTGCTCAGGCGAATGGCACCGTTGATGTTGCTGGCTTCAGAGTTACCAGTCGAGCTGGTGGCACCCAGAGACGCCGTACCGCGCCAGCCCTGGAAGGCGGTGCCGAAACCGGACTCTTCAACAGCGTCAGCGTCCTGTGCTGCAGCCATCGTTGAGGCGCCCAGTGCGCCTGCTACGAGGATGCCGGCGAGTGTCTTTTTCAAGGTACGTTGTGTCATAAATGTCATCATCCATCTTGGGTTATGAAGAAGTTGTGACAATTATGGGACAAGGAATCAGCAGGAAATCACCGGACACTTTCTTTAACATTCATGCGACCCAGTTCACAACTGAGACACATTCGGCACGGATTATTGACGGTTGAGATGAATTACTCATCTGACCATTGAATTGCACGACAAACACCCGCATACTTGTGGGGCAGGAAGTTACGACCACCGGGGCTGACATGGTTTCGACGGAAGTGGCAAACCCTGAGGTGCATGCCGAGGATTCAGATTACCTCGTAAATCCAGCTGAAAAACTTATAGTTGCCAACGACGACAACTACGCAATGGCCGCATAACTGAACCCTAGGGTTTAGTTGTACGTACTGCCCCGTTCCGGATCTGCCTGTGGGTTTGGGCGGGGGCAACAGACACAGGATCGCGTGAAGGGTCGCCCTTACACTGGATCGCTAAACCAATAATGGGCTCGCTGCTCTGTATGGTGCCCGTCCTGCACTGTAGTGGCTAAAGCTAATGACGGACCTAAGCATGTAGTACCAACGGCAGAGTGCTTTCGGACGGGGGTTCGACTCCCCCCAGCTCCACCAAATGCACGAATCAAGCGGCCCAATCGGGCCGCTTTTTTCATGGGCGAAGGAAAATCACTCCCTTACTGGCAACTGATCTGATAGTCCTCGGTACAGGAACAGGCCATGCCGTCGCTGCCGGTCCACTCTTCGGTTGGCGCATAAGCCGCATCGTCTTCGACACACATGTACAGCA
>CBDUIJ010000230.1:0-9596 GCA_965367215.1 uncultured Granulosicoccus sp.
ACCACACGCTGCCTGATTTCAAGTCTACCCGTGGCGGTGTCTCTCTTCGTCCCGGCGACGGCATCATTCACTCCTGGCTCCACCGTATGCTGCTGCCCGACACCGTCGGTACCGGTGGTGACTCGCATACCCGTTTCCCCATGGGAATCTCCTTTCCGGCAGGCTCCGGTCTGGTTGCATTCGCCTCTGCAGTGGGTGTCATGCCGCTGAACATGCCGCAATCGGTTCTGGTGCGGTTCAAGGGTGAGATGCAACCGGGTATCACCTTGCGTGATCTGGTCAATGCCATCCCTTATGCCGCCTTGCAGCGTGGTTTGCTGACCGTCGAGAAGAAAGGCAAGAAGAATATCTTTTCGGGTGCCTGTGTGGAAATCGAAGGTCTCAAGGACCTCAAGCTGGAACAGGCCTTCGAGCTGGCTGATGCGACGGCCGAGCGTTCAGCCGGTGGTTGTACCATCAAGCTGGATATCGAGCCGTTAAAGGAATACATCACGTCCAACGTCACCCTGTTGCGCTGGATGATCGATCAGGGGTATGCCGATGCCCGTACCCTCGAGCGCCGTGCTCGCAAGATGGAAGAGTGGTTGGAAAACCCCTCTCTGCTGGAAGCGGATGCAGACGCCGAGTATGCGGAGATCATCGAGATCGATCTCAATGACATCAAGGAGCCGTTGCTGGCATGTCCGAACGACCCTGATGATGTGAAGCCCTTGTCCGAAGTGCAGGGCACAAAGATCGATGAGGTCTTCATCGGTTCCTGCATGACCAACATCGGACACTACCGTGCAGCTGGCAAACTGATCGAGAAGGCTGCCGCGTACGTGGATACGGTTCTGTGGATCGCACCGCCGACTCGTATGGATGAGCATCAACTCAAGGAGGAGGGCTACTACAACATCTTCGGTGCTGCCGGTGCCAGACTTGAAATACCCGGCTGTTCGCTGTGCATGGGTAACCAGGCACGGGTGAAACCCGGAGCGACCGTGGTATCCACCTCGACTCGTAACTTTCCTAACCGCCTGGGTGCCGGTGCCTTTGTCTACCTGAGTTCTGCCGAGCTGGCAGCGGTTGCGGCCTTGATTGGCAGACTACCCACGGTCGAAGAGTACATGAGCTATGTCAAGGATCTGGATGCCATGAGCGATGAGGTGTATCGCTACCTGAACTTCAACGAAATTGCCGAATTCCAGCATTCCGCCGATGAGGCGAAGGTGAAGTTCAAGGATATTCCGGTATCCATCCAGCTGGCCAGCTGAAGCTGACAGCCAGCAGTAAAAAGGGGCGGTCTTGTCTTGCAAGGCCGCCCCTTCGTGTTCCTGCTATCCGGATCCCCTGTCAGCTGTCGGTGCTATCCGGATTGTCTGTGAGGGGGATTTCCCGGAACAGGCAGCTCAGTGATGCTGAGTCAGCAATTCAGCCTGCTTGAGGTACTGATTGCGGTAGAACAGCAGTCTGGGGCGAGAGCCCCCGCATTGCCGCCACAGGACAACAGATCGCAAGCCACCCAGCAGTGCTGCCCGGATGGTTGAGGCCGTGGTGTTGTCGTTCAGGTAATCGGGGTCACCGCTGACCATGATTCTCGGGCTCAGGTGACTGATGCTGCTACGGTACAGATTGGCCAGATTGCTGATCATGGCAGGCTCGTCGATTTGCAGATCCATGGACTGGGAGCGACTGATACCGATACGCAGCTGTTCGACCGTGTCCTCGTCATTGAGGATGTTGGTTCCCAACTGGATGAGTGCCAGGGCATAGCGGGCAATATCCAGATCACGAGACTCGTTGTTGCCACCGAGCTGGCTCTTCATGATGCGCAATCCCCAGGCGATGCTGTTGCTGCTGCCGCCATAGGCGTCTATGACCCTGTCGGTCTTCAGCGTGAGTATCGAGCGCAGGGTGCCTGCCAGCTCTTCGGGGTCCGCCTTGCCGGTTGTCGCCAGTGACTTGCACAGGTGAACCGACTGGAAGATACCGGCAAGTGCCAATGTCTGATTTTCTATTGTGGATAAAGCATTCATGAGTGTGAGTATAGGCTGCGCCAGTGGTCCGTCTACCTGATAATGACGGGCTCAGCGAGCAAGGTCACTGATAATGGCTCCGCCAAGGCAGGCGTCACCATCGTACAGAACCAGAGACTGGCCGGGCGTTGCTGCGCGAACAGCTTGGTCGAATTCTATGTGCAGGGTGTCATTGTCGGTAAGAGTGACCGTGGCTGACTGATCCTGTTGTCGGTAACGTACCTTGGCGGTACAGCGAAAACTGCTGGCAGGGGCTTCGCCCTGGACCCAGTGAAGGTTGTGTGCCTGCAGACTGCTGCGGAACAGGGCGGGATGATCGTGTCCCTGACCCACCACAAGACGGTTGTCCGTCAGATCCTTGTCCAGTACATACCAGGGTGATTCCTCGCCGGCGCTTCTGCCGCCAATGCCCAGGCCCTGCCTCTGACCCAGGGTGTAGAACATGAGCCCGTTGTGGCGGCCGATCGTCTCGCCACTGTCGGTAACGATATCGCCCGGCTGGGCCGGCAGATACTCCGCCAGAAAGGAGCTGAACTTGCGCTCGCCGATGAAGCAGATGCCGGTGCTGTCTTTCTTGCTGTGCACATGGAAGCCGGCTTCCTGAGCCAGCTTTCTGACATCAGGTTTCTCCATCTCGCCAACGGGAAACAGGCTGGGGCGCAGCTGCTGCTGGTTGAGTGTGTAGAGAAAGTAGCTCTGGTCCTTGTTGTTGTCGATACCACGCAGCAGCTTCACCGCCTCGTTGCTGCCACCGGCACGAACGTAGTGACCGGTAGCGATGGCATCTGCCCCCCGGGAGCGTGCATGATCCAGAAAGGCCTTGAACTTGATTTCCTTGTTGCACAGTATGTCCGGATTGGGGGTGCGGCCGGCACTGTATTCTTCCAGAAAATGCGCGAACACCCGTTCCCAGTATTCGTCGGCAAAGTTGACGGTCGTGAGTTCCATGTCGAGCCTGGCGGCAACCGATGCTGCATCGCGATAATCCTGGCGCGCCGTGCAGTGTTCGTCGTCGTCTTCCCAGTTCTGCATGAAAATGCCTGACACCTGGTAGCCCTGGCGTTTGAGCAACAGGGCGGCGACCGACGAATCCACGCCGCCAGACATGCCGACGATGACATGCATGTTCTGCCGGTCACTGCGAAATTGAGCCGCCAGTGGTGAAGGTGCAACAGTTGAGTTCATTGAAAACAGTAAATGGGTGAATCAGCAGCAACGCGACAGCGTTGCCCTAGAGATTGGTGACAAGTGGCTCTTCGCTGCGCTGACTGCTCTTGCGCTTGGGCGGCGGAGCTGTATGGCGTGCAAAGAAGTTGTGATCCATGCGTTCCAGAAATTGCTTGGCCTGTGGTGACAGGAACTTGCCACGCCTGACGACGACACCATAGCTGCGATTGGGAAAGTATTCATCAATGGGTTTGACCGTCAGGTTTTCGAAACCGCGCAGACAGATACTGGTGACAATACTGATGCCGGCACCGATCTCGACATAACGCTTGATCACTTCCCAGCCACCGGCTTCCAGAGCCACCGTATAAGGCACACCATGTTGCTGGAAAACGAGATCCACCACGCTCCAGGTACTGAGGTGACGCGGCGGCAGAATCAGACCATAGGGGCTGATGTCTTCCAGTGCAATATGCTCCTTCTCTGACAGGGGATGATCCTTGCACATGATCAATGCCGGCTTGTACTGGTAGATGGGGTGATAGACCAGGTCATCAGGCACCTCGATCATGGAGCCGACCGCGAAATCCACTTCATCGGCCCGCAGCAACTCCATGCCGTCATGGCCGGTGACGTTGTGCAGCCGTACGTCGATCTGAGGATAATCATCGGAAAACGACTTGATGATGTCCGGCAGGATATACAGCAGGGTGGCCTCGCCGGAGGCGATCTCGAGTGGCCCTGCATGCACATTGCCCAGCCGGGCGGCAAAGCTGTCTGCCAGGCGGCTGAAGCCATCGACCAGGGGTTGTGCCATCTCCAGCAGTAATTCACCGGCAGGGGTCAGCCGAATCTTGGGGCCGCAGCGTTCGAACAACAGGGTGTCCAGTTCCTTCTCGAGCGCCTGAATCTGCAGTGACACCGAGGGCTGGCTGAGTTTGAGACGTTTGGCTGCCTTGGAAATACTACCGGTCTGAGCCGCATTGCAGAACGCACGCAATTGTCGATGCTGGTTGAGATTGGGGGTATCTGCAGTGGCCATGGTCCAATATTATTTGCTCAGACAATGCTTATACTAATTATCATTGGCTTGGAAAACAATCGGAAAGGGCAGGTTTTTTTGCACTGCAATATGGAAATGCACTAAAAAGCATCAATTCGTGGTCTTGATTGTATATTCGACACACCTCATGTGCTCGAGCTGCTGATTTCCTTCAATGTGAGGCAGTGTCCGACGAGGCAGCTGCAGGGGCGTGCAACAAGGTAGGATAGGCTCGCTTTTTGCGCTCGATCCAGAGCTGAACCCTTCAAGATACTCGCCGAATTCCGTATGACAAGTCTTCTGAAAGCCTGGCTGCTTGACCCCCTGGCCTTGCTGTTTCTACTTTCCCTGATGTTGTCCGTGATCTTTCTTGCCGGCAGGCGAGGCCGGCGATCACGTGGAGAGTCCGGATCGAGAACGTCACGGCGCAAGAGGGGCTCGCGTCGCAGCCTGTGGCCCGTATTGCTGGTCTGGGTGGTGTCGTTTCTGGTCTTTTCGGCTCCGGTCATCGTCAACCCCTTGATCGCGACACTGGAGGACCCCTATCTGTCAGACCCGGAGTGCGGGCCGGGCTCTCACCTGGTTCTGCTCGGAGGAGGCGTGGATTCTCGAGTCATGGATGCCAGTGAATACGGACGGATGGGGAATGCGACGCTGACGCGTGCAACGGCGGCTGCTCGACTGGCTCTGGCGGAACCCACTACCCGGTTGATCGTGGCGGGTGGGGCTGTTGGCAAGGTTGCCGAAGCGGAAGTCATCGCCAGCTATCTGCAACGACTGGGGATCAAGGCCGAGCGTATGGTGAAGGAGGCAGATTCAGCGACAACCCGGGAAAATGCGTTGAACGTCGCGGCTCTGCTGCAAGCCGAATCGATAGAGGGTCCGGTCAGGTTGGTCACCTCGGCGATGCATATGCCCCGTGCGCTACTGAGCTTTCGGCAGGTGCTGGCAGATACGGATATCGAAGTCTGCCCTGTCAGCGTGGATGTACAGGCACTGAAGAATGTGCCCTGGTATGCCGTGATGCCGCAGACCACGGCCATCATGCGTTCGGAAATGCTGTTGCATGAGGCCGTGGCCTTGCTGATCTATCGCCTGAAAGGCTGGCTGTAGTCAGCCTTGCTGCAAGGCTTCAGACCTTGTAGTAATCCAGATACCATTCGACAAAGCGACCGATTCCTTCTTCGACCGATGTGTCGGGCTTGTAGTTGACATCATTCATCAGATCGCTGACATCGGCATAGGTGTCCGGTACATCGCCAGCCTGCAGTGGCAGCAGGTTCTTCACCGCTGTCTTGTTCAGGCAGCCTTCCAGCGTGCTGATGTAGTGTTCCAGGTCGATCGGCTTGTTGTTGCCGATGTTGTATATGCGGTAGGGTGCCGAGCTGGTCGCCGGGTCCGGCTTGTTGCTGTCCCAGGCCTCGTTGGGTGTGGCCACATTGTCCAACGTGCGAACCACGCCTTCGACGATGTCTTCGACGAACGTGAAATCCCGCTTGTGCTTGCCGTAGTTGAAGACGTCGATCGGCTTGCCGGCGAGAATGTTCTTGGTGAACAGGAACAGTGCCATGTCAGGGCGGCCCCAGGGGCCGTATACCGTGAAGAAGCGCAGGCCGGTTGTCGGTAGCTGGAAGAGGTGGCTATAGGTATGAGCCATCAGCTCATTGGCTTTCTTCGTGGCCGCATACAGGCTCACCGGATGATCAACCGACTCGTGAACCGAAAATGGCATGTTCGTATGGTTGCCATAGACTGAGCTGGTTGAGGCATACACCAGGTGTTCGACGCCTGTGTGCCGGCAGTTTTCCAGTACATTGGTGAAGCCGACAATGTTCGCGTCTATATAAGCCTGCGGGTTTTCCAGTGAATAGCGTACGCCAGCCTGCGCTGCCAGATTCACGACTCGTTGAGGCTGATGTTTCCTGAAGGTCTCTTCCATCAAGGCGCGATCTTCCAGATTGCCGCGCACTTCGGTGAAGCCGGCATGCGCCTTGACGCGTTCCAGTCGGGCAAGCTTCAGGTTGACGTCGTAGTAGTCGTTGACATTGTCGACGCCGATGACTTCATCACCGCGCTCGAGCAATCTGAGCGCCAGCGTCGAGCCAATGAATCCGGCCGTACCGGTAATGAGAATTTTCATGATGAGATAACGGTTGCTGTTCTGCTGGAGTGACTGGGACGAAGACTGATCGTTGTCTTACAGGCGGGCGTCTACGGATTCCTTGGGCAGGATGCTCTTGATGTCATAAAGCACGTTCTCGTCCTTGCCAAACTGGCGAATGGCCTCGCTGCCCAGAGCGATGAACTGCTCATGCGCAACCGCCAGGATGATGGCATCGTAGTGACCCTGGGCTGGCTTGTCGATCGGTGTAATGCCGTATTCGCGGTGAGCTTCTTCTTTATCAACCCAGGGATCGTAGACATCGACGTTGGCATGGTAATGCACCAGCTCATTGACGATATCGACGACGCGGGTGTTGCGCAGGTCCGGACAGTTTTCCTTGAAAGCCAGGCCCAGAATCAGAACGTTTGCTCCCACGACATGAATGCGTCTGCGAGTCAGCATCTTGATGACACGCTCGGCAACAAAGGCACCCATGCCGTCGTTGATCTGACGACCGGACAGGATCACCTGTGGGTAGTAGCCGATTTCCTGAGCCTTGTGAGTCAGGTAGTAGGGGTCGACACTGATGCAATGTCCGCCGACAAGGCCTGGACGGAAATTCAGGAAATTCCACTTGGTTCCCGCTGCCTGCAGTACTTCCAGCGTGTCGATATCCAGCCTGTCGAAAATCAGTGCCAGTTCGTTGATCAGAGCGATATTCAGATCACGCTGCGTGTTTTCGATGACTTTTGCCGCTTCGGCTACCTTGATGGAGCTGGCCAGGTGGGTGCCGGCGGTAATGATTCGCTGGTACAGGGCATCGACAGCGCTGGCAACTTCGGGCGTGGAGCCTGAGGTCACTTTCATGATGGTGCTGACCCGGTGTTCCTTGTCGCCCGGATTGATTCTCTCCGGGCTGTAGCCGGCAAAGAAATCCGTGTTGAACTGCATACCTGACACACGTTCCAGTATGGGAACGCAGACCTCTTCGGTAGCGCCGGGATAGACGGTAGATTCGTAGATGACCACGGATCCCTGCTTCATGACCTTGCCGATGGACTCGCTGGCTCGAATGAGTGGCGTGAGGTCAGGCTGCTTGTGCTTGTTGATCGGCGTTGGAACGGTAACGATGAAGACCTTGCAGTCAGCCAGGTCTTCCAGCGTGCTGGTATAGCTCAGCTGGGATGCCTCGGCCATTTCCTCCGCAGAAACCTCGAGAGTGCGATCCTTGCCCTTCTGCAGCTCGGCAATACGCTCGGCGTGGATGTCGAAACCGATAGTGGGCGAGTTCTTGCCGAATTCGACTGCCAATGGTAAACCGACATAACCAAGGCCGATAACCGCAATCTTGTCGTTGTCCGTAATCTGAAACATGAAATAGAAATCCTGTATGAATGTCCGCAACTCGCTGGCAGCGCAGAAACGGTTGCGCATTATACTGTTTTACAGTTGATCTTTTTGAGCTGCAGGGGGCAGCTGACCCGCCAGATTGTCAGCAATTGTCTCATTGATGATCGGCGCCATGGGGGCGCGTGAGAGTTAATCTGGATCGATTTGTGCACCGGCCGTCAACAAATGTGCATCCCTGCCTTACAATAGCGGGAACATTGTCGACTGGACGGCTGATTAAAAACCTTGGGTACCTTCAAATTCTTCAAGATGCATTTGCGGGTGCCTTTCCTGCTACTCGCCCTGATGGAGTTCTGCATTTGCGTGGCAGCCGTGTTCGTGGCTGTCTACGTCAGATTTGACGGGTCGCAGATCACCGAGGTTGAAAGCATCCGTTCTCCCATTGCCACATCCATGCTGTTCGGTCTGGTCATGCCTGTCACCATGATGGCCATGGGGCTTTATCAGAGCCGCTTCCGCGGAGGCATCCTGGGCGTATTCCTGCGCTCGGTCATCGGATTTGCCTGTGGCGCGGCCATCCTGGCCCTCTTGTATTATCTGATTCCGCATCTGTATCTGGGGCGCGGTGTGTTCGGCCTGGCCATTCTCATTGCCTTCTTCATGGTCGGCACCATTCGCCCGATGTTCTTCTATTACGTCGACAAGGACATACTCAAGATTCGGGTTCTGGTACTTGGTGCCGGTGACAAGGCAGCCTCCATCAATCGCAGGCTGCGACGCAAGGTGGATCGACGCGGCTTTCGTATCGTGGGCTATGTCAGACTCGATACCGATCCCCGTGTGGCAGTAGACAGCGCCAATGTCGTCGAGCTCAACGGGCGCTCATTGCTGGAATTCGCCATCGAGAATAACGTCGATGAAGTCGTGGTCGCAGCTGATGAAAGGCGCAGCGGCCTGCCTCTGGAGGAATTGCTGGAATGCAAGCTTCATGGGCTTGATGTCATTGATCTGCTTAGCTTTTTCGAACGTGAGCAGGGCAAGTTGCCATTGGACATTCTGCGTCCTGACTGGTTGATCTACTCGGATGGCTTCGAGCGTGGTGCCGTGCGGGATATCAGCAAGCGCGCATTCGATATCGTGGCCAGCATGCTCATCATCGCCATCACCTGGCCGTTCATGTTGTTGGGCATGATTGCAATCAAGCTGGAAGATGGTCTGCATGCGCCCGTACTGTATCGGCAGACACGCGTCGGCTTTCTGGGCAAGCCTTTCGGGGTGCTCAAGTTTCGCAGCATGACGGTCAATGCCGAAAGTGATGGTGTCGCCCAGTGGGCGACAAAGAACGATTCAAGGGTCACACGGGTAGGGCAGTTCATCCGCCAGACGCGGATCGACGAGTTGCCACAGATACTCAATGTGCTGAAGGGCGACATGAGTTTTGTCGGCCCGAGGCCAGAGCGACCTCAGTTCGTCGAACAACTCGGTGAAGTCATTCCCTATTATCGCGAACGTCACGCGGTCAAACCCGGCATTACCGGCTGGGCTCAGGTTTGTTATCCCTATGGGGCGTCAACCGAGGATTCGGTACAGAAACAGGAATTCGATCTGTACTACATCAAGAACCACACGATCTTCCTGGATATGCTCATTCTGTGTCAAACGGCAGAGGTTGTTCTGTTCGGCAAGGGAGCGCGCTGACTACAGCCGTTGTGGGCAGGACGGGCTGTGATGATATCCGGCCCTTGGTAATCCTGAATTCTGTCGGCTATTTCGTCGGTTGGACGAAAGCCCCCTTGGCTTCGCTACGGCGAATCTCTGCAGTACTCGGCATGAACTCACTGGCAGGTGCATCTCGTACTGCTTCCCGGCCTCGTTCGATGACTGCCTGATTGGCCTTGCGGTCGAGCAGGAAGAA
>CBDUIJ010000231.1:0-9457 GCA_965367215.1 uncultured Granulosicoccus sp.
GCAGCGCATTGCCGAGGTCGATCCGCAACTGGTCGAGGAACTGGCAGAGCATGGAGCACGCTTTACTCACCACAGCTCGATTGCACCGACCGGCACCATCTCCCTGTCACTGGCCAACAATGCCAGTAACGGCATCGAGCCCAGCTTTGCCCATCATTACGCCCGCAACGTGATTCGCGAAGGTCGCAAGAGCAAGGAAAAGGTTGATGTATTCTCGTTCGAACTGCTGGCCTATCAGTCATTGGTGAACGACAAGGCCATGCCTTACAGCGACGAGCCGGATGCGCAACTGCCTGACTACTTCATGTCAGCTGATGACATCACACCGAAGGATCACGTCTCGGTACAGGCGGCCTCCCAGCGCTGGATCGATTCCTCGATTTCCAAGACGGCCAATGTCCCTACCGAATTTCCGTTCGATGACTTCAAGGACATCTATATGTACGCCTATGATCAGGGCCTGAAGGGATGCACCACATTCCGCTTCAACCCGGAGAACTTCCAGGGCGTGCTGGTCAAGGAAACCGATCTGGAAAACACTGAATACCAGTTCACACTCGACGACGGCTCGGTGGTCACCGCCAAGGGCAATGAGAAAATCGAGTATGACGGAGAAATGCACACCGCTGCCAACCTGTACGATGCCTTGAAAGAAGGCTACTACGGCAAGTTCTAAGGGATCGCGACACTCACATGAAAATCAACAAGAAAATCGTTGGATATGCCGTCGCCAAGCCGGCAGACAGCACGGGAAATTCCGGGCAGGACACAAAGTCTGCCGAGGCATCAAAGACGGAAGGCCAGATGGCCGATGTCATCCAGATGCACGAAACCCTTGCCCGCCCACAGAAACTGATCGGCTCGACGTACAAGCTGAAGACGCCTGAGCATGTCTCTTCGCATGCCATGTACATCACGATCAACGACATCGTGCTCAATGAAGGTACCGAGCATGAAATGCGGCGGCCGTTCGAAGTGTTCATCAACTCGAAGAACCTCGAGCACTACCAGTGGATCGTGGCACTGACGCTGATCATGTCGGCCGTTTTCCGCAAGGGCGGCGACATCACCTTCCTGGTGGAAGAACTGCGCTCGGTCTTCGATCCGCGCGGTGGCTACTGGAACAAGGGCAAGTACATGCCGTCGATCATCGCGGAAATAGGTGACGTGATCGAACATCACCTGATCGATATAGGCATGCTCAAGAGCAACGAACCCGATGAAGTTCAGGCGAAACTGATTGAAGAAAAGAAAGCCGAATTGCGTGCAGAACAGCAGAAGGCCGCCGATTCAGCCGATGATTCCGCCGAGGAGCCCTGGATGGCCAATGCCACACTGTGTAGCAAGTGCAACAACAAGGCAGTCGTACTGCGTGATGGTTGTCAGACCTGCATGAATTGTGGAGATTCCAAGTGCGGCTAGTTCTTGAGGTACAATAGTCGCCTCTTTTCGCGAGTCAGAGAACGCTGGGGACAGCGTTCAAGACCCAATTTTTCCCGACGATTGCGAAGATACCCATGTCAACAATCAAATGCAGAAGTTGCAAGTCGCCCATGATCCTCGATCATTGCGAATCCAGTGAACATGCAACCACGTGCTGGCACCAGTGTCCGGTCTGCAAGCAGGTGCGCATGACCAGCGACCCGACAGTCGGGAAATCATCTCTGGCAATGTCGACACGCAAGGATGAAGACAGAGGGTATTCCGCCGAGCCGGACGTGCTCCAGCCCGAGTCACAATATGGCTATGCCGCTTACCTGATGACATGAGTGAACTACAACTTTCCGCCAAGCTGGTCGGCGACATCCAGAACCTGCTGCAGGAACACGATCCGGCTGCAGGCGACCCTGGCGTCACTTCCCAGTATCTGTGTGCAGTCGTCGGTTTTCTGTTGGGCCAGCAGGAAATGCCTGCCGGACAGAAGGACGAAGTACTGGAACAGCTGGCCGCGTTCATGAAACACGTATCGGATGATGTCGAGAGCCAGAAACAGCAGGCTGCGGCGCCTCCACCTCCTCCCACACAAGAAGCCTTCGGCATCTGGAAACCTTCAAAATGACCCAAGCAACAGCTCGCCACATCCTCGTAGACAGCGAAGAAAAGTGCAAGACCCTGATTGACGACATCAAGGGCGGCGCCGATTTCGCTGCTGTCGCCAAGGAACATTCAAGCTGCCCGTCCAAGCGTGACGGTGGCAACCTCGGTACATTCGGCAAAGGCCAGATGGTTCCTGAATTCGAAACTGCCTGCTTCGAAGGCGAAGTCGGTGAAGTACAGGGCCCCATCAAGACTCAATTCGGCTATCACGCCGTTGAAGTCACTGCTCGTAGCTAGACCATTGAAATCCGTGTCGTAGCCTTATGGCTGCGGCACGTTTCGAGCTCCTTCAATCCTGATCACGTCAGGTTGGCGGAGCCTTCGGTTTCCTCCACTGACACGATGTCAGCACCGCCGCCTCCCGCTTTCGGAGCGGCCCATATCCCCTGCCCCGGACACGACGTCTGTGTGGGCCATCCAACCGGTGTGTGTCTCCCGGGTTACGGAATTCAATTCCGCCAGGCTTGTCCGGCAACATTCTTCCGAATGGCATATAGCCCCGGCTTCTAACTGTAAACAAACACGCTATACGACACGCGAACTCGTAGCTCTCTTGTGTTTCTGCTATTTTACGTGACGCGGGTCTAAGTTTTCTTGCTTGTAAGGTGAAAACCTCCCGCTCCTGTTGTAGGGACATGTGCGCAGCGACGGATGCGAAGTGGTTTTGCACAGAATGGGACAAACACCCATGTCACTACTTAGCGTGAGGCCAGATCGACCACCCGATGAGTTCACTAACCCAAGCTAACGGATTGCCGGGAGACTGGAAGACTGCATGGTCCTGGACGGATGACAGCATCATCGGTCCAGCGGTTCGCGTCTCCTCCGACATGGCCTCATGGGCAGCTACGGTAATACCCGATGTGCTGCTCGAATCTCCCTGGTTGAGCGCGTTCTGTGTCGTCGCGCTCATCGTGGCCTTGATGAGCGTCCGACGCTGCCTTGCTCGACGCCCTGTGCAACGTCGCCAGCTGGTTCAGAACACTCTCGACTCCCTGCCCGATGCCGTAGCCCTGTTCAATGCAGAAGGCAGACTGACAGCGGTCAATAGAAAGCTCTCCGGTCTGATGCCCCTCGGTATTGAACCGGCCCAGTACACGGGCATGGGAACCAGCGAGCTCTACGCGCAGATTTCCCCTGACAACGATGCCGTGGAACGTGCTCATCAGCGTGCGCGGGATGCCTCCCCCAGTCTGGACGCCACTCTGACCTTCGAACTACCCAGCTACGGTCGGCGATCACTGCTGGTCAGGGAACGCAGTACCAGTGACGGCGGCAAGAGCGTTTCGGTGTTCGGCTCCAATCATCTGGTGAGCCACCGTCTGGAAGATCCGCTGACCTCTCTGGCCAACCGCGCTCGTCTGGTTCACGAGCTGGGCAGACTCTGCAGTCGAACCCGCGGTCAGTTGTCGCTGATCATCGTCGACTTGCGCAGCTTCCGGCAGATCAACGATACCTACGGCCGTTGCGCCGGCGACGAACTGCTCAAGCAGACCGCCCACTGTCTGCGGCAAGCCATGCCGGGCGATGCCCTGATTGCCCGCACCGCTGGCGATGAGTTCGCCATCCTGCTGGAGGCCGATCATGACCATGAGCTGATCGAATCCATACTGGCAGAGCTGCTGCAGACCCTGCGCAGCGGCCTCAACGTGAATGCCATGAACGTACCGGTACGAGCCAGCATCGGTATTGCCTATGCCCCTGAGCATGGCAATACGGTGTCGACGCTACTGAAATCTGCCGATAGCGCCTGTGCCCATGCCAAGTACCTGAAAGGCAATTCCATCGTGGTCTACAACTCGGCCCAGCAACAGCAGGCAAAACGTCGCCATCAGCTGGAAATCGGCCTGCAAAGAGCGATTGAACGCGACGAACTGGCCTTGCAGTATCAGCCACAGATAGACATTCGCAGCAAGATGACCTGCGGTATGGAGGCGCTGCTGCGCTGGCACAGCAGTGAATTCGGTGGCGTGCCCCCCGGTGACTTCATTCCGGTAGCCGAAGAGACCGGCATCATCCACCGACTGGGAGAATGGGTATTGAACCGGGCCGTGGCCGATTACCAGAGACTTTCGCACTACGGCATGTCGCCCTCGATACTGTCGGTCAACCTGTCCCGCAAGCAGTTCGAAGGCTGCCATATCGTCCCTCAGATAGAAAGACTGCTCAGTGAGACAGGCTTTGACCCTACCAAACTCTGTCTGGAGATCACTGAAACCGCCCTGGCCAGAGACACTCAGCGATTGCGGAATCAATTACTGGAACTGACCTCCATGGGCGTGCGCCTCGCCATTGATGACTTCGGTGTCGGCTATTCCTCGTTACTGGAACTGCGCGATTACCCCATCAGCGAAGTCAAGATCGATCGTGCCTTCATTGTCAATATCGCCAATGACCCCCACAGCCAGGACATCGTGGCGGCCGTGGTCGATATCTCGCGCAGCATCGGTGCCGAGGTGGTTGCCGAAGGCATCGAAACCCAGCAGCAATTCGATATGGTGGATCAGCTCGGCTGCGACAGGGCGCAAGGCTACTTCCTGTGTGAGCCGATGGCTGCGACCACTTTTCCGGATGTCGTACTGGGCCAGTGAGCGTGGCGATGGCAAGGCTGCTTGTCAGCTCTCCGACCAGTTCATTTCCAACTGCACCGGACGATCCTCCCCGGCAGGTGTCAGCCCACTGAAGGCCACGCCAAGCAAACGCACGCCCGAACGTCTGTCCGAGCCGATTACAGCCCCCCTCTCTCGCCCCCGAGTTGCATCCTGTCGCAGGCTCAGAGCTCTATCCAGTAGAAACGGCAGGGCTCTCCGGGAAGCCTCGGCATCCAGCACGCCCTGCGGCAGGGAATGGGCCCGTGTATATGTCGAAAAATCAGCAAAGCGTACCTTGACGGTGACGGTCTTGCTCGCCAGCTCACGCTCCTGCATCTGCTCGTGCAATTCCTCGCACAGGGCGTCGAGAATCTCCAGCATCGCCGCTCTGTCATGCAGATTGTCGGCAAAGGTTCTCTCCGAGCCAATGGACTTGCGCGTTCGACTGACCCTGACCGGGCGATGATCCACACCCCGCGACACCCGATAGAAATAAGTGCTGCTCTTGCCGAATTCGCGCGCCAGCTCCTCCTCGCTCCACTGGCGCAGATCGGCTCCGGTCTGAATTCCCAGATCGTGCATGCGCGCTTCGGTAACCTTGCCGACGCCATGAAACCTGCCAACCTCCAGAGAGGCAACAAAGCTCTCACCCTGCTCCGGCAGGATGCAGAAAAGCCCATCCGGCTTCTTGTAATCGGAGGCTATCTTTGCCAGAAACTTGTTGTAGCTGACACCCGCGGACGCCACCAGGCCGGTTCTCTCCAGAATCAGCGACTTGATCTCGCGCGCCAGGCGATAGGCAGACCCTGCAAACAGCGTGTTGTTCGTCACGTCCAGATAGGCTTCATCCAGTGACAGGGGTTCGATCACATCGGTGAACTCACGAAAGACCGCATGAATCTGCTGGGAGACCTGCTTGTAGGCCTGAAAACGTGGCTTGACGAAAATTGCATCGGGACAGCGACGCCCGGCTTCGGCACTGGGCATGGCGCTATGCACCCCGAAAACCCGTGCCTCGTAACTGCAGGCGGCGACCACACCACGCCCGTTGGGAGTGCCGCCCACGATCACTGGCAGACCACGCAGGGAAGGATCATCGCGTTGCTCGACCGAGGCATAGAAGGCATCCATGTCGACATGGATGATCTTGCGCAGCTCGGCAGAGTCTGCACTCGCCTCTACTGCCGCATCGGCGCCTTGCCCGCCCACGTCTGCAAGGACTGGATGCACGGCATCCTGCGGCGTCGATGCACCGTCTTCGCCCATGGAATCCGATGACTCCGCACTGCCTGCCTTTTTACCTGCCGAATTGGACGACATAGTCATGTCATGTGCGTAATTGCTTTAGAATCGGGGCTACTGAAAGACTCGACACCCTTGCATGGTGCGTTGCGAAGCACAGACACGCAATGCCAGTGAGGATTATTCCGAGTTTAACAATCTGCTGTGTCTTGCAGCCTTTACAACACGGAGCTGAATTGTGTCGAGCACTATCGGGGTCGAACTGAAAGGTGGGATGTACACCTTCATGTCGCTCAAGCTCCACACCAATGACATGGCCGTCATTGATGAAAAGCTCGCCGACAAGGTGCTGCAGGCTCCCGGCTTTTTCAAGGATACTCCTGTCGTCATCGATCTCAGCGTTCTGGAAGAACAGGGAGTGGATATCGACGGCAAGGCATTGCTCGAGTGTATCCGGCGGCACACGCTGGTGCCCATCGTCGCCAGCATCGGCGACAGAACCTCACCTCTGGCCCTGTCGATCGCGATTCCGCTGATCGAAAGCGGCGCCCGACGGAGTGCTCTGTCACCGGAAGAGCCGTCACAAACCTCTGATTTACCGAACAAAGAAGCGCCAAGTAACACTCAGAACCCCATACCGGATGTGGACTTGTCGGTATCGCGGGAGGTAGAGTATGTGGTCAAAGCCCCCCTGCTGATAGACAAGCCGGTCAGATCCGGCCAGCAGGTGTATGCCAGAGACACTGACCTGATTGTCATGGGTCAGGTTGGTCCGGGGGCCGAGATCATTGCAGACAACAACATCCATATCTATGGCCCGCTGAGAGGCAGGGCCTTGTGCGGAGTGTCAGGCAATACGTCATCACGTATTTTCTGTCAGTCCCTGGAAGCGGAACTGGTATCGGTCGCGGGCAACTATCGCATGCTCGAAACCATACCGGAAGAATTGCGCGGCAAACCCGCACAGATTTGGCTCGATAAAGACAGGCTCACGATAGAGCCGCTCTAATGCAGAAATTTTTGGGAGTTGGAGCTTGACCAAGACAATCGTCGTAACTTCAGGCAAAGGTGGTGTCGGCAAGACAACCACCAGCGCATCCATAGCCACGGGCCTTGCCAAGCGTGGTTTCAAGACAGTCGTCATCGATTTCGATGTCGGCTTGCGTAATCTCGACCTCGTCATGGGCTGCGAGCGACGCGTCGTCTATGACCTTGTGAATCTGGTCAATCAGGAGGCCAGCCTCCATCAGACCCTGATCAAGGACAAACGCATCGAGAATCTCTACATTCTCCCTGCGTCGCAAACGCGCGACAAGGATGCCCTGACCATCGAAGGCATCGCTCGCGTCATGCACAAGCTCAAGAAGAGCGACTTCGACTACATCATCTGTGACTCCCCTGCCGGTATCGAAAAAGGCGCCAAGATGGCGTTGTATTTTGCGGACGAGGCCATCGTCACAACCAACCCCGAAGTCTCTTCCGTCAGAGATTCCGACCGCATTCTCGGCATCCTGCAGAGCGAATCCAAGCGCTCCAAGATGAACGAAGAGCCGGTCAAGGAACATCTGCTGATCACACGCTACAACCCAACCCGAGTCAAGGACGGGCAAATGCTCAGTGTCGACGACATCGTCGATCTGCTGGCCATTCCCTTGCTCGGCATCATCCCTGAATCGCCGTCAGTGCTGGATTGCTCGAACGCAGGGAAGCCCGTCATCCTCGACGAAGAGAGCGAAGCCGGGCAAGCTTATTCAGATGCCATCGATCGACTACTCGGCGAGGCCAAGCCACATCGCTTCATGGAAGCCCCGAAGAAAGGGTTTCTTGCGCGCTTATTCGGGTAGATTGACATGGGAATCTTCAGTTTTTTCAAGACCGGCAAAGAGGACCAGTCCGCCAGGGTGGCCAAAGACCGCCTGCAGGTTCTGATTGCTCACGAACGTACCGGCCGCAATGGCCCCGATTACCTGCCCATGCTGAAGCAGGATATTCTGGACGTCATCAAGAAATACGTGGCGGTCGGCGATGATGCGCTTTCAGTGCAGCTGGAATCACAGGACAACTGTGACGTGCTGGAGCTGAACATCACCCTGCCCGAAGCAGATGATTCGGCAGACGATGATGACGAGCCTTCCGAAAGCGCCAGGCGACGAGCCATGGAACGCCGCCAGGAAGCCAGCGCCAGCTGATACGAACAAGCAGGCCCGGTGCTGACGCCCGGGCCTTGTTCAGCAGTACAAGAACGAACGCCCGGACTCAAGTGCCGGGCTGGCCCGCTGATATCACCGGCGAGGGCCCGGCAGAACATCAGGGGCCGATTTCAGAAAGATTTCTGCCTGCTATTTGCCTTGCAGAAACTTCGATATTGCCTTGGCATGGTTGCTGGTAAACAGCTCAGGCCCACCACTTGCCAATTTGTCTTTGGATTCGATCGTCGTGGAACCGATGATCTCACCCGAGCCTGCGTCAACCACATTGACATCAGCCTTGGCGAAATCTCCCCCGGCGAATGCACCCAGCAGGACTCTGGATGCGCCTTTGGACATGCTGAATTCCGTGATCTTCACACTGACCTTGCGAGACCCGGCCCCCTCACCCAGCATTCCCTGCTTCTTCAGATCCTTTTCAAGATACTTGCGCAGATCCTTGATGAACTTGTCTGGCACTTCCGAAACCCCGGCAGTCACATCGGCCAGCTGATAAGTAGCCCTGCCATTTTCGGCTGCAGGCAAGGTTTTTCGAACGGTGCTGGTACTGCCGCAGGCAGTGACTAGGGCAGTCGCCAGAACAAGGCCGATGACATGACGTCGATTCATGAGTCTCTCCGATGTATGTGAGGTTTGAACATGTCGCAGTGCGCTGACTGCTGTCGGAGATAACGCACGGGGAAATCTTTCTTGTCAGAAATTTCCATTTGTTCGTTGCCATCACCGGTGGCAAAGAATCATTCGAATCGCCGAGCCATCATTTTTCCTGCAGCCAGCTACTGAAGATTCCAGCCACTCATTGCAGCAGCCATAGGCTCAGTACAGACAAGTCCCTCAGGGACAGTGCGTGAGCAACCAGCAATTCTTCATTTATCGTCTATCATTTCATTGCAATTCAGAAAGTCTGAAGGCAAGCGGTAGAACACGACATTGCCAAGGCAAGACGTTCCGAGCGAGTTATTTCCCCTTGAACGACAACTTGCTGACGCGCGGACAACATTCAATGTTGCAAAAAAACCACTAAATCATTTTTCTCGGTTATTCTTCGCATTCTTACTGGCCAAGTGTTGTTTCTGTTCTACACTAACAGTCAAGCGGCGCTACTGCTTCTGTCACTGTCCTGCAAAAACGCAATCAGTTGTTGCATTATTCAGACACGCTGACTAAAGTTGCTTCGCTGAAACATAAAACGTATTTCGTTGTACTTAGCTCACAGCAAATATCTGATTGGAGAAAACATATGAAATTCACTAAGACAGCTGTCGCGGTAGCAATCGCAGGTATTGCTGCAGCTCCCATGATTGCTTCCGCAGACACAAC
>CBDUIJ010000232.1:0-9415 GCA_965367215.1 uncultured Granulosicoccus sp.
GGATGTGAATTCGTGGGCTACAGACTCCAGCTGCTGACCGGTTCCTGCAGATACTGCAGCTGTTCGGCGGCGACTCCATCAATGCGCTGCATGGTCAGACGAGCCAGCACCTTGCCGGTATCGATGAGATCTTCTGCCACGGTATCCATGTCCGGATACAGTGTCGGCAGGATATCGGTCGTGCTCTTGCAGATGAGATCGTAATCGGAGCCGAGGCGGTAATTGACATCGTTCAGTCCGCTGATGAGTGCCAGACCGGTCAGCTCATTGTTGGTGATGATGGCGTCAATGTCGCTGTACTGGCGCGGCAGGTCGCGCGCATGGTCGCGCGCGCCACCGGGAGTATCGAGAATCTCGGGATTGCTGGTGACGCTGCTGATAACGCCGAGCCTTGCTGTCGTCTTGAGAAAGGCATTGACGATATGGGTGTAGTTGGTTGTCTGGTTGTCCACGGCTGTCAGGTGAATGTGCTTGCGCCCCTTGCTGATCAGCCGCTCGACGGCCATCTCGATGAATTTTTCGGCATTGAAATCGAAATACGGGTGTGGAGAAAAGAATTCCGTGCGGCCGTGGCAGACAAAGGGAAACTCGGCATCCATGAGCATCTGCACACGGGGATCGCGAACACTGGTGTAGGTCAGGATGACGGCATCGGCGGAGTGGGTCTCCAGTATGTAGCGAACGGCTGCCAGCGGGTCACTCGGGTCGACTTCAGGGATGACGCTCAGGTGGAAGGCGGTGCCACTGATCTGCGTGCCGATGCCATGAATCAGCTGCCGTGTGTAATCAACGGAATTCTTGTCGGTCGCCAGAACCAGTGCAATCACATTGGTGCGGCCTGTGCGCAATCGCACGCCCGCCCGATTGGGCACATAGCCCAGTTCCTTCGCTGCCTGCTGTATCAGCTCTCTGGTTGCCGGCTTGACGTGACTGCCGTCTCGCAGGCACAGGGACACCGTGGACACGCTGACTCCGGTCTTGTCGGCAATGGTCTTGAGCGTAGCTCGCTTGACGTCGGAATTCTTCATTCTGGCTCAATCTGGAGTTGTCTGCTCGTGCGGTTGCGAGTCCTGAGCGAAGTCTACTATCGCTGGCAGGGCGGAGGCGAAAATCTGATTGCCATGTCTGGTTTCACAAATGGATTTATTTCGAGGCGATTATAAATCGTAACGTTGCATAAATGGATTTTAAAAAGTGCTTGAAAATTCATCGAACAATATATCTGATTGATATTTATAGCATAAAATAAAATCATAAAACAGTTGATAAAAATCGTAACGTTACGATATAGTGGCCGCACTTGTCATACGACGAGATGTTGTATTACCGGCCAACTGCCATTCCAGTCGCATCGGAGACGCCGCCAAGAGCGTTTGCTGCGATGAGTTGCACAAGGCATGAAACACATCTGTATCCAACCATCAGGAGATATACATGAAGAATAGAATGACGGGCCGCACAGGTCGGCTGTTCGCTCTTTCCGCCTTCAGCATGGCCATGTTGGCCAGCGCCGCTCAGGCCGACACCATCCGTTTGTGGACGACTGAAGAACAGCCGGATCGTCTTGCCAAGCAACAGGCCATGGTCGATCAGTTCAAGGAGCAGTCAGGCCACACCGTTGAAGTCATTCCCGTCACCGAAAGCGATCTGGGCAAACGTGCGACCGCAGCCTTTGCAGCCAATGATCTGCCGGATGTCATCTATCACCCCTTGCAGTATGCATTGCCCTGGTCAGAAGCCGGCATCCTCGATGTCGATGCAGCAACCGAAGTGATCGAAGACCTGGGTCTGGATACCTTTTCGCCCGGTCCTCTGAGAATGTCTGTCTTCGAAGACGGCTATGCCTCGGTACCGGTTGATGGCTGGACTCAGATGATCATCTACCGTACCGATCTTTTCGAAGAGAAAGGTCTCGAGCCTCCTACCACCTACAAGGCTGTCACCGATGCACTGGCCGCTCTGCACAACCCACCTGAGATGTTCGGTTTCGTTGCCGCGACCAAGGTCGACGAAGGCTTCATGAGTCAGGTGCTGGAGCATGTTTTCCTGGCCAATGGCGTATCCCCGGTTGGTCCTGATGGATTCAAGCCGCTCGAGGAAGGTCCGACCACCGAAGTACTGGAGTTCTACAAGAGCATCGCGCAGGCATCGCCTCCGGGAGATCTCATGTGGAAGGAGTCTCGCGAGCTGTATTCTGCGGGCCAGGCGGCCATGATCATCTGGTCTCCGTTCATCCTCGACGAACTGGCCGGCTTGCGTGACAGCTCACCACCAACGATCAATGATGACCCGACCACTCGCGAACTGGCCGAGAAGACAGGCGTTGTGACGACTTTCGCAGGACCTTCCAACCCAGAGGGTGCGGCCTGGGGTGATGTGCGTTACTTCGGTATCACTTCCGATGCGAATACCGATGTGGCCGAAGAGTTCATCACGTTCTCCATGAGCGATGCCTACCTGGACACTCTGGCCATTGCCCCTGAAGGCAAATTCCCGGTTCGTACCGGCAATGCCGAAGACAAGATGGCTTACAAGGACGGCTGGGCCAAGCTTGATGTCGGTGTAGATCGCAAGGCTCCATTGGGTGATCTGTACCCGCAGGCAGTCATCGACGAGATCGTCGGTGGACTGGACGTGGCTCAGCGCTGGGGTGTTGAAGAAGGCCAGCTGTCACTGGCGTCGAAGATGATCAACAGCCAGGTGGTCAACCGGGTGGTACGTCAATTCATCGATGGCGAGGTCACTGCGGCCGAAGCGGTTGCTGCGATGAATGCCGAACTGTCTGAAGTGAACTGACACGTCACACGTCTGGTGAATGACTCATGGTGGCATTGGTCGCCGTGAGTCGCTAAACACAGGGAATCCATGATGACTATAGCCACGCCGCCTACCGGTACGGGGGAGCTCGCCAAGCGCGAAGCCCGTCTGGCCTGGGGCCTTTTACTACCCACCATTGTTGTTGTCAGTCTGGTTATCATTCTACCGCTGCTGGCGGTATTCTGGATCAGCGTAAAACCCGTAGGCCTGTCCGACCTGCGACCCGTCACCCCCATTGTGCGCGAAGCGGTTCGGGGCAGTGGCGAGGATCTGCGCGTGGAATATCGCGTACGAAATTCATCGCAAGAGCGTCCCCTCACGGGCGTCTCGTTCAGTGACACCATTCCCGAAGGCGCCTCCTTGCTGGAAATGCCCGAGCAATGTGAGCTGAATGGTCAGACGCTGAGCTGTGAGTTCGGCGATCTTGAACCCGCTTTCAGTGAACGTCTCAGAATTCCCATGTCATACGGCGGGGATCCGGAGGAGCTGGAGGATATTGCCGAGGCTACCGAACCTGCGATAAAGGGCAGTGGCGAGAACGTCCTGACCAACTTCGAATTCACCGCAGACAACTTCAAGCGCATATTCGACAGTTCCCAGTTCATGAGTGTCATCTGGGCAACCACCTTCTATACCGTGGTGGGGACGATCGGTGCGCTCACCGTCGGCCTGGTCGCGGCAATGCTGCTGAACAAGTCGTTCAAGGGGCAGGGTATCCTGCGCGGCCTGTATCTGTTTCCCTATGTGTCTCCCATCATTGCGGTGGCCTTCACCTGGGTGACGCTGTTGAATCCGTTTTCCGGTTCCATCAATGCACTGCTGGTGCAGATGGGGGTGGTCACGGCACCCATCAATTTCTTCGGGGAGCAGCCACTGGCGCTGGTCTCGGTCACCGTCTTCGAAATCTGGCGCTATTTTCCACTGTCCTTTCTGTTCATTCTGGCTCGCATGCAGTCGATTGATACCGACATGTATGAGGCGGCTGACATGGATGGCGCAAGCCCGTTCCAGAAGTTCTGGTATCTGTCGGTGCCACAGCTGCTGGGCATACTGAGCGTTCTGTTTCTGTTGCGCTTCATCTGGACGTTCAACAAGTTTGACGACATCTTCCTGCTCACAGGAGGTAATGCCGGGACACGAACCCTGACGGTCAATGTCTACGAGCAGGCCTTTGCGGTTGCCAATATCGGGGCCGGAGCTGCAGTGGCTGTCGTGGTCTTCGTTGTACTGCTGATCTTCAGCCTGTTGTTCCTGCGTTACGTTTCCAGGGAGGAAGGAATGTGAATATTCTTCGTCAAGGTACCGTTATTTCCAGCCTCATCGGCATCTTCTGGGTCTTCATCGTTGCCGTCTCGGCAGCCATCTGTCTATCGTTCTCAACAGGCCTGGCTTTCAAACCGGCGGTGTACGGGTGTGTGTTGCTGGGTTTGATTGCTGCGATCATGTGTGTCGTGCAGAAGAAGCCCGTTGTTCTCTATCTGGCGGGCACGCTGTTGGGAGCCGGCTTGGTGTTCACGCCGTTGAGTCCACTGAGCATGGCGGCTGATGTCTCACCCATGCTGCGCCTGCTGTCGGGTGTGCTGGTCGGGATGGCCACGATCGTTGCCCTGCAGAAAATGCTGGTCGAGGTGGAAGCAACCTTCCTGACCCGGCATGTCTTCGAAGAGGCCATCATCCGGTTTCTGACAGGCTTCGGCTATGTGTTCTTCACGGCCATCGTACTCATCCCGTTCTACGTCATGGTGATGACGAGCCTCAAGTCGCAGCAGGAGTTGCTGCAGAATCCACTCGATTTCACCATTGATCTGAGCCAGGGTATGGCGCTGTTCAGAAGCTACTTCGAGCTGTTTGCCGACTTCAACTTCGGCAGTTATCTGCTGACCAGCTTCGGGGTGTCGGTACTTACGGTCTTCATCACCTTGCTGTTCTCGGTGCCGGGCGCCTACGCGGTTGCACGTCTTCGCTTCAAGGGGCAGGCCGTGTTCTCGCGCTCGATACTGCTGATCTACATGGTGCCCATGATCGTGCTGGCCTTGCCCATCTACATCGCCTTTTCGATGGCAGGACTGCGCAATACCATTCTGGGTATTGTGCTGGTGTATCCGGTCACCACCATTCCGGTTGCACTGTACATGCTGCAAGGCTACTTCCGGGGCTTGCCGGTGGAAGTGGAGGAGGCCGGACTGATGGATGGTCTGTCACGTCTGAAGGTCATCTGGAAGATCACCTTGCCACTGTCGGTGCCTGCTCTGGTGTCCGTGTCTCTATATGTCTTCATGATTGCCTGGAACGAGTTCCTGATCGCTTTCATGCTGCTGGATGACCCGTCCAAGTTCACCCTGACTCGGGGCGTGGCCATGCTGAACTCTTCTGAAATACCGCGCCAGCATCTGATGGCTGGCGCTGTGATCGCAACTATTCCAATTATGTGCCTGTTCCTGGGTCTTGAGCGATTCATGACCAAGGGCCTGACAGCCGGATCGGTGAAAGGATAATGAACGCAAACGCAACAATCAGCGAATCAGTGAAGGACCTGAACGTTCAGGCCGAGCAAGTCATGCGCCTGAATGACAAGGGAGGCTATACCGTACCGACGGAAGGTCTCTACCCTTATCAGTGGAACTGGGACAGTGCCTTTGCCGCCATGGGCTTTGCTCAGTTCGATGTCGCCCGGGGCTGGAAGGAGCTGGAGACACTGTTCTCCGGTCAATGGGAGAACGGCATGGTGCCGCATATCCTGTTTCATACCGAAGATGATCGTTACTTTCCAGGACCGGATGTCTGGCAGGGCACGGGGCCCATCCCTTCATCGGGGATTACCCAGCCACCGGTTGCTGCAACCATGGCACGCATCATCTACGAACTCGACCCTGAAGCGGGACGTGAACACATGGAAGGGCTGTTCGATGCCATGGTGCGCTGGCATGACTGGTTCATGAAATGGCGACTGGACAATCAGGCGGTCTGTACCACACACCCCTGGGAGACCGGACGTGACAATGCACCCGACTGGGATGGCGCCATGGCGCAGATCGATCCGGTTGATGTGGGCAGCTACACCCGACGTGATCTGAGCCACGTGGACAGTGCCATGCGGCCCAAGCCTTACGACTATGACCGCTATATCTGGATTCTCAAGCGTGGTCGCTCGTATGGTTGGGATGATGCAGCGATGCTGGAAAACACGCGCTTCAGAGTGGCTGACCCGACGATGACCTTCACCCTGCTGCGTGCGCAACGCGATCTTGCGGTTCTGGGGCAGGCCCTGGGCCGGGATGTCAGTGGCATCGAGGCACAGATCAAGGTGCTGGAAGCAGGGGCCGAGACACTATGGAACCCGGCAATCAAGGGATACGATTCTCGCGATGTGCTGACAGGTGAATGGGCGGGTTCCTTGTCCAATGCCTCGTTCCTGGCCTGGTATGCCGGTATCGACAATGCCGAGCTGCTGGAGAGTTATCGCCGTGTCATGAGCCTGGTTGAGTACGGTGTGCCATCGTTCGACCCGGCTGACGAGAAGTTCGATGCCAAGCGCTATTGGCGTGGACCGACCTGGGGCATGATGAACATGCTCATCGGCACGGGCCTCGATGAGATGGGACATGCCGAAGGACAGGCGCTGCGAGAACTGACTGCAGAACTGATTCAGACGCATGGTTTTTCCGAATATTTCGATCCGACTGACGGCTCACCGGCCGGCGGCAAGACTTTTACCTGGACGGCAGCGATATGGCTGGGCTGGGCGTCCCCTGACAGGAGTGCAAGCTGATGGGTGCCATCAATCTGAGTGCAGTCGAGAAATGGTACGGGGCCGTTCAGGTCATCAAGGGGGTTGACCTCGAGATACAGGACGGTGAGTTCATCGTTTTCGTCGGACCTTCAGGCTGTGGCAAATCCACACTGCTGCGCATGATCGGTGGTCTGGAGGATATCTCGCGCGGCAAGATGTTCATCGATGAGAAGGATGTGACCGATCAGCCGCCATCTCGCCGTGGCCTGTCGATGGTGTTCCAGTCCTATGCCTTGTATCCGCATATGTCGGTTCGCGAGAACATGGGCTTTTCCCTGAAGACAGCGGGCTTGCCCAAGGAAGAGATCGACAAGAAGGTGAATGCGGTAGCCGATGTGCTGCGTCTGGATGAGTATCTGGAGCGTCGCCCGAAGGATCTGTCGGGTGGTCAGCGTCAGCGCGTGGCCATCGGACGTTCCATTGTGCGTGATCCGACCGCCTTCCTGTTCGATGAGCCCTTGTCCAATCTGGATGCGGCCTTGCGGGTGGAGATGCGGCACGAGATTGCCAAGCTGCATACCTCACTGGCCTCGACCATGATCTACGTGACCCACGATCAGGTGGAAGCGATGACGCTGGCTGACAGGATCGTGGTGCTCGAAGCGGGGCGCATCGTGCAGGTCGGGTCGCCACGCGAGCTCTACAACTTCCCCAACAACACCTTCGTGGCGCAGTTCATCGGTAGTCCCAAGATGAACGTTGTCCCATGCAAGACAAGTGGCACCGAGTTTGTCATCGCCGGCGGTCTTGCCGGCATGATGCCGGCGTCACGTGATGGTGCCACGCAGTTGGGTATACGGCCTGAGCATATCAGCGTGGTCGAGCCGGGAGCCGGCTATTGCGATGGTGTGGTTGAGGTTGTCGAATACCTGGGCGCTGATACATTCGTTGTTGTCGGCTGTGGCGGTGCAGGGCAGGTGTCGGTCAGAATCAATGGCGACTCCGATCTCAGACCGGGAGCCTCGGTGGGATTATCCTTCGATGTGGCCATGACGCATTTCTTCGATGCCGAAGGGCAGGCTATCCGCTAGCTGAGCAGTCTGCAATCGGGCGCTGACCTGAAAGTCAGCGCTCGGTCTGCGCCAGTTGTTGCATGACCTCGCGCCAGCCGGCTTCAGCCTTGCTGCCTGCCGATTCAAAGGCCTTTTCCAGCAGTTCGTTCTGCGTTCGGCACAGTTGTGTCTCCAGCCGCTTGCCCGCCGCCGTCAGCGTGAGTTGCCTGATTCGTTTGTCCTCCTTGCCGGCCCTGGCCTCGATCAGACCAGCGTCCGCGAGTTGTCGCAGCGGCGCGTTCAACGCCTGTTTGCTGACCGCCAGAACTTCCAGCAAGCGTGTTACCGACAACCCGGGTTCTCTGGCCACGAAGTACAGAATGCGGTGGTGTACGCGTCCCAGGCCGCGTTTTGCCAGGATGTCGTCCGGTTCCGCCGTGAAGGCTCGGTAGGCGTAGAACAGGACTTCGATGGCATCACGCAGTTCCTGTTCACGGGCATTGGCTGTCGGCATGGGGTGTGTCTTGGATGGGTCAAGGTGGTTGACAAATTATGCCGTGGGCGCAGATACTGTCAATAGGTCAATGATGTTGACCATTTAATGACATGTCACACGGTACCCTTCAATGCCTGCTGCAACCGCCTTCTCCAGTCGCATAGCCAATCTGCACAGTTCACCGATTCGGGAAATTCTCAGTGTGATTGATCGGCCCGGCATGGTGTCCTTTGCCGGTGGCCTGCCTGCGCTGGATACCTTTCCGAGTCTGAGCCTCGAGGGCATGCCGGTGAGCACCTTGCAGTACGGTGCGAGTGAAGGAGAGCCCGAACTACGGGCGATGATCGCGGACAGGATGCGCGCCATGGGTCTGGACGTGGGTGCCGACCAGGTCATGGTGGTGTCCGGCTCTCAGCAGGGTATCGACCTGGTGGCCAAGCTGTTCATCGATCCGGGGACGCGCGTGGCACTGGAGTCGCCGTCTTATCTGGCAGCACTGCAGGTGTTCAACTTCTACGGTATGCAGCCTGTCGCGCTGGATATCGATGCACCGGAGGCGGCACTGAAGTCAGGCGCTCAGGTGCCACCGTTGACCTATATCATCCCGACCTTTCAGAACCCGACGGGAACCTGCTGGACGTCCGAGCAGCGAGAGCATCTGGCTCGGGTGGCAGACGAGACGGGAACCGTGGTCTTCGAAGATGACCCCTATCGGGATCTGGTGTATGACGCGGTTGATCGTCAGCCCGTCTGCGCCAGCCTTCGAAAGGCTTCCTGGATCTATCAGGGCTCCTTTTCCAAGAGTCTGGCGCCCGGACTGCGGGTCGGATTCATGGTGGCCTCACCGGATCTCATGCCCATGCTGCTGCACCTGAAACAGGCGTCGGACCTGCATACCAGTCGTGTCAGCCAATGGTTGATCCTGGAACAGATGAAGGATGCGGCGGAGGCGTCTCGTTTGCAGGCGCTGGCGGCACACTACCGGGTCAAGCGTGATGCCTTTCAGAATGAATTGCTCAAGCACTTCGATGGCCTTGCAACCTGGGATCTGCCACCGGGCGGTCTGTTCTTCTGGTTGCGGCTGGCAGGCGACATCGATACATCGCTATTGCTGGACGAGGCCATTCGCAATAACGTGGCCTTCATGCCGGGCGAGCCGTTCTTCGTCGACAAGGCCCTGCGCTATCCGGCGCTGCGGCTGAATTTCAGCCATGCAGCAGAGGCGGATATGCAGCGTGGTCTGCAAACGCTGGCGGGGTTGCTGCGGGAGAGGCTGCGGTAGGGGAGCTGACGAGCGATTGCCGCGGCGTCGCGTGATCC
>CBDUIJ010000233.1:0-9362 GCA_965367215.1 uncultured Granulosicoccus sp.
TGGGTTCGGCCCAGATTCGGGTCGAGGCAGACGAACAGGTCTGGGTTTTCACCGGTGACTTCAAGCGCGACCATGATCCCAGCTGCGAACCGTTCGAGCTGGTACCCTGCGACACCCTGATTACCGAATCGACCTTTGCCCTGCCGGTCTACCGCTGGCAATCGGGGGCGGAGGTTGCGGCAGAAATTGCGCAGTGGTGGCAGGAGATGCAAGAGGCAGAGCGCCCGGCTGTGCTCTTCGCCTATTCGCTGGGCAAGGCACAACGTGTACTCAGTGAGCTGCAGGCATTTACCGATCGTGCCGTCTATCTGCATGGCGCGGTATACCCGCTGACCGAAATCTATCGTGAAGCCGGTATCGCCATGTTGCCGACACTACCGATTGACCTGGAGGATCGGCAGAAGAAGTACGCCGGAGAACTGATCATCGCCCCTCCCGGTGCCAGCGGATCCACCTGGATGCGGCGCTTTCCAAAGGCTTCCACCGGCTTCTGCAGCGGCTGGATGCGCATCCGCGGCAACCGGCGTCGTCGTGGCTATGATCGCGGATTCGTTCTGTCCGATCATGCAGACTGGCCGGCCCTGCTCAGAACCATCGAAGAAACCGGTGCTCGACGCATTCTGACCACTCATGGACAGGCAGATGCGCTCATCAGGCTGCTGCGTGAACGTGGCGTGGATGCTGCCGAGCTGCAGATCTCCTACCGCGATGAAGGGGCCGACGATGCAGAATTTTAGTCAGCTGTATCAATCGCTGGACCAGACCACCTCGACCAATGCCAAGGTTGCCGCCATGGTCAGCTACTTTGAAACGGCCACCGCCGAAGATGCTGCCTGGGCGGTGTATTTTCTCAGTGGTCGCAGAGTCAAACGTCTGATCGGGTCGAGTCTCCTGAGAAGCTGGTTGCATCAGTCCAGTGACTTGCCAGAATGGCTGGTGGAAGAGAGTTACGCCAGCGTCGGAGACCTTGCCGAGACCATTGCCCTGTTACTGGCGACACCCGGCAACAAGGGCGAGGAACGCTCTCTGGCAGACTGGGTCGAGAATCACCTTCTACCGTTGCGCAAGCTGGATCCCGAAGAGCAACGGCAGCAGGTCACTCAGTGGTGGCTGCAGCAGAACTATCAGCAAAGCTTCATCATCAACAAACTGATCACGGGCGCCCTTCGCGTTGGCGTATCCCAGCTACTGGTGGCACGTGCTGTTGCCGAGGTCGCCGACCTGCCACGCTCTCTGGTGCTGCACAGGATGATGGGTGAATGGTCACCCGATGCCGACTTCTGGCGCTCTCTGATCAGCGAGGATCACGGTGAAACCGTGACATCCCGCCCCTACCCCTTCTGCCTGGCATCACCACTGGAAGCCGAGCCCGATACACTGGGTTCGATACAAGACTGGGTAGCCGAATGGAAATGGGACGGGATACGGGCTCAGCTGATTCGTCGTGACGGTGAAACCTGGCTGTGGTCACGAGGCGAGGAACTCATCGGCACACGCTTCCCGGAAGTGACGGATGCGGCCGAGAATCTGCCTGACGGTACGGTGCTGGATGGCGAAATTCTCGCCTGGGACGATAACGGGGTACTACCCTTCAGTGAACTGCAACGACGTATCGGACGCAAGAGCGTTGGCAAGAAGCTGCTCTCCGACGTCCCTTGTATCTTCATGGCCTATGACATGATGGAATCCGTTGGTGAAGACATCAGAGCCTTGCCGTTCTCTCGCCGTCGTGAACTGATGGACCAACTGGTCACACAGTTGCCGGACGGCAGCATGAAGGTGTCGCCGATAGTCGAGGCTGCCAGCTGGCCGGATCTTGCCGAACGTCGAGAGTCTTCGCGACAACGGCAGGTAGAAGGACTCATGCTCAAGCATATGGATGCGCAATACCAGACTGGCCGCAAACGCGGTTTCTGGTGGAAGTGGAAAGTCGAAGCCTATACGATCGATGCGGTCATGCTGTATGCACAGGCCGGTCATGGCAGGCGGGCCAATCTGCATACCGATTACACGTTCGGCGTCTGGCAGGACGACACCCTGGTTCCGATCGCCAAGGCCTATTCGGGACTGGATAACAGCGAGATCAACGAACTGGACAAGTGGATTCGACGGAACACCATCGAACGATTCGGACCGGTTCGCTCCGTGCCCGCAAAACAGGTTTTCGAACTGGCCTTCGAGGGAATCAATCTGTCCACCAGACACAAGTCGGGAATCGCTGTGCGTTTTCCACGCATCAAGCGCTGGCGAAAAGACCTGTCAGCAGGCGATGCCGAGACACTGGAACAGGTCAAGCGACTGGTCACACCGCTTGCTGCCGATGAAGTCGTTGCGGAGGATTCCTGACATCCACGGCATGACACAGGACGAGGCCATTGATGCCACGGAAAGCTGGTATGAAGCCAATGGCTGGCGCGTATTCGATTTCCAGCGAGATGCCTGGAGAGCCTGGCATGCGGGTCAATCCGGCCTGATCCACTCACCCACAGGCAGCGGCAAGACATTGGCGGCCTGGCTTGGTCCGGTTCAGGCGGCCATGATGTCACCCGCGTCGGACTCAACCGACGGCGATAGCAACGAAGCACTGAAAGTGTTGTGGATCACCCCATTGCGAGCACTGGCAACCGATACCCGCAATGCACTTGAAGCCGCCAGTGAGGCGCTGGGCAGCTCACTGACTGTTGACATCCGTACCGGCGATACATCAGGTAGCCGTCGAAGCCGCCAACGCCGTCGTCCTCCCTATGCGCTGGTCACGACGCCTGAGAGCCTGTCGGTCATGCTGAGCTATCCCGGTAATGAAATCGGACTCGAACAGGTGCATACCGTCATCGTCGATGAATGGCACGAACTGCTTGGCAGCAAGCGTGGCGTGCAACTGCAACTGTGTCTGGCGCGACTGCGCCAGCTGTGCGGTACGCTGCGTATCTGGGGAGTTTCGGCCACCATGGCAAATCTTGAACAGGCCCGCGAGGTGCTGCTGGGACCCGGCAGACCCGGCACTCTGATCCGCGGTGTCGTACCTCGCTCCATCCAGATCGACAGCGTACTGCCTGACAATGAGCAGACGTTCAAATGGTCGGGACACCTCGGCCTGCAGCTCATCAAACCGGTCATTCGTGCCATCGACAATGCAGGTACGACCCTCCTGTTCACCAACACTCGCTCACAGGCTGAAATGTGGTTCAGAGCGGTACTGGACGCACGTCCCGACTGGCTGGACCAGATCGCCTTGCACCATGGCTCGCTGGACCGAAAGTTACGCATGAATATCGAGGATCGTCTGCGCGCCGGCGACCTGAGTTGTGTCATCTGCACTTCATCGCTGGACCTGGGTGTCGATTTCAGCCCGGTCGATCAGGTCATGCAGGTGGGCAGCCCCAAGGGAGTTGCCCGCTTGTTGCAACGTGCAGGCCGTTCGGGCCATCGTCCGGGTGCACAGTCGCGCATTCTCTGCGTCCCCGGTAATGTGCTGGAACTGGTAGAGATTGCTGCCGTACGCCGCGCACTGGCAGAGAATCGAATCGAATCCCGTATCCCGCCGGAGCTGTCTCTGGATGTTTTGAGCCAACACCTGGTGACCATCGCCATGGGCAGCGGTTTTATCGAAAGCGACATGCTCGCAGAGGTTCGTGATACGTATTCCTTTCGTCACCTGAGCGACGAGCAGTGGCGCTGGACCATGGACTTCATCATGCGAGGCGGACAGGCATTACAGGGGTACCCGCAATACCACAAGGTGCTGAATGTAGCCGGCCGTCACCGCGTCATGAATGAACAGGTGCAGCAACGACACCGCATGTCGATCGGCACCATCAACAGCGATACGCAAGTGAGTGTGGCCTTTCAGGGCGGCAAACGTCTGGGTTCCACCGAAGAGACCTTCATCGCTCGCCTCAAGGCCGGAGATACCTTCCAGTTCGCCGGCCGACATCTTGAATTCATACGAATGAAGGACATGACGGCGCATGTGAAGAAGGCAACCCGGAAAAGTCGTGTAGTACCGCGCTGGTGGGGTACTCATCTACCCTTGACCAGCCAACTGTCTGACAGCGTACTGGAAACCCTGCATGCCTGGCAGCAAGGTGAGGCCGATTCACCGGAGCTCGACAGCATTCACGCGGTCCTCGAACTGCAGCAGCGATGGTCACTCCTGCCCGGGCCTGATGATTTTCTCATCGAATGCATACGTACACGCGAAGGCCACAGTCTTTTCTTTTTCCCCTTTGCCGGACGCCTGGCTCACGAAGGCATGGCCATGCTCATCGCATCGCGACTCACCAAACTGACACCATCAACCTTCGTTCTGCAAGTGAACGACTACGGCTTCGAACTGCAAAGCCCTGACCCCATCGATATCGATACCGCTGCGTTGCGCACTGCGTTTTCGACGGAAAACCTGCTTGACGACATTCTGCTGTCCATCAATGCAAGCGAGATCACCAAACGCCAGTTTCGCGATATCGCAAGAATATCGGGTCTCGTCTTCGACGGCTATCCGGGCCGCGCCAAGACATCAAGGCAAGTGCAGGCGTCCAGCGGCTTGATCTACGATGTACTGGAAAACCACGACAAGGATAATCTTCTTCTCGAACAGGCACGCCGCGAGGTGCTGGAACAGCAACTCGAGTTCACACGACTGGAGAATGCACTTGCAACGCTGGGAAAACGCAGGTGGCAACGACAGTCGCCCGAGCGGCTGACCCCACTGTCCTTCCCTCTCTGGGCAGAGAGCCTCAACAGCCAGACCATCTCATCGCAGAGTTTTCAGCAACGTGTGCAAGGCATGCTCGAATCACTCGAGAGTGCCTCCGCTGCCACCCTGTCCACTTGATGACTACCTTCGAATCGCAATCACTGGAGATCTGTTGTCGCGGTGAAGCCCTGCTGTTGCATCCGAAGCGTGTGATGTACTGGCCAGCGGGCAAGACACTGTTCGCAGCAGACGTACACGTTGGCAAGGAGCATGTTTTCGCGCGTTCCGGAATTGCCATTCCGGCAGGCGTCAGCGAAGTGGTATTACAAGAGCTGTTTGCCCTGTGTGACAGGTCGGGTGCCGACACTCTGATAATCCTCGGAGATTTCGTGCACAGCACGCCATTACTCAGTGAGGGTTGGCTATCAACCCTGTCTGCCCTGTTGGACGACAGGCCTTCGTTGACCATGAAGATCATTGCCGGCAATCATGATACGGCGCAGGCGCAAGGCATGGTTGACGAGCGCATCCAGTGGCAGAAGGATGCGGAAACGCTGGGTCCATTCGTCCTGCAACATGCACCGGCCGATGACAGCCGCGGCTATCTGTTGTCCGGACATCTGCACCCGGCATGGCGGCTTTCCAGTGGTGGACGGCACAGCCTGCGCGCCCCCGTTTTCTGGTTTCGCCAACACCATGCCGTCTTGCCGGCATTCGGCAGTTTCACCGGTGGAATGTTGATCAAGCCCGACAAGCGCCACGATCAGCTTTACATGGTAGGCGACGATTGCGTCGTGCAGGTTCCCGTGCTCACACCATCCCGCTACCGCAGATCCTGATGAAGGAACTGCTCGTCAGGACTCTATATGCCGGCTACCGTGTCGCAAACGCGACTGCTGGCGATATTCTCTCGGCGTGATTTCCTTGAGCTCGCGAAACCGTCGATTGAAATTGGCAATGTTGTTGAAGCCGGTTTCGTAGCAGATGGAGGTGATCGGCTTGTCAGTGTCGGACAACAGCTCGCAGGCCTTGCTGATTCTCACACGATTGACGAAACGCACGAAGCTGTTACCCGTCGCCTTGGCAAAGAAACGCGAAAAGGAACTGTCGTTCATGCTGACCAGACTCGACATGTCACTCAGGGATATCTCACTGGCGAAATTCTCACTGATGTATTGAGTGACCTGCTGAATCTTGTCCTGAGAGGCCTGATCCGCCCGTGAGCGTATGGCCAGAGTGGAGAGCAGCACATAGTCCTGATCTTCCGCCAGGCTATACAACAGACCCAGCAACTTGGATATTCGTTGAGCGCCGGATGCATCCCTGACTTCCCGGAAGGCCTGCTTGGCCAGCTCAACGTCGACGGACTGAAACTCGATACCATGACGTGCCCGTTCCAGTAACGGCATGATGGAACTGAGCTCAGGTGCATACTTGGCCATTCCCGACACCAGATCCATCCTGAACTGGATGACCAGGTCACGCAGCTCGACCACCTCATCCGTTTCTACCTGACTGATCCAGTTATGCGGCAGTCGCGGCCCGGTAAGCACGAGGTGCCCGGGGCCGAAGCCCCCGACATGATCGCCGACGAAAACCTTGCCGGTACTGGCAACGATCAGATGTAATTCGAAATCATCGTGGTAATGCCAGCGTACCAGCGGACACGGGAAACCATGCTCCAGGTAATGCACTGAACGATCGCTGTTATCGGCGAGCTCGAACTCCGGGGCCTGTGGTTTCTCCAAACGCAGTGCAACTGACATGTCATTTCACCCGACTGGCTAACGCGTTTACGCAGGTCTGTCTATATAGGCCTTGAGCATGCCTTCAACACCATGCTCCTGAATACCTGCCAGAGCCTTGCTGAAGCTGTCGCGAAAACGTTCATCAGACCCGAGGTCGCCGTAGACATCCGTCATCGCCAGCCACTGAGCCGGGTCATCGATGGACGCTTTCGCTCGGGCTTGCAGAGTGTCCCAGGATGGATCATTCGGCGCGATGGTCTTGCCACTCTCTGTTGTACCCTGGCAGTAACGGCACCAGAATGCAGACGCCAGAGACAGACCGTCAATGTTACCGCCCTCCTTCAGGCGATCAGCCAACGTCGGCACGATGAACTTGGGCTGACGGTTGGAGCCGTCAAGGCACAGCCGCGTGATGGTATCGGCAATGGCAGGATTGGAAAATCGCTGAATGACACTGGCCTGATAGACAGCAAGGTCGACGCCGGGAACCGGCGGGACAACAGGCACGATTTCACGCAGCTGCAACTGTTCCACGAATCCCCTGACAAGATCATGCTGCATGGCCTCATGCGCATACTCGATGTCCAGCAAACCTGCCGGATAGGCGAGTACAGCGTGACCACCGTTGAGAATCCGGATCTTCATCATTTCGTAGGGCGCAACATCCGGCACGATCTGTACACCGGCGCGTTCGAAGGCTGGTCGGCCTGCCACGAAATCATCTTCCAGTACCCACTGCAGATAATCTTCACAGAACACCGGACTGTCATCGGCAATGGCGAACAGCGAGCGAACCCGGCTGCGTTCGAAATCACCGGTAGCCGGTGTGATGCGATCGACCATGCCGTTGGGGAAACTGCTGTGCGTATCGATCCATTCCGCCAGTGATGCATCGACCAGTCGAGCCAGGCCGACAACGGCCGCCTTCGCAGCATGTCCGTTATGCGGCAGGTTGTCGCAGGACATGACGGTGAATGCCTGTTCTCCGCGTTCTCGCCTGCCAGCCAGGGCGTTGACAATCAATCCGAACACGGTGCACGGAGATGCAATGTTGGCAGCATCCGCCAGAATGGATGCATGTTCGTGATCAAACTTGCCGGTAGCGGCGTTCACGAAATAGCCACCTTCGGTGACTGTCATCGATACGATGCGTATGGCCGGATCGGCCAGCGTATCCAGGATGGCCTGCGTATCGCCTACCGGCAGATAATCGATCATGGGGCCGGTGACACGAGCTTCGCTGCGCGTCGAAGATTGAGTGACGACTGTCGTCAAGAGATCCTGCTTCAACAGAACATCACGCAGCCGGGCGTCACCCGGCATGATACTGGCGCCAACGATGGCCCAGTCATGATCCAGCCCCATGTTCATCAGCTGATCCAGATACACAGCCTGATGGGATCGGTGAAAGTTGCCGGGGCCGAAGTGAAGAATTCCTCGGGTCAGCGACTTGCGCTCATAGGCAGGTTTCGCAACCTGTGCATTCAGCTCACCCAGCGTCTCGAGAGAGAGCTTTGCGGGCGCCGCAGTTTCGTTGATAGTTTCAGACACGATTCAGCTCATCCAGTTTTCGTCGGCGACACGGACAGTCTGCGCGACGAAGTAATTGACATCACGTGATGCCACAAAGACAGACATTACGGCCGGGGATGTCACAGGCAGCCCCGTGATCATCCCCACCTTGTCAATGAGTCGCTCAGCTGTTTGCAGCTGTTGCCAGGCTCTTTCAGCCAGCGATGCGCAGGCCATTGGCGTCAAAGCGATGCATGCGCTCCGGATCCGGTGTCAGGCCAACCGTATCGCCATGACGTGCCGGAAATTCACCGCCAGCACGAGCCGTCAGTGTTCCAACGCCCTCGACGTCGACACGCAGGAAGGTGTCGGAGCCAAGATGCTCGGAAACCCCGACAACTCCACGCCAGGTACCTTCATCGTGAGACAGTGCCATGTGCTCCGGACGTACACCGATGGTCGGTGCACCGTAAGCCTCGGCGGCAGGCCCGGCAATGATGTTCATGGCGGGGCTACCGATGAAACCGGCAACGAACAGATTCGCAGGTTCCCGATACAGATCCAGCGGTGAACCCACCTGCTCGATATGACCGGCGCGTAGTACAACGATCTTGTCAGCCATGGTCATCGCTTCGACCTGATCGTGCGTGACATAAACCATGGTGGTCGCCAGCGTCTGATGAAGCTCGGATATTTCCAGACGCATATTGCCGCGAAGCGCCGCATCGAGGTTTGACAGTGGCTCATCGAACAGAAATGCCGATGGTTCACGAACGATGGCTCGACCGATGGCGACACGTTGTCGTTGACCACCTGACAACTGACCAGGACGTCGCTCGATGTAGTCGCCCAGATTCAGCGTCGCGGCCGCCCCGTTGACCTTCGCATCGATGGCCGCCTGATCCATGCCTGCCATCTTCAATGGAAAGGCGATGTTCTTGCGCACGGACATGTGCGGGTACAAGGCGTACGACTGGAACACCATTGCCAGACCACGCTTGGCCGGCGGAAGATCGGTCGCATTCTTGCCATCAATCTCGATGACGCCATCGGAGACATCTTCCAGCCCTGCGATGAGTCGCAGCAAGGTGGACTTGCCACAACCTGATGGACCGACGAATACAACGAATTCGCCATCTTCTATGGAGAGGTCCAGCGGTGGAATGACTTCCGTATCCCCGAATCGCTTGGCTACCTGCTTGAGTGTAATGCTGCCCATTTTATTTCCCTTTGATTTATCTGATTCGTTCTTGCCGTCAGGTCAAGAACTACTTGACCGCGCCGAATGTCAGGCCGCGGACCAACTGTTTCTGACTGAACCAACCAAGTATGAGAACAGGTGCTATCGCCATCGTGGAAGCAGCGGAGAGCTTTGCGTAGAACAGGCCTTCCGGACTGGAATAACT
>CBDUIJ010000234.1:0-9349 GCA_965367215.1 uncultured Granulosicoccus sp.
CGCTCGTCGCTCGTCGCTCGTCGCTCGTCGCTCGTCGCTCGTCGCTCGTCGCTCGGTGTTTTGCGTGTGCCGCGGAACGTTGTGGGTTATGCGTGAGCCGCGAACCAATCATGCGTTTGCCGTTTGCCGTTTGCCGTGAGCTGTTGAGCTGTTGAGCTGTTGAGTGCTCGCCAACGCAGACGCCCGCTACGCCGACCAGCAGATTTACCCATCATGATCAGGCCTGATGATAGTGTGACGGCATGAATACAGAGACCCCCACCCTTACCCGTCTACTCGAGATCATGCAGCGCTTGCGTGATCCTGACACCGGCTGCGCCTGGGACATCAAGCAGGATTTTCAGAGCATTTCACCGTTCACGGTGGAAGAGGCCTATGAAGTGGCTGATGCGATCGAGCGCAATGATCTGGACGATCTGTGTGACGAGCTGGGGGACTTGCTGTTTCAGGTAGTTTTTCACGCGCAGATGGCCAGCGAGATGGGCGCATTTACGTTTGAGGATGTGACCCAGTCGATCGTTGACAAGATGCTGCGTCGTCACCCGCATGTCTTCGGTGATGTGGTGTACGAATCCGAGGCGGATCTGAAGGCGGGTTGGGAGGCAATAAAGACCGAAGAGCGGCGTTTGAAGGCTGCTCGGCAAGCGGCTCGCCAACAAGCGCTTGACCCGGATGGCTCTGCATCAGCAAATGATTCATCCGCATCCGCATCCGCATCCGCATCCGCATCCGCATCCGCATCCGCATCCGCATCCACACCTGCATCCACACCTGCATCCACACCTGCTCCCGCACCCGCACCCGCATCGGCCCTCGACGGCATAGCCAGGAACCTGCCCGCTCTGATGCGTGCTGACAAGCTGCAACGCCGTGCGGCGCGTAGCGGTTTCGACTGGCCGAATATCGAACCGGTCTGGGGCAAGCTCGACGAGGAAATCAATGAGGTGCGCGAGGCCCTGGCTGATGGCAACCCGGATGCCGTCGAGGATGAACTGGGTGATCTGCTGTTCACTGTCGTGAACCTTGCCAGGCACTGCGGTATCGATTCTGAGCAGGCTCTGCAGCGCGCCACCAACAAGTTCGATACGCGCTTCCGGCATGTTGAAGAGCTGGCAGCCAAGCAGGCAACCCCCATGCAGAGTCAGAGCCTGGAACAGCTTGATGCCATGTGGGACAGAGCCAAACAGAAGGATTGAACACCCCGCATATCGGCCAGCATTGACCGACACCCGACACCCGACACCCGACACCCGACACCCGACACCCGACACCCGACACCCGATAACACGCAGTGGCAAGAATCGACCACCGCGTGTCTCGCCCAACAACTCAGCTCACACTAGCCTGTACTGTCGAACCGCCTGTCATCAGAAATTGTTGCTGGCAAGCCGTTGCAATGTCGCGTCGGCGTCATCGGGACCTTTCAACAGACTCAGCAGCGTGCCAGCCTCCCGCAAGGCCTTGGTCAGAGCCTCATCATGACGATAGATGTCCGAGCGCCTCTGCAATTCACCGGACTCATCCACCCAGGTGGTCATGTAGGTCAGGTGTGTCGGCACCGGTGTGCGCAAGCGCACACGTTTGGTCTCGCCACCCTTGAGGGTCTTGTTGATGGTGTTCTGGCTGTAGCCGTCGCCTCTCATCAGCAGAATCGCCAATGCGTCCGGATCACTCAGTCGGATACAACCATGGCTGTAGGCACGGTCGTTCAGCGTGAAGTGCTTCTTTGCCTGAGTGTCGTGCAGATAGATGGCGTAGGGGTTGGGCATCATGAACTTCATGCGGCCCAGTGCGTTGATCGGCCCACCGCGCTGGCGCAGCACATAGGGAAAAGGTTCGGTATTGAGCTCTGCGGCCGTGATTTCTTCGGGAGGAACCACGACCAGCTGTTTACCGACCCGCTTCAGAAAATCGAACTGGCGTGAAACAAGGTAGCCGGGCCGTCGTCGTTCTCTGGGTACCAGCTCCCGGTTGGCGATGGATGCCGGCACCGTCCAGGTCGGGTTGAACTCCATGTAACTCATGTCGCGCGAGAATGTCGGTGTCTGATGATCCACCGAGCCGACTACTGCCGTCATGTTCATCAGGGTTTTCTCTGCGTCACGGACCACAACCCGGTAGTCGGGAATATTGATGAAAATGTGTTTCTTGCCCAGATTGCGCGGCATCCAGCGCCAGCGCTCCAGACTCAGGGCGATGGCTTGTATTTCCTCTTCGATACTCAGGTTCAGCACCTTGCGTGTGCGCAGGTCGAGCCTGCCGCTGGCATTCAGCCCGTGACGTACCTGAAAGCTCTGCAAGGCACTGGTCAGCTCTTCGTCGAAGTAGGGCGTGACCGAGCCCTTCAGCGTCAGGTCGCCGGTGTCGACCAGGCGTGACTTGACGGCATAGACATCCGCATGGCTCAGCATGCTGGAGGCATTGGTGTGATGGGCGATGGCGGGCCGCTGTGTACCGCTGGCACGCTCCGTCAGCAGATTGCGCATGCGGCCGGTGAGGCGCCGGTAATCGGCATGAGTAGGTGTCACCGAATTCAAGGCCTCCAGGGCGCTGCGTCGGCCAGAGCGTACCGATTCAAGCAACTCCTGCGCATTGATGACCGGTGCGTCCCGAAACAGGCTTCTCTGTGTGGCACGCGCATCAACCACGCCTTGTCCCAGGTGCAATGAGAGGCTGGTGAAAGCCTGATCCATCTGTCCGGTCAGAACATCTCGCAATGACAGGCTGCCGGGCAGATGCACGGTGCGTTGCTGCTGTCCCGGCTGGGGACCGGACCGGTCCAGACCGCTGAGCGTATCCACCGTGCGAAGAATTTCTGCCAGACCGTAGCTGTCAGGGTCAAGACCATGAATGGCGGCATTCTGGATGCTGCGGATCAGTTGCTGAGCATTGATCGACAGGCCCTCATCTGTCAGCCACGGACCATTGGCCTGCAGGGAGGCAACTTGCGTGCTGGTGAGCGTGTTCGACAGCTCCAGTGCCAGGCTCAATTTGTGAGTGCCGCTGAGAGGCTTGTACTCCTCTGCTGCGTAGTCCGCGGCAACTGCTGTCGGTGCACTGCGCGCATAGCCCAGTAGAGGCTCTAACGGTTGAATGGTGAACCTGTCAGCGAAGGCAATTGCCTGACTATCGTAGGGCTGTGCGGAAGACAGTTCTGCAGGGTGTTCGGAACGTGGGTCGGATAACACGGTCTGGGGCAGGGACATTGCCGCAAGGCCGGACAGGGACACCACAACAACGTTGAGAAATTTCTCCACGAAACAGGAAGCTCAGGCAAGGCCCGGTAGGCTGAATTCCGGGCGGTTGACAGTATCGACGTAACAGGCAGCCACACTGCTCACATCGACCTGTAACACTGCAGCTGAATCGATTCGTTCAGGCTGGCCCTTCCTGTCCTCCAATCTGCGATGCCGGTATCAGCCGTAGCGTGACCGGCGTCGCTTTGAGATCTACAGCAAGTCGCGCAGACTGGCGAGATAGGCTTGCTCATCCGGCGCACGGCTCTGGCGCTGGGCTT
This sequence comes from uncultured Granulosicoccus sp., assembly GCA_965367215.1. Lineage (GTDB taxonomy): Bacteria > Pseudomonadota > Gammaproteobacteria > Granulosicoccales > Granulosicoccaceae > Granulosicoccus. The sequence goes on from CBDUIJ010000234.1 coordinate 3,518, forward strand.
CCCAGAGGAACAGGCCGAGTCGTTCGATCATCATGTGCTCGACCTTGTGCCCATCGCCATGCTTGAGCAGCAATGAACGGGTGATGGAGGCGATACCGGCAGGTCTGTCGGTACCAACCTGTTCACGCAATGCAAGGTGGAGGCTCAAGTGCAGAAACGGATTCTCATGGCCATCTTCTGCCGTGAAATCATGATCCACGACATCATCACTGCCAACCAGCAGAGCATGATATTCAGGGTGTTCTTCGAGCAGGCTGGCAATCTGCTTTTCAAGCGGCTCCAGCGCCTCTCCGCGAGAGTGCTTCTGCCAGGTACTGCGAAACATCTGGCGAGTACGGGTACGATCCTGAGTGAACAGCATGTTCTGTGCTTCCTGGAGTTGTCTGGCGAATCAGTGAGAAGTGAGCGATTTGCCGGTTTGGATATCCGTGGCCAGCAATCGTTCGCTCGAAAGCCGCCTTTGTGCCAGGCGCGAATCGATCAGGTTCTTGCCGGCCAGCAGCAGTCCCAGTGCGAAAAAGGCGCCGGGCGGTAGCAGTGCGATCAGCATGCCGTGGTCGGCGGAATAGATCTGTACAGTCAGCTGTCGCGCCTGCTCACCGAACAGCACATGGGCCTGATCAAACAAGGTGCCCTGTCCCAGCAGCTCGCGCATGCCGCCCAGCAGCACGAGTACCCAGAGAAAGCCTGTTCCCATGGCCAGTGCATCGTGCAGGGAGCTGCGCAGCTCGTGACGTGAAGCAAACGCTTCGGAGCGGCCGATGATCAGGCAGTTGGTCACGATCAATGGCAGGAAGATTCCCAGAGAGGCGTGCAGGGCCGGTAGCCAGGCTTGCATCAGCAGTTCGATGATGGTGACGGTGCTGGCAATGACCAGTACATAGATGGGAATACGAATGGCCGGCAGCACCAGAGGGCGCATGAGGGATACGGCCGCATTGGCAATGAGCAGGGTCATCAGTGTCGCCAGACCCAGTCCGAAGCCGTTGACAATGTTGTTACTGACCGCCAGCAAGGGGCAGAGTCCCAGCAGTTTCACCAGCGCAGGGTTGCCTGTCCACAAGCCTTCCTTCCACAGCGAACCTGCGGGTGGTGATACAGGCCGGTTGAGTGTGTCGTTCGTCATGCAGGGAACACCTCGTCGCGATGTTGCTGGTACCACAGCAGGGCCCGGTGAATGGCGGTGATGACAGCCTGAGGGGTGATGGTGGCACCGGTCATTGCATCAAAGCGTCCACCGCGCTTCTTCACGTTCCAGGCCTGGCTGGCGTCGGTCTGCAAGGAGCGTCCGTCAAACTGCCGGATCCAGTCCGAGCGATTGATGTCGATGTCGTCTCCCAGGCCCGGCGTTTCCCGATGTTCGGTGACACGCGCACCGATGACCTGGCCATCAGGGTGGATGCCCAGCAACAGCTGGATATTGCCATTGTAGCCATCCGGTGCAATCACGCTCAGTACCGCGGCCAGTGGTTGCCGGTCACGATAGACGGTATACAGGGGGAGCGGTTGCAGGCTGCCCAGTTCAACTGCCGTCACCAGTTTTCGGGTACTCAGAGGGTCGGCGTCATAAGGCCCCTCCGGCAACACCGCGGAGAGTCCCTGCAGCAGCCATTGTTGCCGTGCCACTTCCATCCGTTCGCGGGTCAGTTGATGCACCAGGCTCAGGGCGGCGATGGCCAGTATCACGCAGCCGGCCAGTGTCAATCCGGTTCGGGTTGGCGTTTTCATGACACGTCCGAACGTGAGCGACCGGCAGGTCCGGTCAGCAGGTAGTCAATCAGTGGAACACCGGTATTCATCAGCAACACGGCAAACGCAAACCCTTCGGGGTAGCTGCTGAACTCGCGGATGATCACGGTCAGAATGCCAACTCCGACACCATAGAGCAGTTTTCCTCTGCGACTGGCGGCGGCCGTCACCGGGTCGGTTGCAATGAAGAATGCACCGAGCATGATGGCGCCTGACAGCAGCGCGGGAATCAGGGGCAGGGCATGGCCAGGGCCGCTTGCCGCAAGCCCGACATACATCAGTGTGACGCCGGAGAGTACTGCCAGCGGAATCTGCCAGCTGATGATGCGCATCATCAACAGATAGAGTCCTCCGGCAAGCCATGCCAGATTCACCCATTTCCAGCTGGAATGCATGATCAGATCCTGCGCTATCTCAGGGTAGCTGGCTAATCTGTTCTGAGTGTCGGCGGCAGCTTGATCAACTGACAGCGCTGAGCCCGACGCTGTGTCAGCCATTGTGACAAGCCCGGGCCCCGCCTGCTGCAGTCGCAGCTGACGCAACTGATCCAGCGGCGTGGCACCACTGAGGCCATCCCAGGCAACCGACTGCGGGGTGTCTTTGCCTTCAGGCTGCAGCGTTTGCCAGTCAGTCATCGTCACGGGGAAGGAGATGATCAGCACGGCATAGGCCACCATGGCCGGGTTGAAGGGGTTGTGCCCCAGGCCCCCATACAGATGCTTGCCCAGCATGACCAGTACGAAGACCCCGACCAGCAATTGCCACAGTGGCAGGGTGGGTGGCAGGCACAGTGTCAGTAGCCAGGCGGCAACGATGATGCTGCCATCACTGAGGGCCGGTCGCAGTGCCTTGTCGCGCAACCGCAAGGCCAGCGCTTCGAAGGCCAGGGCTGCAAGGATGGCAACCGGCAGTATGAGCAGCACACGGTGATTGATCAGCCATGCCTGCAGCAAGGTTCCGGGCAGCAGTGCCAGCATGACGTGCATCATGATGTGTCTGACGCGACGCTGCGGATAGGCAATGCTGTGAGTGTCTGGTGCCAGCGTACTCATGAACTGCGATCTTCCGGCGGGTTGTGTTGCTCAGGGAGATCGGTACCTGGCGTCTCAGGCGTGTTCGCACTCTCGGCAGGCTGCGATGCGTTGTTGCGGGTCGAGGCGCGCGGCTTGCGACGATTGCGCGCCCTGGCCAGAGCATCGGCGATCGGGTCGCGGCTGGTGTTCAACTGTGCCTTGGCCAGTCGACGTTTTTCCTCGCGGGCAGCCGCTCTGTCCTGCAGGCGCTGCTCGCGTGCCTGATAGCGTTGCTGCGACAGGTCTGCCATGCGCTCCTGACGCTCCTGTTCGCGCTGGGCATCTCTGGCATGACGAAACGATTGAGTCAGTGGAATCGATGATGGGCACACCAGATCGCAGCAACCACAGGTAATACAACTGTCCAGACCGAAACGTCGACTCCCCGACAGATCATCAGCCTGGGCATACCAGTACAGTTGCTGTGGCAGCAATTGCTCGGGACAAACCTCTTCACAGGCGCCACAGCGAATGCATGGCAGGATCGCAGGCGAGGGCTCTACCGGATGAATGCCAAGACAATTGGTACTGGCCGTGACCGGTGCCTGCAAGGATGGCAGGTCGAAACCGCTCAAGGGCCCATTGGCGCGAATGCGGTGATTGCCGGACAAGGCGTTGTAGCCACACTGTTGCAATACCTCTTCCACCGGAGTGCCGAAACGTACCCGTACATTGACAGCTTCGGGCAGGCCCTCGCCGGACACCGTCACGACCCTGGAATACAGCGGATATCCCAACTGTGCCCGGTGTGCTGCCAGCGCGGTGGCAACATTGATGCTGAGAATACCGTGACTGGCGGGTCGTTCGCCTGGTGGCAAGGACAGGCCGGTGATGCGTCGTATCAGGGAACGTTCTGCACCGGCAGGGTAAACCGGTTCCAGCAAGACCAGCTCCAGGTCCACCGGGTGCGCTTGCAAGGCATGACGGATGGCGTCGATGGCTGCCGTCTTGTCGTTTTCCACAGCCAGCACGCAGCGCCGGCATTGCGTTGTCTGCATCAAGGACTCGATGGCGTTGATGATCGCCGCCGCCTCGCACATCAGCAGCGCCTCATCGCAGGCAATCTGCGGCTCGCATTCCACGGCATTGATCAACAGGGTCTGCAGCGGCGCGCCGTCTTGCCGGGCAGTCCGGAGCTTGTCTGCAGTTGCAAAGGCGGCACCACCGAGGCCATGCACACCGCAGTCATCAAGCCGCTCGGCGGTCAGGCTTGGCAGCGGTTCGTGGCAGGCAGATTCACGGTCCTGATCGGCATCCGGTTCGAGAATGATGCAGAGGGCTGACTTGCCAGAAGGGTGAATGACGGGTCGAGGCTCTATCGCCACGATTCTGCCACGGGCCGTCGCGATCAAGCCGGCTGCCAGTCGCTGGCCGGCTTCCACCTGCTGACCCGGTTGGACCAGTGGTGTCAGCACATCACGACGGTAATCCAGCAGAGGCAGGATCAGCTGAGGCGGTAGCGCCAATGTGCGGATCGAACCTGAAACGGGCAGGCCCGGCTTGTTTCTTGGCAGGCGTAGCCCGCCGTGGAGCCTTGTTCGGTCAGAGCGCAGCGAGGCTGGAAGGGAGGGCCATTTCATGCAGGTTTTGGCCAGCGCCATTGTGCCAGCGACTCATCGGTGGGCACCAGCGTGATGCAGTCGACCGGACACGGTGGCAGGCACAATTCACAGCCGGTGCACTGATCGATGACAACCGTGTGCATGAGTTTGGGGGCGCCAACAATGGCATCCACCGGACAGGCGGCAATGCACAGGGTGCAGCCGATACACACCGGTTCATCGATCAATGCGACCTGCGGCGGTTTGGTCTCGCCACGCTCGGCATCCAGTGGCATGAACTCCTTGCCCAGCAAGTCAGCCAGTTCGTGAATCAGCGCCTCGCCCCCGGGAGGACATTGATTGATCGGCGCATCTTCGGCAATGATGGCGGTCGCGTATGGGCGGCAGCCCGGATGCCCGCACTGGGCACATTGTGTCTGCGGCAGGCAGGCATTGACTCGTTCGATCAATTGCTCGGTGGGTAGCTCGCTCTGCTCGGCGAGGCGGTCTGTCGAGGTGTCACCCGTTCCGGACTTGTTCACGGCTGTGTCAGCACTGGCCTCTTCAGCCTTCCTGCGAGCAAGGCGAGGCCATGTCAGCGCGCCGCTGGATGAGGATAGCCAGCCGAGTACGGCACCCAGCAGGGCCAGGGTGACGACGAATACGATCATTGCCAGCAGGGTCGACATCATGTTCAACCCAGACCACTGAAGCCCATGAAAGCCAGCGACATGATGCCGGCTGTCATCAGGGCCGCAGCACTGCCTCGGAAAGGGGCCGGCACATCCGCCAGCTCGATGCGTTCTCTGAGTACCGAAAACAGCACCAGCACCAGTGTGAAGCCGACAGCAGCACCAAAGCCGTACAGCACGGCATCTCGCAGATCATGTTGCCGGTTGGCACTGAGCAGCGCCACGCCCAGCACCGCGCAGTTGGTGGTAATCAATGGCAGATAGATCCCCAGCACGCGGTGCAGCAGCGGACTTTGCCGCCGGATGACGATCTCGGTGAATTGCACCACCACTGCAATCACCAGAATGAAGCTCAGGGTGCGCAGGTAGTCCAGCTCGAAAGGCATCAACAGCCAGCGATTAACCAGGTGGCTCAGTGCCGCCGACAGGGTCAGCACAAAGGTGGTGGCCATGCCCATGCCCAGCGCCGAGTCCACACGCCGGGACACGCCCATGAAAGGGCACAGACCGAGAAACTGCACCAGTACGAAATTGTTGACCAGTACCGTGCCCAGCAGAATGAGGGCGACATCGCGCATCAGGGTATCCGCAAGCTCGATGGCAGAGGCCGGCAAATGTTGCCAGCCTCCTCCCTGTCACGCGATGTCGACACGTCCTCTACTTGACCCGCATGCCGGCAGTCGCGCCATCATCCGGTGTCAGGATGAACAGGTCGGAACCTCCGGGGCCAGCGGCCAGCACCATGCCACTGGACAGACCGAAACGCATCTTGCGAGG
>CBDUIJ010000235.1:0-9343 GCA_965367215.1 uncultured Granulosicoccus sp.
ATGCTGCAAATTATCTGGAAACTCGTGAGGATATGGCGGCCTATCTAGACGCAGCACTTGAAGATGGCGACAAAGATGTCATAACTGCCGCGCTAGGGGATATTGCACGCTCCAAAGGTATGGCTCAGATTGCCAAGGATACCGGGCTTGGCAGGGAAAGCCTTTACAAGTCGCTTTCTGCAGGCGGTAATCCTGAGTTTGGTACGATTCTCAAGGTTGTGGAGGCTCTTGGATTGAAACTACGTGCCGTATCTTCTTCCAAGGATGAGGCTGCTTGATCGATACCAACCATTACGTTGAATCGGTCATTTGACTCAGCCCCCTTTTCGCTGCCGCTCCGGTCAGTCTGCGTCAATTGCCGATTAACGCTTTGAGATATCGAGTGATCGCATGACTGGCGGGCTCGTGAATCATGAACACAGTCACTCGTCTATTTCAGCGTCGCCAGTAACTCTGTCAGCGTCTCCTGACGCGTTGCCCACATGGACTTCACCTCCTTGCGCTGCATGATTTTCATGGGGGCGCCGCCGGAGGCCATACGACTGGCAATCATCGGATCAGCGAACATCGCTGGCACCCTGTCCGCCAGTTTGTCGATCACCTCATCCGGGGTACCGGCAGGGACCATGATGCCCCGGAAATTCACCGAGGCGTCATCCACCTCGTAGCCCGCTTCCAGCAAGGTTCGCACATCGGGCAGGAATTCGGCAGAGCGGCTCATGTCCGCAACGGCGAGTATCTTCACCTTGCCCGCTTCGCGAGCGCGATAGGCATCCGACAGATTGTTGATACCCGCCATGACATCGCCCTCGACAACCGCCTTCAATGCGGCGGCCCCCCCGCCCTTGGTGGCGATATAGGCCAGCTCCGCGTCGATGGCCTTTTCGATCTGCAGGGCGGCAATATGATGGCCCACATACAGGCCCGCGCCAGAGAACGTCGCTCTTCCAGGGTTCTGGCTGGCAAAATCCAGCAATTGTTCGATCGTGTCGTACTCGCTGTCGGCAGCCACGATCACGACAGCAGGGTCCGCGCCCCAGTTGGCAATCGGTTCGAATGAGTCAATGTCATAGTCCACCCCGCCTTCCAGAGACTGCGCGATGAAATGCGGAATGTTGTAGACCGCGAGGGTGTAACCATCAGCCTCGGCATCCATGGCGAACCAGTTCCAGCCTGCTCTACCGCCCGCGCCGGGCTTGTTGATGATGATCATCGGCTGGCCCAGATACTCCTCATTGGCCGCCAGCATGGATACGATGCGCGATTGAAAATCGGTAGCACCTCCAGCCCCATAGGAAACCATCAGGGAAACAGGCCGTTCAGGGTAATCGGCGGCCATGCCCGACGTATTGCACAGGAGCGCTGATGTCACCGTCAACAGTAACGACAGACAGTGTTTCTTCATGACCTTCCCCGCATAACTCGATTACATCCGAGCATTGGTCTTGCGAAAAGCAGGCCGCAATTGCTGGAAGTATCATGCCGAGCGTGCGCTGGTCTCGAATAACGACATCAATACGCGATTGAGACCCCGTTACCCTCCGGCTCAGGGTAGAACGTCAGCGCTTACGCTTCTTCGGCTCTCCAACCACATTGCCATCGATGACTGCCAGGGAGCTCTTCTTGCTGGACGCTTTCGTGGCTGGTACGACCTCGCCCGGCACGACAGTGGGATCGTCATCCTGTTGCTCGACAGCGCCCGAGAGTCGATCCAATGCACCTCTCGACTGACGCCAGCGGAATACATAACCGCCCAGAGCACCGCCAGCCGTCGTGATGGTCAGCAGCCCCAGGGTCATCATTTCCGTGATGAGCATCAGCACACCCAGGCCTGTGACCCCCATGAAGGCAAGCCCCACCTTGACGTTGGCACGTCGACTGATGCTGCGCTCCTGCTGCATCAGCTGCTTGTGTGTCTTTCTGACCAGATTCTCGCGCTCCGCGTGGGCGCGTTCCTGCATCTGAGCCTTGTCGGCACTGGCCTGCTGCAGCACTTCCGAGCGGGTACGCTCGATCTTTCGATGCAGCTTTTCGCGCTCACTGGCGTGGCTTTCACGCAATTCGGCATTGCGGCGCTCTGCCTCCATGCGTCCCAGCGTGGACAACCACAGCGCCGTTACACAGGCGATGATCAGCGCCGGCAAGCCGGCTCGCAGCAGCAGATCTTCAACGGTTGCTTCCCGGTTGACCCAGAACAGAGCCAGGGTGACCAGCTGTACCAGCAATATTCCCGGTAGATATCGAAACATGGACAAGCAGCAGAGCTCGCGGTGCGATGGACGTGTCTGCATGGTACACGAGCCAAAAGTATTTCCTGCGTAGCAAGACAGCAAGATAGGTACACTATCGTCCATGAGCCTCGACGCCTACCTGCTGACCCGCCACTGGCGTGACACGCCGCAAGGCCTGGAGCTCTCACTCTGGGCCTGTTCGGCACAGGGCCCCGTGAATCTGGTCATCAGGAACCAGCAAGCGGTCTGCTTCATCGAGCGCTCCCGAGATGCCTTTCTACCCGCTGGCGCGACACGCAAACCGCTTGATCTGACGCTCCTGCACGGCGAGGCGGTGGATGGACTCTATTTTCGCCAGCAGCGCGACCTGCAGCAACTGCGGCAGAGCGGCGCAACGCTGTGCGAATCGGACGTCAAACCTGTCGATCGCTACCTGATGGAGCGATTCATTCGCGCACCGGTACGCATCGATGGAGAGCTGCAGCGCGTGGGCAATCACTGGCGTGTTCAGCAGCCACGATTGCAGCCGGGTGACTTCCAGCCACAACTGCGAACGCTGGCTATCGATATCGAGACACGTGGCCACAGCCGTCAGTTGTACTCGGTGGCGGCCGCCATCAAGCCCGAACCGGGTGACGCTGAAAGCCGACCGAGCGATGTCGTTTTCATGATCGGCAGCGGCGAGGATGAACAACGCGGCCACTACCAACTCATCTACCAGCCCAACGAGAAAGCCTTGTTGAATGCCTTCTTCAACTGGACACTGGAGATCGACCCGGATGCCCTGACAGGTTGGGCTGTCGTCAATTTCGACCTGAACTTCATCGTGCAGAAATGCCAGCAGCTGGGCATTGCCTGTCGTCTGGGTCGCGGTGGTGAGACTGCCACGGTTCTGCAACCCAATCAGCCCGGCTCACCGCGCATCGCCCGTGTTCCGGGGCGTGCCGTCTTCGATGGTATCGATCTGTTGAAGGCCGGGTTCTGGAACTTCGACAGTTTCTCACTGGACAATGTCTCGCATGAACTGCTGGGAACCGGCAAGCTCATCAGCTCGGAGCAGGACAAGGTGGCCGAGATCAATCGCCTGTTCAGGGACGACAAGCCGCAGCTGGCGGATTACAACATTCGTGACTGTACCCTGGTCAACGAGATATTCGATAAGGCCGATCTACTGGCGTTCGCCGTGCAACGCGCCAACCTCACGGGATTGGCACTGGATAGACTGGGTGGCTCTGTTGCTGCCTTTGACAATCTCTATCTGCCAAGACTGCACCGTGCCGGCTTCGTGGCACCGGATGTCGACAATCGTAGTGATGGCCCCGGCAGCCCGGGTGGCTATGTCATGGACTCGGTACCAGGCTTGTACAAGAATGTACTGGTGCTGGATTTCAAGAGTCTGTACCCCAGTATCATTCGCACCTTCTTCATTGACCCGATGGGGCTTGCGGTACCCGGCGGCAACCCGCTTCCCGGATTTGTGGAAGCCATGTTCTCGCGTGATAAACATATTCTTCCGGGACTTATCGAAGAACTCTGGGCAGCGCGAGACAAGGCCAAGCTGGACCACAATGCACCTCTGTCCCAGGCCATCAAGATCATCATGAATTCCTTCTACGGTGTGCTGGGCACCACCGGTTGTCGTTTCTACTCGCAGCAATTGGCATCCAGCATCACTCGGCGTGGCCACGAAATCATCATGCGCTCACGCGACTGGATCGAACAGCAGGGATACCCGGTGATCTACGGCGATACGGATTCGGTCTTCGTCTACATCGGCGATGAAGCGGATGAGACGCGTTCAGCAGAGATCGGCAATCAGCTGATGCGCGAACTCAATACCTGGTGGCAAGTCGAACTCAGACAGAACCTGGATATCGAATCACGTCTGGAGGTCGAGTACGAGACGCACTACTCGCGTTTCTTCATGCCGACGGTTCGTGGCATGCCTACCGGCAGCAAGAAACGCTACGCTGGACTCATTGCGCCCGATTCGCGATTGGTGGTCAAGGGACTGGAAGCGGCGCGCACTGACTGGACACCGCTTGCCAGAAACTTTCAGCGCGAGCTGTTCCAGCGTGTCTTCCATGAAGAACCTTTTGAAGAATATATTCGCGATATTGCCGAAAAACTGCAGGCAGGAGAGCTGGACGAGCAGCTGGTCTATCGCAAGCGCATTCGCCGGGCGCTGGATGATTATCAGCGTAACGTGCCACCGCATATTCAGGCGGCACGCAAGCTGGAACACAGTGGTCGCACCATCAGCTATCTGATAACCCGAAACGGGCCGGAACCTGTCGATCTGCTGCAGTCAACACCGGACTACCAGCATTATCTGGATAAACAACTGGCTCCGGCGGCGGACGGTATCCTGCAGTTTCTGGATACGAGTTTTGCAGCCATCACTGATGCACAGCTGCAAATGTTCTGATCAGCGGGGATCGATCAATCGAGTGAACGCTGAAAATCGCCGGTGGTGAAGACAAAGTCACTCTTGGCAGCAATGGAATGGCAGCCGGAACAGAAGGCACTCTCGCCTGCCGTTCCTTTATAGCTGTCTGCCCAGATCCAGTTGTCCTTGCTGACATCATCACTGGCCGCTACCTTGACGCTGATGGTGTGCGCAGGTTTGCGATCGGCTTCCCAGTCTTCCTTGCTGGCGAACTGCTCCTTGACGACAACCGTGCCGGCAGGAAGATTATAGGGGGCGTTGCCAAGCAAGGCATCGCGACCGATGTCGTTCACATAGACTTCGCGATAGCCTTCAAGGCCCATGTGCACACCGCCCAGAAAACCGGTGGGGTTACCGGTGCTGACGTGTGTGTCGGTAACTCGGGTCCACGATTTGAAATCGGCCCAGCGCGGATCTGCTTCCTTGAACGGTGCAGTCAGCGTACTGCAACTGGCGAGCAGTGTGCTCGTTGCAACCATGGTACCGATTTGCTTGAAAGTGGCTTTTTTCACATTCATCCCCTGCTTTGATTGTTGGTGTCTGGCAAAGCCGGAACAAACGGCTCAATGGGTTGACTACGGTTTTCTGTAAAAATTCCCGAGTGGGTAGAAAACGTAGCCGAATTCGAGCAGTTACGGTGCCACCTGCCTCCACTCACGCATGAAACAGGTGACACCGGTCAGAAAAGTGAAAACAATCAGGCGTTGGCTGCCTTGACCTCACGACGTCGAGCTGTCAATACGAACTCGGTGTAGCCATTGGGCTGCGCCTGACCTTTCAGAACCAGATCGAGGGCGGCCTGGAAAGCAATGCTGTCATCGAAGGACGGCGCCATGGCAACATAGTCGGCATCACCGGCGTTCTGCCCATCAACCACCAGAGCCATACGCTCCATGGCATCACGTACCTGTTCAACGGTGATGATTTCATGCAGCAGCCAGTTGGCCAGGAACTGACTGGAGATACGCAGGGTAGCGCGATCTTCCATGAGTCCGACGTTGTTGATATCAGGCACCTTGGAACAGCCAACACCCTGGTTCACCCAGCGTACGACATAACCCAGGATACTCTGCGCATTGTTGTCCAGCTCATGCTGGATTTCCTCGGCCGAGTAATTGCGGCCCGCTTCACTCAGTGGGATCGTGAGGATGTCATCGACACTGGCTTTCTTGCGCGACTTCAGCGCGTCCTGTACAGCCTGCACGCTCACCTTGTGATAATGCATGGCGTGCAAGGTGGCAGCCGTTGGAGAAGGTACCCAGGCGGTATTGGCACCAGCTTCGGGATGACCCTGCTTGGCAGCGATCATCGCAGCCATCTGGTCAGGAATGGCCCACATGCCCTTTCCGATCTGACCATTGCCCTGCAGACCACTGGCCAGGCCGACATCGACATTGTTGTTTTCATAGGCAGAGAGCCAGGTGGCGTTCTTCATCTCGCCCTTGGGAATCATGACGCCGGCGTGCATGCTGGTGTGCATCTCGTCACCGGTGCGATCCAGAAAACCGGTATTGATGAAGATGACGCGTTCACGAGCGGCCGCAATACAGTTCTTCAGGTTGACCGAGGTACGACGCTCCTCATCCATGATGCCCATCTTGAGGGTGTTGGGTGCCAGACCCAGCGCCTCTTCCACCATGGTGAAGAGTTTTACCGACAGGGCCACTTCCGCCGTACCGTGCAGCTTGGGCTTGACGATGTAGACACTGCCCGTGCGTGAATTGCGCGCCTCATCATCGCCTTTTTTCAGATCGTGCATGGCAATGAGGCTGGTGAACATGGCGTCCAGATACGTTTCCGGCACCTGCTTGCCATCGGCATCGAGTACCGCATCGGTCATCATGTGCGTGCCGACGTTTCGGACCAGCAGCACACTGCGGCCCGGCAGATTGAAGGCATTGCCCTGCAGATCGATGAAACCACGATCCGGGTTGAGCTTGCGTTCGATCTGCTTGCCGTTCTTCTCGACCTGCTCACTCAGATCGCCTTTCATCAGGCCCAGCCAGTTGCGATAGACCAGTACCTTGTCGTCTGCGTCGACTGCGGTCACCGAGTCTTCGCAATCCTGAATGGTACTCAGTGCCGATTCCATGACGATGTCCGAGACACCGGCAGCACTGCTTTTGCCCACGGGGCTGTTGCGATCGAACACGACTTCCATGTGCAGGCCGTTGTTCTTCAGCAGTACGGTAGTGGGGGCTTCCGCACTGCCGGTGTACCCGGCACACTGCGCAGGGTTCTTCAGGCCGACTTCACTGCCGGAAGTGAGTGTCAATTTCAAGGCACCGTCGACGATGGCGTAGGCGCTGATATCGGCATGACTGCCTTGTACCAGGGGCACGGCCTCATCCAGCAACTGATTGGCAAAAGCCACTACGCGCTGACCACGTACCGGATTGTATTCGCGTGAACGCTCTGCGCCATCGGACTCACTGATGGCGTCCGTACCGTAAAGCGCGTCATACAGGCTTCCCCAGCGTGCATTGGCGGCATTCAGGGCATAACGTGCGTTGTTGACCGGAACTACCAGCTGTGGTCCTGCTGTTTTGGCAATTTCATCATCAACACGGGACACATCGACGCTGAAATCCTCCACCTGGGGCTCCAGATAGCCGATTTCCACCAGAAAAGCCTTGTATACCGACTGATCGATCGGGCCGGGATTGGCTTTATGCCAGTCATCCAGCTTCAGCTGCAGCGCATCACGACGATCCATTGCCGCCTGATTCTGCGGGGCAAGTTCGGAAATGATGTTGGCAAGCGAGGAAAATAGCGCATCCGCCTCGATACCGGTGCCCGGAAGGGCTTCATTGACTATGAAATCGTGCAGGGATGAAGCGACGGACAAGCCGCCAGCGGTCTTGACACTCATAATTTATCCAGTTGTTTGCAGGCCAATGTGTCGGTAAAGCAGCAGCTCTACCAAACCCGTGATTCTATCAGAGCGAGTACTTATCGGCGATCTGTGCGCACGTTCACAGTGAAGTTAAGACGTAGTTCCGCAGCCTCGAGGCCATTGCTGTTTATTCTCGTCACCACTTTAACGAACCCAGATGACGGCTGAATTGCGCATGAATCCCCTGCTTCGCCATACCTTTCTGTCCCTGGCAGTCGCCAGCCTTGCCGCCTGCTCTTCCGGCGACAACAATACGACCACACCGGTTGACGATACACCGGCTGTCGATACCGACACTCCTGACAATGGGGACACCGGTGGTTCGACCGACACCCCGGCAGACGGTGGTGACAACGGTGGCAACACCACACCAGACTATGGTGATCTACCCGCACCGACGATTCCTGCCGTCGACTTGCTGGCAGCGCCGATTCCGGGTCCGACCCTGGATGATCCGTTTGGCTCCTTGCTGGAAGTCGATCCGGAAACTCCGACCGCCGGTGGCGCACCCACGCAGCCAAAGAATCTGCGCATCGATCTGGTCTCCAATGACTGGGCCGAGTTCAGCTGGGCGCCTGCGAATGATGACGGTGACGTGGTTGCCTACAACATCTATCGCAGCGATGGTCATGTCTACACCGTTGGCCGCGACCAGACCGATGACAATGCTCTGGCACAGGTGGAAATCAACAAGTTCTGGAGCACCACCTCCTTCATCGACTGCAATTACACCCGCTTTGCAACGCGCCTGCATGAATGCGCCAATTTCGGACCCAAGGCCGGCGACATCTTCAGCTACGAAGTGACCGCCGTTGACGACAATGGACAGGAATCCGTACCGTCTGATCCGATCACCATCAACTACCATGCAGACAGTGGTGCTGCCGTCCCCTTGTATGCCGATCCCTACCTGGACGAAAGCCGCTTTGCCCAGAAGCATGACCTGAGCAATACCGCCTACTTCATGGACAAGTTCTCGCTGGTCTTCGAAGATGACTTCAATGGCGACAGCATCGATAGTGCTCGCTGGAATACACAACTTGTCTGGGGTGATGAAACCATCATCAACGGTGAGCAGCAGTATTTCGTCAATACACAGGATGAGCCGGATTTCGGTTACAACCCCTTCAAGATCTCCGATTCCATTCTGACCATCGAGGCAACACCGGTACCGGACGAACTGCAGGGCAAACTTCCCGATATCTGTAATGGTACTGATGCCTCAGGCAAGGAACGCTGCCTGTTTCTCTCAGGTGCATTGTCCAGCCACGACAAGTTCAACATGACCTACGGCTATGTTGAAGGCCGGATGAAAACCAGTGGTGCCTACGGGGCGCTGTCCAGCTTCTATCTGTATCACCGCTACCCGGGTGAAGGCGTGAACCTGCATGCCCCGGAAATCGACATCATCGAATACCTGGGTGAAAACCCCTACGGCGATGAAGATGCCTTCCAGACCTACCACTTCGCGGATGTAAACACCGGTGAGACTCGCTCGGCACCGACCATGAGCTACAAGAACCCGACAGGTGAGCTGTTCTCCGATGAATTCCACACCTACGGTGTTCTGTGGGAACCACAACTGGTTATCTGGTACATCGACGGCGTGGAAATCAAACGCCTCAGTGGCCCTCAAGTCTCTCGTCAGGGCATGAACATCGTGACCTATCTGGTGGCGGGTAGTGGCTGGGCGCCAACACCGGATGCCGAGAATGACACCTTTCCACTGCGATACGAAATCGACTATATCCGTGCCTGGCAGCGTGA
>CBDUIJ010000236.1:0-9325 GCA_965367215.1 uncultured Granulosicoccus sp.
CGTATCGCTACCGGTGGTTGTGCCGCTGGTGTCTGACCCTGTGTCGCTACCAGTAGTCGTGCCACCGGTGTCCGAGCCCGTGTCGCTACCAGTGGTCGTGCCACTGGTGTCTGAACCTGTATCGCTGCCGGTGGTCGTGCCACTGGTGTCCGATCCCGTCTCGCTGCCGGGGGTTGTGCCGCTGGTGTCCGAGCCCGTATCGCTACCGGTGGTCGTGCCGCTGGTGTCCGAACCGGTATCGCTACCGGTGGTCGTGCCACCGGTGTCTGACCCCGTATCGCTACCGGTGGTTGTGCCGCTGGTATCTGAACCCGTGTCGGTCCCGGTGCCGGAACCATCAGTCCCTGTTTGATCATCCAGCAGACCACCACCCGTACTGGAGGATGAACCACCGCAGGCGCTGAGTAGCGCTGTGAGAAATACGGTTGACAACAGGAGTCTGGAATTCGACAGATTCATAAAAAACAACCGGAACGATGTATGGTGATTGCGTAAAGATACGCCACAACGCCTTATCTGTACACGTAACGACACTCGCTATCACAATTGCTAGCATGTACTGGTGCGCCAAATGCCCAAGTGGTCTAATGCGCACGCATGTTATGTGAACTTTACCTCAGGTAATACGGCTCAGGAGCAGCACACAGATTATGGCAACAGTCATCGACGGAAAGGCATTTGCAGAGCAACTCCGCAGCGACTTGAAGATAGAAGTGACACAGCTCAAGGCGGAGCACGGTCTGACACCTGGTCTGGCCGTGGTGCTGGTCGGGGAAGACCCTGCCAGTCAGGTCTATGTACGCAACAAGGCCAAACAGACCGTGGAAGTCGGGATGCAGTCATTCGAACACCGTTTGAGTGCCGATACCGATGAGCAGACCCTGCTGGATCTGATCGATCAGCTCAATTCTGACGATGCTGTGCATGGCATTCTTGTCCAGTTGCCCCTGCCTGGGCATATCAATGAATCAAAGGTCATCAATGCCGTCAGTCATGACAAGGATGTTGATGGTTTCCATCTGATCAACGTCGGTCGCCTGAATACCGATGGCGGCGGTGTGGTTCCCTGTACCCCTCTCGGTTCACTGATGATGCTCAAGTCTCAACTTGGGGATCTGTCCGGACTGCATGCCGTGGTGGTGGGGCGATCGAATATCGTGGGCAAGCCCATGGCAGCGCTGCTGTTGCAGGCAAATTGCACGGTAACAGTGGCTCATTCACGGACCAGGGACCTCGAAGCGCTGTGCCGTACTGCCGATATTCTGGTGGCAGCCGTTGGCCGGCCGCGCATGGTGTCCGGAGACTGGATCAAGCCGGGTGCAACGGTCATCGATGTCGGCATCAACCGAATTGAAGAAGATGGCAAGATGCGACTGGTTGGCGATGTCGATTATCAGTCAGCTGAGGCTGTCGCGGGTGCCATTACGCCTGTGCCGGGTGGTGTCGGTCCGATGACCATCGCCTGTTTGCTGCACAACACCGTACAGCAGGCCCGGCGGATTGCCGGTATTGTCGAAGACTGATCGGATGCCCTGATAAGCGGCTGCCTGTCGACTTTGCGTCGATACCAGCCGGCAGGCTTGTTCGAGAAGGTCGCCAGACAATAATGCCACCCCAGTGAAAACAGGACCGTATCGACCGGGGTGGCAGCCTGGGTCAGGGATCCTGCTTCAGATGCGGATACCGCTTCTTGCCCCGGGTCCCAGAGGGATTACCGCGTCGGTCATCCACATGCCGTCGAATTCCCCTCCGGATTGTCGGCTCAGCTGAAAGGCGTAACCGTTTTCCAGGCCGGACGGTGTTGACAGCCAGACTGCCTGCAGGGCCATGTCATCACGCACTTCGATGGGGGTATAGCGGGCACGGACGTGATTGAGCATGTCTGGATATCCGCGTTTGATCATCTCGCTGAAACGAGCCAGAGGCCCTGTGCTGGCGCGATTGGCTGGCGAGGCGAAGCGATAGACGGTTGCTATCCCTGCGTCGGTGGCGGAATCATTCGACTGCAGGGATTGCACGATGATGCTGACAACCTGTGCGGGGGCGTAGTCAGCATCCGGCACAGGGTTGTTGGTGTCCGCCGTTGCTGGTAACGAGATGAGCAGAATCGCGAAAAGACAGATCACGAGGTAGCGTGGCACTGTCTGCAGCCGCGACAAAGCTTCCTGCAATGGATGTTCGGATATCACGGTAAAGCCTCCGGTTTGAGCGTCAAAGAGCGGAATCTGAACACTTGTACGTAACCGAGCGTCGGGTCGGACCTCTTACAGTTGCTGTATGTAATCGCAGATACGGCGACCCGCCTCCACCAGCTGCTGGCCATCGACACACAGGCCGATACGCACCAGATATTGGCCGCCAGGGCCGAAGCCGTCACAGGGCAGTACGGATACATCCTTCGCGGCCAGCAGGCCCATGGCGAAATCATGCGCGCTCATCCCGAGCGGCTCGACATCGAGCAGGACGAACATGCCCTGACCAGAATCAAGCAGCCTGGCAGGCGAGGTGTCCTGCAGGTATTCGAGTAACAGCGAGCGCCTCTGTTGCATGACCGCCCGGACGGTTTGAGGTGTGCTGGCAGCTTCACGAATGGCAACCACGGCGGCATCCTGAATGAAGGGTGGCAGCCCGTAGTGCATGCATACGGCCAGCTTTGCCAGATGAGCCGACAGTTCGCCGGGTCCGATGGCCCAGCCTACTCGCCAACCTGTCATGCGATGCGATTTCGACAGACTGCCGACGGTAATCAATATGCGCTCGGCACCGGGGATGTGGTGAGGCAGGGCCACCGAGCCTTGCGCCACAGTGTCCAGATAGACCGTGTCGAATACCAACCAGATATCGTCGGCCAGACAACGCTCCACCAGTTGTTGAACCAGATCCTGCGAATAGCGACTTCCCAGCGGGTTGTTAGGGGCATTCAGGACGATGGCACGTGTGCGCGGGGTAATGGCGTCAAGCAGTTCCTGTACGTCGAGTTCATAGCCATTGTCGGCATCGACCTGAACGGTGACGACAGTGGCACCCGAAGCGCCGAAGGTGGCGGCGTAGGTGGTGTAGTAAGGCGCCACGAGAATGACCTCGTCACCGGTTTCCAGCAGCACCTGAGCGACCGAGTACAGTGCATTCTGGGCACCGGTACACACCGTGACTTCTTCGCTGGTCACAACCTGGCCGGTCAGCGACTCATGATAGCCGGCGATGGCCTCGCGCAAGTGCAACTCGCCCTTCATGTTGACGTAGTGATGTCTGCCACGCTGCAGACTCTCGATAGCCTTGTCGACAACGACATCGGGTGTGGTTTCGTCGGTCTCCTGGCCAATGCTCAACAGCGTGATCTGTTCACCTTGTGCCACACGTCGCATGGCAAGGGCATGCACCGCCCAGGGGTCTACCGGCGTTCCTCCGGCAGGGTTCTCATTGACGATTCGGCGGGTCAGCGTGGAATATTTCATGGTGCCCAGTATAGGGCTCTTGGCGGGTCAGAGGCCATACTCACCCAGCCCGAATTTCAAGTTGGCAAGTATGCGGCACGTACCACCAATCGCAGTGGTCCACCGGTCTGTCGGGCGTTGAACGGATAGCAGGTGATGAGCACCAGTCCCGGGAAGTCCGTGGCAATGCTCAGGCTCTGAACTCGTGTATCGACAATCTGGCTGTCGAGTAACTGGTAGCGGTAGGTCTTGCCGTCCAGAGCTTCCAGCAGAATCAGTTCGCCCGGTTTCTGATTCTGCATGAAGGCCAGATGAGTGTCTCTGTGACCACCGATGGCAACGGTTGCTGAATCTGCCTGTAAGGGGTCACCCGCCACCAGGCCAGGCCCGAAGGCCATGGCCTCGCCCGAGGCATCACTGAGTACGATCAGGGATTCATCGAGAGCGGGAATCGTCAGTCGGCCTACCGTGGTCACGTCCGCCCACCGCCAGGGCCTGGTGGGCGTTTCATGATGTCTGCTGGTCTGCCAGGCAACGTCGAGCAGATGTTGAGCCAGTCTGGCCTTGCCTGCCATCCAGGCTGCCGAGCTACCGCTGATAAATGCGGCTGATAATGCAACCATGGATATCATGGTCAATAAGTCTGGACGGCGCATGGTTCAGCACCGGTGCCGGGAAACAATCAACAGGGCGAGGCCGCTCATCCCCATGATCAGGCTGACCCATAACAAGGTGTCGACACCTGCTGCGCCTTGCGGAAGCGTGATGCCTGTCATCTGATTGCCTTGTGGCAGGCGATTGGCAACGCTCGCGGTATCAAGTGGTTCGTTCAAGGGACGGCTGGGCTCCTCTTCCACGGCTATCAGACTGGTATAGCGCGTGACCAGTCCCGTCTGCATGGCCAGTCGGGTGATCGCCTGTCTGTTCACTTCCGGGTCTGCTGCATAGCGCTGTTCGTCATCCAGCGATGATATCTTCTGCCGAGCCCAGTGCATGGCCACGGATGGGGCGCTCATCGGCTGCGGTGCCGGTGCGGTTTGCTCGGTAGTTTCTTCGATGGTTTCCAGCGTGATGGTTTCCCGGAATGGCAGATTCCTGCGCATCCCGGTGATGACTATCTCATCGACATCATCGCTGAGCTTTGCAACCCACATGGCTGGTCTGTTTGCATACAAGTCTGGCACGGGTTGCGGATACATCTCGCCCTGTCCTTGAGGGTACTGCACGACTATGTCTGTCAAAACAGGAAATCGAAGGCCATTGAGCAGTTCGCTGATGGCATCGGCCACATCGTGTTCTTCCTGAATACTGACAGTGACTCCACGGCCGGCCTCTGCCGCCTTTTCGAGAAACCAGTGATTGGGGGCAGAGCCGATGCCGACTGTGAACAGTCTGCTGCTGCCCAGGTTCCTGCGTATGTTCCGAAGAAGGGTTTCTTCATTGCCGACGCTGCCATCGGTGATGAACACGATCTGTTTCAGGCGGTTGGCAGATTCCTCCGAACGGATGTCTTCATTCGACGTTGCCTTGAGTGCAAAGTCCAGTGCCGATCCCATTTCCGTGCCGCCATCTGCCTGCAGTCGAGCGGCGAATCGTCTGGCGCTTTGCTTGACGCTATCGGTTGCCGCCAGCGACTGATCGAACAAGGGATAATGCAGGTCATCGAAGGCCACGATATTCAACAGATCCTCTGCTGTGAGACTGTTGATTGCCTGGTCGAGAGCGTCGATTGCGGCACGCATGGAAACTCCGGCCATGGAGCCGGATTTGTCGAGCACGATGATCAGTTCCCGGGCCTGACGAGTGACGCTGTCCACCTGTTCGGGCGGACTGACCAGCAACTGCACATAGCGTTCGCCTTCGTGTTGGCTGACAAAGGCGTGTACTCGCGTTGCCGGGTCATGTTGTGCGGGCCAGGTGATGGTCAGGTCCTGGTTCATGGGCATGTCTTCAATCCGGAATCCTTCCTCTGATGCTTGTGCAAAGGTGACATTGCTCGTCACGGCGCCAGCATCATCCAATGGGGCTATTGTCAGATCTGCATCGAGAGTCGGGCCTTGCTTGCGATCTGACTGGATGAAATCGGACTGCAATGCCTGAGCATTGCTGGCGTCAGTATTGAGGTATCGAGGGGTCAGGGTTGTGGGAAGAACGAGAGACATCTGCCGGCCGGTCATTCTTACCGGCAGCATCACATCCAGTGTCACCTTGATCTCTGCCTGCGGGGCGATGTTCGCAACCTGCATGGTGAACAGGTTGGGTCTCTGCTGTTCCATCAGGCTGGCAATCTGGCCCGCCTGAACCGCTTGTTCATAGTCGGCTCTGGCTTGTTGCCTGGGGCGGATCTTGCTGACGATGTGGCGATCACCGATAGTGATTCGCATCCCGCGGACTGCTGCATCTTCCGGCAGGGGAAAAAGATAGCTGCCGGTCAGCCACAGCTCGCTCGTATTGCGGAAAGTCTGTACGAGGGTCATGTTGGCCAGTAAACCCTGCACTTGCAGGTCCATATGGGCATCCAGGATCAATGCATCTGCATCGCCGCCCGAGTGATGCAGGACCAGCGCACCACTGCCGTGACCGGTTTCACGATCGTGAGTTTCCGAAGAAGCCTGGGCTGGTGTGCCGGCAAACAGGCAAGCCCAGTATACAAAGGCCAGCATAAGTCCGCGCCGCGCCCTTGCAGTCCTTGCAGTTGCCCTCAGAGTACGTGGCGAAACATCGAATACTCGCGTGATGAGGGTAGTATGGTGTGTCTGGATGGAATGCATGTCCGGATAAGCTGCTGTAGATTGTCAGGTCCCCAGTAGACACTTCCCAGAGGGCATCACAGCGATGGACTCTGGGGCAATACGGATCAATTGTGATTAAAAATGACTGAGCCGAATACACTCCGGCGTATCGTTCTGGTAGAGGATGAACCGGCGCTTCGTGACAACTACACTCTGGCGCTGAGCAAGGCCGGCTATGATGTGCACGGCTATGCGGAACCGGTGTCTGCACTGGCCGCTGTTCGGCAGAACATGCCAGATGTGGCCATCATCGATATCGGTCTGGGCCGCGACAGTGAAGCCGGTTTTGAACTGTGTCGCAATCTACGAGTCTTGTCGGCACGCTTGCCTATCCTGTTCCTGACGGCCAGGGACAGTGAACTGGACGTGATCTCGGGTCTGCGCCTGGGGGCGGACGATTACCTGACCAAGGACATCAGTCTGGCGCAACTGGTTGCACGTGTCAGCACGGTGCTGCGACGCGTCGAGGCCTTCAGTCAACCGGAGGATGAAGAGCCGGTTCGTGTGGTGGGGCAGATGGAGCTCAACCAGGCTCGACTGGTCGCCAAGTGGCGTGGAGAAGTCGTCGACCTGACCGTGACCGAATACTGGCTGGTGGACTGTCTGGCGCGCAATCCGGGCCAGGTCCGTAGTCGCCAGCAATTGATGGATGCAGCGAATCTGGTTCTGGATGATCAGACCATTACCGCTCACATCAAGCGCATACGCGCCAAGTTCAATGGCATCGATGGTGACTTCTCTGGCATACAGACAGTGTATGGGCTCGGTTATCGCTGGATGGACAGCCAGCTGTACTAGCACGGAATCGATGGGCGCCGCGGAGCGATGAAACTACGATCTCAGATGCTGTTGGCAGCCGGATTGACGCTGGCTGTGCCGTTGGTGGGTTGGCAGAGTGTCCAGCAGCTCTACAGCACCTTGCAGCAGACCAGAATCGACGAACAGACTCTGAAAGTTGCCAATATGCGCCTGGCGCTATCCGAGGCGTCCGTCGTCGACACGGCGCTGCTCAGCGGTCTGCAAACGGGGCAGGCAGAAGACTGGTATGCCGAGACCTCGCCCTATCCGATATTTGTCGATGGATACGATGATGATTGGCAGACACTGGTCAACGATTCGATTGCCTTGACGGCAGGCAACAGTGACGGGCAGGCGTCGATGCGGGTGGCTCGTCATGCAGATCGTCTGTATGTGTTCGTCTCGGTCGTGGACGATGTCGTGGAGTATCACGTACCGCCCACCTTGCAGGTTGATGCGGGTGAGGGCGAACAACCCGACAGGCAGGCCAGCCTGGTCAATGGGGATTCAGTGGAATTGCTGATTCAGACGTCAGCAGGAGGTTCTGCTCACGTCTGGCAGCATGTTCTGTTCAGAACAATCGCACCCGGTGCGGTCGAGGCCTTGAGTGCCTCGGACACGAGCCGGGATAATGGCCACCGACAACTGGCTGGTATGCCGATACGTTCATGGGAGGGGGCCTGGGTTCAGACCTGGAACGGCTATCAGCTGGAAGTGAGTCTACCGCTGCCACCCAGTGGCTTGAAAGTGGGTATTGCCGTGGTTGACGTGGATGCTCGAGACGAGGCACGCAGCCGTTGGGTGGGCAGTGTCGATCCTGCGCAGATGCAACGTGCCTATCTGGTGCAATCCGATCCTGATACGGTGCCGACCGGTTTTCTGTTCTACGAAAGTGATATGGCCGATCAGCGGCTGGAAGGCTGGACCACGCCAGGTGGCAGGTCGCGCCTGTACGATGTGCACGGCCGCCTGCTGGCAGATGTCAACAAGTTGTATGAGCGCGGTGTACCTGAAGACCAGCTCGAGCAGGCAGCTTACTCGAGTGAAGGTCTGTGGGATGCCATTCTGTTGCGCGTGTTTGCCTTCTTTGTCGCTGGTGATCTACCGTTGTTGCCGGAATATTCCGGTACGCCAGCCTCATTGCATCTTGATGAAGCCCGGCAAGCCTCGGTTCAGCACAATGAACCCGTCACGTCACGCTATGTGACGGACGAAAACGATCGGGTGCTGGGCACTCTGGCACCCATCGGCTCCGCACCGATACGCGGCTACCTGTTGTACGAAAGCAATGAAGAGCATGCATCGGCCTATGCTGGCAGCGAGCTGGCGAGATTGTTCAGTCTGTTGTTGCTTGTCAGTCTGCTTGCAGGGTGTGGTCTGCTGATCTTTGCCCTGGTTCTGTCTTCGCGTATCCGACGCCTGTCTCTGGAGGCCCAGCACGCCGTTGGCGCCGATGGACGAGTCAAGGGACTTCCCGGCAGCGATGCTCGCGACGAAATAGGTGACCTGTCGCGAAAACTCTCGACCTTGCTGGCGCGATCGGCCGATTACACACACTATCTGGAAGCGTTATCGAGTCGACTGTCGCATGAGCTGCGTACGCCCTTGTCGGTGGTTCGCACTTCTATCGAGAACATCGACCGCGACGGTTTGGACAGCCAGTCGCTGATGCTCATCGATCGGGCCAGTGGCGGCGCCGATCATCTCGGCTCGATCATCAAGGCTCTGGTCGAGTCGACCCGGCTTGAGCAAACCGTGCAGATGGCTGAAATGCAGACAATCGATCTGACGCAGTGGATGGCCGGTTCACTGGCACGGTATCGACAGGTGTATCCCGACATGGAGTTCATGTCTGACATCGAGGATGCTGCCAGGGCTTCCATCATGGCTTCTCCGGAGCTGCTGAGTCAGGCCTTCGACAAGCTGGTGGATAATGCCGTGAGTTTTGCCAGTGCCGGACCTGTGGTGCTGTCTGTTCGGACAGAACGTCGTGCCGTGGAGCGGCCGGTTGATGGAAACAGCGTGATGTTGTCGGTTTGTAACCGAGGCGCGCCGCTGGATCAGAGCAAGCTGTTGCAGCTGTTCGAGCCGATGTATTCCGAACGCAGCAGTGACAGCCCTGGACAGGGAAAGGATGTGCACCTGGGTTTGGGCCTGTACATTGTCAAGATGATTGCGGAAGTGCATGATGGCTCGGTTGTCGCCCGCAATGACAATGGCTGGGTTCGCATCGGGATGTACCTGCCTGTGCCCTGAGAACCAAACTGCAGACCCGCTGGTGGGTCGATCGGGAAATAAGGT
>CBDUIJ010000237.1:0-9238 GCA_965367215.1 uncultured Granulosicoccus sp.
GCAGGCGGTGCCCGAAGGTAGCATTGACGCCTCAGGTTCAATACGTTGAAATCATCGTCAAAGCCTGCAGTGTGCATGGTCCCCACCACGATACCCATCCGACGATGAACCCGTATTCATGACCCGTTCCGGACAGTACGGAAGTGCAAGCACACAGCTCGGATGCCTTCCTTGCATCTGAGAGCATGGCTGCAATACGTCCTGTGTGCCGTGGTCCTGTTTGTCACCACGTCACTGAGTGCGGCAGAAGAACCCCTGAGCCGAGCGGAGCTCGAGCCCTATATCAAGCCCCCCATGATCCTTGGCGAAGCTGTCAATGACAAGGGCGTGTGGCAACTGCTCAACAGCGGCGGCGGGGAGGCCGGGTACGTCTTCGAGACGGAGACTCTGGCGCCATTACCCGGGTTTTCCGGTGCGGCAATCAATCTGTTGGTGGTGCTTGATCTGGATGGTCGTTTTATCGACGTTCAACTGATTTCGCACAACGAACCCATATTCGTCTCGGGCTTGCCGGAACATCTGTTCTACGACTACTTCAAACAGTACCGTGGTCATTCCATCTCGGAGTCGTTGGTTGTGGGCACGCCGTATGGGTCTGCCACCGAGGGGTCGGCACTTGTGTATCTCGATGGGGTCACGAAGGGGACTGCTTCGGTGCGCATCGCGCACGAGAGCATTCTGGCAGCATCGCTCCAGGTTGCACGCGAGAAAATGAGTGGTATCAGCACGGGTGCGCCCGCATTCCCCAAGGCCGATCATGTCGAAGAACTATCCTGGGATGAGCTTGTGGAGCAAGGCATTGTCAGGCGCAAGATGGTGACCAATGCCGAGATTGATGCGGCCTTTGCCGACACGCTCTGGGAAGACGATGATCCGGAGGCCAGAGACGACCCCGAAGGGCTTTACCTTGATCTTTGGGTGGTGGACGTTGGCGCACCCTCGATTGCGAAAATGGTGCTGAGTGATGAGAGCTTTGAAGCGTTGCAGGATTTCATGGAGATCAGGGATACGGACGAGCCTGTCCTGTTGATTGATGCGGCACGGCACGGTTTGGTGACGGAGGAATTCGTACGCAACACCGCACCCGACCTGATCAGTGCCGAGCAAGGTGGCTTTCCCATCGCCTTTCGCGACAGTGATATCCTTGTCGAGCTTGATGATGCCGTGCCAGAAGCATTGCATGACGGGGCCATGTTGGTCATTCGCACCGACCGCCGGCTTGGCTTTGATCCCATCTCGGAATGGACGCTGCAGATCAAGGCCCTACGTGCTCATGGATCATTCATGCCGGAGATCGGCTCCCAGACACTGACTGTCGATTATGTGGCGCCCGAGCGTTTCTATACGCGTCCTGAAGTGATCAAACCTTCACCACCGTGGGTGGATGCATTGCGCAACCGACAAACCGATCTGATCATTCTTGGCGTATTTCTCGTCGGTCTCACAGCCTTGTTGACATTTTCGATGAACACGCTCGCAGCTCATCGCTTCTTTACGCCTGTGCGTCTGAGTATTCTGGCTTTTGTCGTTGGGTTCGTGGGCTGGTGGGGGCAGGGCCAGCTATCCATTGCAACCCCGATTGCCATCGCCCGAACCGCTTTCGACGGTGGCAGCTTTGCATTTCTTCTCTACGATCCCTTTTCTCTGGTGATCTGGATAGTTACTCTCGTCGGTTTCGTATTGTGGGGGCGCGGGCTCTTCTGCGGCTGGCTTTGCCCATTCGGTGCCTTGCAGGAATTCGCGCATCATCTTGGCAGGTTGATTGGCTTGCCACAGATAAAGCCGAGCGCTGTCTGGGATGCTCGGTTGAAATACCTCAAGTATGTGGTTCTGGCGGGCCTGGTGGCACTGATCTTCACGCTCCCGTCAGCACTGGACAAGGCGATTGAAGTAGAGCCATTCAAGACGGCCATTACCACCTTCTTTGTCCGTGAGTGGTACTACGTTGCCTATGCAGTGTCCTTGCTTGTCCTGTCGATGGTCCTGTTCAAGGGGTTTTGCCGATACCTGTGCCCCCTGGGTGCGGTGATGGCCATCGGTGGACTCTTGCGCGCACGTGACTGGATCGAGCGGCGTGTTGAATGCGGATCTCCCTGTCAGTTGTGTCGCGTCAAATGCAACTACGGTGCAATCAGGAAAACCGGGGAGATCGAATACTCGGAATGTTTTCAATGTCTGGATTGCGTCACTATCCATGATGACCCGAGCAAGTGCGTCCCATTGATTCTTGAGGGAAAGGGGCGCCAATCGAAAGTGAGTCAGATCAGGGTGGCGGTGGAATGAAGATCAGTCGTCGACGATTCCTTTCGATTACCGCCTCATTCACTGCAACGTTCGCTGTCGCGGCAGAGACACACCGTTGGCAGGGGCGTGCCTTCGGGAGCGATGTCAGCCTGACCATTCGTGGGCCTGAAAAAGCGGCGAATGAGGCAATAAGCGAAGCGCGATTGTTGATCATGCAGGCTGAAAAACTGTTCAGCCTTTACGACCCCGAATCGGCGCTGGTACGGCTCAACCAGCACGGTGTACTCCGCCCACCCGCTCACTTCCTCCGGCTTCTGAAGTCAGTCGATCTGGCCTACCGCCTCAGCGACGGCCTGTTTGATCCCAGTGTGCAACCCATGTGGGACCATGCCATAAAGGGGCGTGATCCGGCAGAAGTCTCGCACCTGGTCGGGTGGGAAAAGGTTCGATTCAATGCCGCGCGTGTCGCCCTGGCACCGGGGCAGGCGCTGACGTTCAACGGCATTGCCCAAGGCTTTGCGACAGATCTTGTGTCAGAAAAACTCAGGGCACTCGGCGTAACGCAATCGCTGGTCAATATTGGCGAGTACAGAGGCGCAGGCGGTCCGTGGACACTGGGGTTGGCAGACCCGAGCCACGGGATGGTTGACACGCATACGTTTGAAAATTCCGCGGTTGCCACTTCAAGTCCGATGGCGACACCGGTCGGGGCCAGCGGTCATATATTCCTCCCTGCTGGACATGACAGTGACGTGCGTCGCCCCTGGTCGACGGTGTCTGTTGAAGCCGAGACCGCGACGCTTGCCGATGCACTTTCCACAGGGATGGTCTGGGCAGATATGAGCTTGATTGAAAAGATCAGACGATCGCCGGGTGTGCGTCGTGTGACGCTGGTGGATGAGCAGGGGGATCTGATCAATTTATAGGCTGTTAATGCGGTATGTCTGGTCCGGTGGTGCATCGACAGTTTAATACCAGAGATTGTCGATCAATCTTGCCCAAATCGGTGTCGTGGGTATGTCCTGTGGAGATCGTACCGCCGATGTGCAAAACCAGCACAGTGGATGTCATTGCAAGTTCCCTGTCTTTTGCCGATGTGAGCGTCATGATTGATCTGGATCAATATGCGCATTTTCATTGCTTGCCAAGATCCGATACCAACAAGGAATGTACACGAACATGACTACGTTCAAACAACTGCGCAGTCTTTCCGCCGGAGCTGCAGGGAGGATCAAGAGCGCGGGGTTCATGGTGTTACTCGCCATGGTGTTGTCATCATGTTCGGATTCATCCAGAAATAACGATGACATCCTCGATGATGCATCAGGCATCCCCACCTCTCCGGGTAATCTGCTGGGCACCGTTTATTCGTCGACAGATGCGGAGTTGACGTGGGAAGCTTCTCAGGATGATGGCCTGATCATGGGTTACGAAGTCATGCGTGATGGCAAACCCACAGGGCCGTTACTGGATGCCTTGCATTATCACGATCTGGAACTGGAGCCCGATACGTCCTATCTCTACAGCATCGTTGCCGTTGATGATCAGGGCAATCGCAGCCCCCCCGCCGAAATCACGATACGCACCGAAGAGGGGCCGCCACTGGCAACCATCAACCGAGCCAACTACACCCCTTTGTTAGCCGAGGTGTTCGATGTCTTCAGTGGGTCCAGATACCGGGCGTCGCTGTTGAATCTGGAGTCTTTGGCGCTGGACGACAGCATCGGTACCTCGACACTGGAGGGCCACTACTGGTCAAAGATCTATACGTGTGAGAATGATGGCAGGGCTGATTCACGGCGACGCGATGGCTTGCCTGGCGAGTCCTTGCTGTCCATGCACTTTGAGGAGTGTGAGCTGCACGGCACGGTTTACGACGGTGATATCGAGGGAACGGGGCTGGCTTTCACCACTTCAGGTTTGCAGGTCCGAACAGCCAGCGACGAAATGCTGACACTTGCCGGTGGGGTGTATCATGCCCCCGGATCGCCGGAGACCAACAGCCTGCGACCGGAATGGAATCTTGGCAATACTTCCATCAGTGTCACCGACGCCGACGGCACGGTATCAGTCAGTAACGCCAACACTCAGCTCAGTGCTGGGTATCATCACTCGGAGGGCACGGACTTCAACGTTACGCTGTGGGGCGAAATGACACTGGAATCCTCGCTGAGCAGCAACCTTCCCATTGTTGTCAGGACCCCTGAATTTCTCATCTCTGATACTCGTTCTGTGCCTTTTAGTGACTATGGACGCGCTCGGGACTGGTCCTTTGACACAGGCATTCTGCAGTTGGCAGCGGAGGATGGATCGACGTTGACCCTGACGCCAGCCAGCGACGCCGCGGAAAACGTGTCAATCACACTGGCGCAAGGGGCTGATTCAGTCACTTTCAGCAAGCCTTGGTCATCATGGGTCTCTCATTTGCAGATTTTTCCGATCCTGGAAGAACCAGAATTTCCATCAGATGTGCCAGCTGCCACGTCCGTCATCCGGGTGGATAATTACGAAACCCTTGTGACCACCGCATTCGATGTCATGACCGGTACTCCATATTGGTCATTCATCTCCGACTTGCCCTGGCGCTGGTTTGGCGATGATTTTGAAATGGATCCTGATGGCGATGGCTGGTCTTACGCCATCAAGACCTGTGGCAACGGCGGTACTTCCGATACTCAATTCACACTGTGGGATGGCTTCAGCGAAAGCTGGTTGGCTGAATACGATAATTGCCTGATTGACAACGATTCAGCAGGAAGTCTGGATTTTGCATTTGATGGCAAAGTAAAGGGCGTGAATCGGTTGCTAGGTCAAAGCATCAGTAGTGACGCTTTGACGGTGGTGCGATCACCGGATGTCAATCTGCAGATGGCTGGGTGGTTACAGACGAGCACTTCGTTTACGCGCCAAGACAACTATAGGCTGCGGCGTACCGACAAGCTGGCAATTCACGCAGTCGAGGCTGATGGTGAAGTTTTCGATGTTTCCAATGCAACTGTTGCCTGGGGCGGTGGCTGGGGGAGAGCTGATACCGGTTACTCTGCCGACCTGGCTGGTCATGCCATCTTTCGATCGTCACATACCGATGATCGACGTATCAAAATCACCATCCCTCAGCCGTTTCATTATGAATCGCACGATGCTGCAACAGAATGGACATTTCCAGTCGGACGCCTGCAGTTGCTGGCAGATGATGGCAGCGAGTTGACTCTGGATGCGGCTGCCGGAGAGCCCGGTCGTGTACAGATCACGCTGAATAATAGTGAGGGTGAAACTCAGTTTGAGGTGGATTGGGCGCCGTGGGCTGAGATGCTGCGCCCCTGAGCACGTTCGCTATCCATTGCCTCTTGCGACAGTATTTTTCCGATTACAATCGAATCTGCAATACTGGCGCAACAATCGGTTCGTTCAAGTGGCTGCCAGTGTGAGCTGGCAGCCATGGTTGCTATAGCTTTTCTTCCAGCGCCATTTTCACGAAGCTGGCGTCAAAGCGCAGTTTGATGTTCTCTTTGCTGCCTAGTACAGATCCGTCACTGAACTCCATACCGATGACGTCCGGATCAGGGCTACCCTCGCCGAGCAGGCCTTTGTCGAAGGAGAACAGGCGGACCTTATCCATGATGCTCTCCAGTTCACTGTTGGTAGCGAACTCATAAGCACTTGCAGGTGTATAGAACAGTTGGGTATCAGCCAGCTGACTGTCGTAACCAGCGAGATCAGTACCCGCCTGCACGCCCATATAGGCTCTGGCATCCCGGGCCTCCTGGCTATCTCCGGACATCAATTGCAGTGTTTCAAACCATGCGCCCACCAGTGCCTTGCCCAATTCCGGATTCGCAGCGAGTACATCAGTATTGACGGCCATCATGTCTATGATTTCCCCGGGAATTTCCTTTGAGGTAAAGACCTCCGTGGCATCCTGAAACTCCTCCATCACAATGCCTAGCTGCGGATTCCAGATGGCAGCTGCCGTTACGTCAGGTGTCATGAAGGTGGAGACTGCATCGGCGTCTGATGTATTGATGATAGTGACATCACGTTCGGACAGGCCGTTCATATCCAGACCGCGCGCGAGCAGATAATGGGATACAGACAGCTCTACGAGGTTGACCGCACGGCCTTTGATATCCTGGATGTCGTCAGAACCTTTCAAGACAATGGCGTCGTTACCGTTGGAATAATCTCCAAGAATAAGCCCAGTGGTGTCTATGCCGGAAGCTGCGGGTATGGTCAGTGCGTCCATATTCGTCATGCCGCAGGCGTCAAATGTTCCAGCGGTATACTGATTTATGGATTCGATATAGTCATTCATTTGAACGACCTCAATCTCGATGCCGTATTTATCTGCCCATTTGTCGATGATGCCTTTGTCGGTTGCGTAGCCCCACGGCATCCATCCGGAATAGATTGACCAGGCGACGGTAAATGAGGACTTTTTTTCGGCGGCCTGTGAGCCGAGTGAAAAAACGAGGAGCACGGCCGTCAATAGTGCAAGTGCCGGTGTATTTCTTGGCTTCATGAAGCGATTACCTTTCGAGGGAAAGTCAGAAAAGAGGTTGGGTATAGCGGGTCAGGGTTTCCGCTTCTTGTGACAGCCAGCTTTCTGTTTTCGCTGGTACAGATGTCGTCTGAGAGAATTGACATTCGGGTTCCACAGTGTCGATCGTGAAACGTCGTTGACGTCGGTTCCCGCTGTTGTCCCTGAACTCATGAATGACTTCTTGATGCTGAGAATCGAACTCGAACCCATCAAGACTGAGTAGAGACTCATTGACACGTGAAGGGCAGGTAGATAGCTGAACCCGATAGCCATCGCTCAACGTGCCAGTGGCAACAGATGTTTCAAACTGCATGAGCGGTTTCAATCGTTCTGCCAGACCTTTGGCTGCAATCAGATCTTCGCGATACTGGTTTGGCAGACCGGTGTTGGTCGTTGACGGGGGACGGCCCAGAACCAGTGCGGCATGATCGCCACACACGATAAGGCCGCCGCCTTGGTGCAGTACTTCTTCTGTATCAAGACAGATGTCGTCAATGAGGCGCAGGCCCAGCAATGGTCCGGGGGCAGACCTCTGCAGACGCCAATCTTCAATGTAGCTGCCATTGGGTGACAGCTCGATCATGCAATTTCCGACGCGGTGCAGAATGCCGGGTTCAGTCCAACGGTCATGATACTGAAGCGAGGTTGCCTCAAGCCAACTCAGGGTTCCCTGTTGCCACTCACACGACGCTACCCAGCCCTCATAGTTGCCCAGGGTGCGAAGCTCTGTCTCACTGTAGTCTTCCAGCGGTTTGTTGGATACCTGTTCAGCGGCAACAGGCAAACGCAGGTCGATGGTGAAGTTACGGCTTTGCAACCAGCAGACGTGGGTTTTCAGGTCAGTGGTGCCATCCGAGAAGCTGATTGAGTGACGCTTGAAGTACCCTAGCATCCAGTCCGGCACACCCTCATTGGGCAGTGTCGGATTGCTATTGATCAGATCAAGAAGGTGCATGACGTCACACCTTTGAGGTGGTCTGATGACCGAAGCTTGAAACAGCCTTTGATCCTTCTGGTAGCTGTATTTCGCCGTTTGCGAGTCTGTTTTTCAGATACTGAAATGTCTGAACTGTTTGTGCGTAGAGATGGTCGCCGCATTTCAATGAGTCATAGACTGCAGGCTTTGCGGATGACTTCTCACGAGGTATTGGCGAGATGACAGTGTCGTAATCGCAGCTGCAGAACAATGGAAATGAGTAACGTTCCTGCTGCACTTTTCGTACGCGATGAGCGGTCGCGACAAATTCGCCATTGCTCAGAATTTCGAGCATATCGCCAATGTTGATTACGAAGGCATTCTCGATGAGTGGTACATCAATCCATTCACCAGCTCCGTTGAGTACTTCCAGTCCCGGAGCTGTTGGCAGCAAGATGGTAAAGCACTCATAGTCAGTATGAGCACCGATGCCGGGACTGTCCTGAGTCGCATCGGCATTGAAAGGGTAGTGAATCAGGCGCAATTGACTCGGGGGTGCCGTCACCAACTTTGTCAGTGTGTCCTCTGGAAGACCGAGTGCAAGTGCAAAGCCTCGGAACAGCATGTGACTGGCATCAATTGCGGCTTCGTAGTAAGCCTTTACATCGCGTTTGAACGCTTCGTCTTCCGGCCATTGGTTCGGACCAAGCATGGGTTTTCGCCCATGTTCTTCCAGATAGTCGAAGTTGATGTCATAGGCTTCCTTGTGATCGATCTTGCCTTCGCCAAGTCGCTCCTCTCCTTCTGGAACATAGCCGCTATGGTTGATTGACTGACCAATGTAGTAGCGCATCTTATGCGCCAATGGTTTTGCAAAGAACTCTCGAGCACGGGCTTTGAGATTTTCGGTCAGATCAGCATCGACGCCGTGCCCGGTGATGTAAAGGAACCCTACCTCACGAGCAGCCTTTCCCAGCTTGTCCGCGACTGACTGACGCTGAATGGCATCGGTCGAGTTCAGTTCGCTGATATCAATTTGCGGCAATTCCTTGAATGCCGTATGCGTGCGTGTACTTGTCGAAGACTCCACGACAACCTCCTGAATGTTAATTCAAAACGTCGTCTGGTCGTCCAGACAGAAATAGTTGATCTGCTTCAGGTCGTCCTGTAGCCAGTCAAATAACTACAATGGTTATGCCAGAATCGGAAGGACCTTTTGTAGAGGTTTGTAGCTTGTTGTTTCTTATGTGAAAATTTTGTTCTTGCCAGAATGTTGATCGAAATTAATACAGGTCGAGAACCGGATAAAATGAACTGTTTTGGTGCGTTGACAAGATAAGTAGTCTTCATTGGTGCAGATACACAAGCTGTTCTCAAGGGGAAATCTGCAACGACACCTCGACCGCGTGCAATTGTCAGAACGACTCAAGTCGCTCGGCTTCACACTATCGCTGGTCAACATTGGTGAGTACAGAGGCCCAGGCGGCCCGTGGAAACCGGGGTTACCGTGCCTCCCAGGTAATCTTGTCAATCCCGAA
>CBDUIJ010000238.1:0-9235 GCA_965367215.1 uncultured Granulosicoccus sp.
TAGCTCGATAGCTCGATAGCTCGATAGCTCGATAGCTCGATAGCTCGATAGCTCGATAGATTCTTTCAGAACTTCCGGAATATCCGATTACATGTCAGACCAATCCCTGATCCATGGCGATGCTCCCACCGCGAGCGAAGCGGTGGCGCGTTACGAGACCATTCAGCCGCGCTTGCCGCAGGCAAGCTTTCCGGAAGTATCGGTGCATCGTGCCCATCTGGAAGAGCTGTGTGATGAGTTCGATTGTTTTGTACTGGATGGCTTCGGGGTTCTGAATATCGGCGCCGAGACGGTGCCTGGTGCTGTCGAGCGTGTGCTGGCGCTGAAGGCGAAGGGCAAGCAGGTGCGGGTGCTGACCAACGGTGCCAGTTTTCCGGTAACCGTCACGCGCGCCAAATATCATCGCTGGGGTCTGGATTTCGCGGAAAGCGATGTCATTTCCAGCCGGGATGCTCTGGCGCGGGAAATGGCCGCTCATGTCGAGAAATGCTGGGGCTTTGCAGCACTGGCAGAATCCGAACTGGATTTGCTGGCCCCACAACATGTGCTATTGCAGGACGATGCAGCCGACTACGAGCGCTGTGATGGTTTTGTCCTGCTGGGCACGGGCAACTGGTCGCCGGCGCGTCAGCAGCTGCTCAAGGCATCTCTGGCTGCACGGCCACGGCCTGTACTGGTCGGCAACCCTGACCTGGTGGCGCCGCAGTCCGGCGGCCTGTCACGCGAACCTGGCCTGTATGCGCATGACATTGCCGACTGTCATATGGTCATGCCGACATTCTTCGGCAAGCCGTTCGACAATGCCTTCGCGGTGGTCAGAGAGACGATTGAAGGGATTGATCCGCAGCGTATCGCCATGGTCGGGGACACGCTGCACACCGATATTCTCGGTGGTGCCCAGGCGGGCTGGCGCACGGTACTGGTGACCGATCACGGTCTGCTCAAGGGACTGGATGTGGAACAGGCCATTCAGCGCAGTGGTATTCGACCGGACTTCATCATCCCGACCACCTGATCAGTCGGGCGGTGCTGCCGTGTTCAGGCTATCTGCAGGTGCTCGACGATGGCATCGATATCCATCTCCAGTTCCGTGGCTGTCTGACTGGCAGCCAGCAACCATTTGAGCGTGTCGGTAATCTGCTCACGATGAATCTCGCCATCCTGCAGCTGCCGATTGATGCGTTCGCGAGTCTCGTCCACCTGGTTTTCAACCACCATGTCGTCGCGAGAGCGGCCGGAAAAGCTCGATAGCACCATGGCAGGGGTCTTGTCGGCATGGTTCTCGACCGGGCCATAGCTGTTGCGCCATTCGCTCAGTCGTGATGCGATCAGTTGGGCATGCACCAGCAATGAGGCGACGGATTGTGACTGCCAGCGAGTGCCGACCACGCCCAGCAAGCGACGACAGGCGTCTGCAGCACTGAGCAGCACATGCAGTTCAACACTGTAGGTGGCACGAAATTCCCGCCAGTTGCGAATGATCTGACTGGCAATGGTTTCCGACTCGAGCACGGTGGCCAGTTCCCGGGCATATTCACCGGTCAGCTTCAATTTTTCCCAGTCGGTACGCAAGCCCTTGTAACCGGGGCCCAATGCGGCGCGATATTCCGTGTTGTTGACGAACAATTCCCGGAACCGCATGACCTTGGCCAGTTGGGACAGCAAGCGGCGATGTTCGGTGGTGAGATTGGCAGGCTTGGAGACACTGAACTCCATGAACTGGCGACGAGCGTTGAAGTAACTGGCGCCGACCAGCTCCGGATCGTGCTCCAGATTTTCACCCAGCTCGGACATCAGACTCAGCAGCTGGGATTTGCCGGGAACCTTGTCCAGGATGAAGTGCTCCTGCAAAGCGGCAAGTTCGTCTTCGATGAGTTTGGCCTGATGCTGGGCACGGCGCAGCTGAATGCTGCTGTTGGCGTAGCACAGGTCCCCGTGACCGAAGTGCTCGAGCGTCGCCGGTGCCTTGTCGATCAGTTCGATGATGCCGGCCAGTCGGATCAGTTCCCGGGCTGACAGGTCGGGCAGGCGCAGTACGTCCCGTATGGTCTTGCAGTTCAGGCCGGTGGAGACCGAGCGCGTCCATTTTCCGATCAGGTCCGGCAGAACCGTGAGCTGTCGGAATTCGACATGATCCAGGCCTTCGGCTGCGAGCCTGGCGGCATACTTGCGCAAGCTGGCGACATTGGTCTCCGGCAGCAGGATCTTCGCGGCAGCTGTCTCGCCTGCCGGCGTTGAGGTCGTTGTCATGCCGCTTGCTTCGGGCTGGTTGTAGTCCGGTATCAATTGCAGCACGGCGCTGAGCTGTTCCAGGCTCTTGTTGCCGGTGATGCTCATCGCCAGGCCGACATCGAATTGCGTTGGAATATCCGGCAGCTTGATATCCTGCGCATGGCCACCGGATGAGTGGATGAGCGCCGCGCTACCCAGGGCGGTTTCGTACTCCAGCGCGAGGGTGGGGGTGTCCTTGATGGCCTCGGCCATTTGTTCGAAGAAGACGCTCAGCGGCCTCTGTGAATCGTACTCCGGCAACTGCACGGCAAAGCGCTGTTCGGCATGCAGTACCAGAGCCTGATTGTATTCGGCAGAATCGCCGGTGAGTCGGATCTCGTAGCGTTGCTGGTCCGGTATGCGTACCAATAATGCAGGGAAGAGCAGAATCGGCGCACGTTGTCGCGTGTCGGGCCGACTGGCATCCGGCCAGCTGATGAATCCGGCAGACAGGTACAACTGACGGTCACCCTTGTCCTTGATCAGGGCGTTTTCCACCAGAATCTTCTTGCATCGTCGCAACAGCTCTGGCGCGTCGTGCCGCGTCAGGAGATTGCAGCGATCCCTGCGCAAGCGTTGCGGCAGGGCGCTGCTCGCATCGCTGGGTACCGGGTCTGACTCCGAGGTCTCGGGCAGCAGGTCGAGAAAGCCGCCTTCCTGTGACAGCACATCAGACAGCGACAGCGGCGACTGAGGCAGCAGATCGATGTCCGATTCCTGTTGCCCCCAATCCAGCGCACGGTTCTCTCCCAGCGAGATCCTGTCGAGACGGCGCCTAGAGTGTCTGGAGCCGGATTGATTACCTTGCAAGACTTCCACGGTATAACGGTCCGCCTGGGCTGTTGAATCGGACAGGCCTGCACTTGACCTGGTAAAGCAGGGTGTCCAATTCAGGAATCGGGCCAAAGTAACTTGGCAGGTTTTTCAATGTACTGCATCTATCTAGTTGATCAAGTAATAAAAGTATGGACAGGTAACATGAAATTATGACGTGTTACTGGTTTTGACGGGGAATTATGCCCATCAGATACTGTCTTAAATCTCCATGAATCGATCCTCGTGCATGGCGTTGGCAGAGGAAATTACCAGTTTTTTCAATACCTTGAAGAGAGAAGCATGCGCGATTGGATGAAAATGGCAGGAATCAGGAGCAGCGAAATCACCGATGAGAAGCTGTTTCGGCAGCGTCGACAGTTGTTACAGGCTTCAGCGGCCGCGGGCGTGACCGGCTTGATTGCGTTGCCGGCAATGGCCGATGGCAAGGCGCTGACCCAACCCATCGTGAAAAGCAGTTTCAGTACCGATGAAGAGCTGAGCACGAAGGAGACCGTCACCACTTACAACAATTTCTACGAACTGGGAACCGACAAGGGAGATCCGGTTCGTTATGCCGATCGTCTGAAGACCGAACCCTGGAGTGTCACGATCGATGGGGAGTGCGCCAAGCCGGGTGTCTACACCCTGGAGGATGTGCTCAAGCCTCATGCCATCGAGGAGCGCATCTATCGCATGCGCTGTGTCGAAGCCTGGTCCATGGTCATTCCCTGGAACGGATTTTCTCTGGCCGATCTGATCAAGCGTGTCGAGCCGAACTCCAAGGCAAGGTATGTCGCCTTCGAAACCGTCGTCCAGGAAGACCTGCCCGGCGTCAAACGCAATGTACTGGAATGGCCCTACCGTGAAGGCTTGCGCATGGATGAAGCCATGCATCCGCTGACGATGCTGGCCATGGGTATCTACGGGGAAGAGCTGCCCAACCAGAACGGTGCGCCGCTGCGTCTGGTGGTGCCGTGGAAGTACGGCTACAAGAGCATCAAGTCGGTCGTGCGCATCAGCTTCGTTGAAGAGCAGCCGGTCACCAGCTGGAACATGTCAGCGCCGCAGGAGTACGGTTTCTACAGCAATGTGAACCCTGACCGTAGCCACCCGCGCTGGAGCCAGGCTCGGGAGCGCCGTTTGTCTGGTGACACGGGTGGACTGTCAGCACTGTTTTCCTCCAAGTCCGACACGCCGTACATGAACGGTTACGCCGAGCAGGTTGCCGAGTTGTACAAGGGGATGGATCTGCAGAAGTTTCATTGAGTGATGCGGCTCAGAGGGGCAGAGGGTTGGCGATGCCTTCGGGTGCCGGAGAGTCGGGCATGAGCAGTACCATGGAGGCGCCGCGCAGATGGCCTGCCGCGCGCAGATTGCCCGCGATACGCTGGCGATCTGCCATCAAGCCGCTGGTATTCACCGCAGCGATCATCCCTTTCCTGTATCTGCTGCAGGCATTGTTCAGCGGGTCGCTGGGTCCCAATCCGATTGATGAACTCACCGATCAGACCGGTACGCTGGCGATTCGCATGTTGTTGATCAGTCTGGCGTTGACGCCATTACGCGGCCTGTTGAAGAACACCTGGCCGGTGAAATTGAGACGCATGATGGGCTTGTTCGCGTTTTTCTACGCGTTTCTGCATGTAAGTATCTATCTGCTGCTCGATCAGCAGCTCGATCCTGCAGCGATCTGGGAAGATCTGGCAGAGCGTCCCTACATCATGGCGGGAACGGTGGCCTTCGTGATCCTGATACCGCTGGCCATGACATCGACGCGGGGCATGGTGAGGCGCCTGGGGCGGCGTTGGGCCAGTTTGCACCGGGGAGTGTACCTGGCAGGTGCCGCGGTCGTGGTGCATTACGTCTGGCTGGCCAAGGGAGACCTGATCGAACCCTTTGTCTACCTGGCGATACTGATGGTATTGCTGGCTTATCGCTTCGTTCGTCTGCTTCGATAATGATATGTACATGGCCGCCGGCTTGAACCGGCGGCCATGCGCGTTACAGCAACTGCGCAGGGATCAACCTGGCAGCAGATCAGCAACCGTGTCGCGCTCTTCACGCAGTTCGGTCTGGCTGGCGATCATCTTTTCACGGATGAAATCACTGACGTCCAGATCGCTGACGATGGTGTAATCACCATCCTTGCACTCGACCGGGAAGGAGTAGATCAGGCCTTCGTCGATGCCATAGCTGCCGTCGCTGGGTACTGCCATGCTGACCCAGTCACCCGGTGGTGTGCCCTGGACCCAGCTGGCCATGTGGTCAATGACGCCATTGGCGGCAGAGGCGGCACTGGAACTGCCACGTGCGTTGATGACAGCCGCACCACGCTTGGCAACAGTCGGGATGAATTCATCCTGAGACCAGGCGCTGTCGACCATGTCGCTGGCCGCCTTGCCACCGATGGAGGCGTAGGAAATATCAGGCACCTGAGTGGTGGAATGATTGCCCCAGATGACCATGCGGTTGATGTCCGATACGCGTGAACCGGTCTTGCTGGCCAGTTGCGACAGGGCGCGGTTGTGGTCCAGACGAGTCAGCGCCGTGATATTGCGCGGATTGATGTTCGGCGCATTGGCTTTCAGGATGTAGGCGTTGGTGTTGGCAGGGTTGCCGACGACAACGACCTTGCAATCCGGTGATCCGACTTCGTTCAGAACAGCGCCCAGGGCACTGAAGATCTTGCCGTTATCGGTGATCAGGTCGCTGCGTTCCATACCCGGACCACGCGGCTTGGCACCGACGAACAGCGCGGCATCCACATTGTTCAGAGCGACTTTCGGGTCATCGGTGACAATGACGTCGTTCAGTAGTGGAAATGCACAGTCATCCAGTTCCATCTTGACGGCTTCGAGCATGCCGAGAGCAGGGGTGATTTCCAGAAGGTGGAGGCTGACGGGCTGATCAGGTCCGTAGATATCGCCGGCAGCGATACGGAACAACATGGAGTAGCAGATCTGTCCGGCAGCGCCGGTGATGGCGACGCGTTTCGGCTGGCTCATAATCAATGCATCCTTTAAAAGATTCGCAATGGGGGTGGCTGGGGGTGCGCGAACAGGTGTTCGTGGATCAGCCGGTCTCGTTTCCGGCGCCAGCTGTTGGCGGCTTGAGGGAGTTCGTTTTGCAGGCAAACATCCCGAAAGTGTGTCGCAGCCATCAGCTTGAGGCCGGCCGCATGTTAACACAGGCGCATGTGGTACCCTGCGCCCACGTTTCGAGGCCCGTTAGACGGGAGGATTGCACTGATGCGGTGCCCGTTCTGTGGTGCTATCGATACTCGTGTTGTGGACTCAAGGCTGGTCGGGGATAGCGACCAGGTGCGACGCCGCCGTGAATGCACGGAATGCGAGGAGCGATTCACGACTTATGAAACAGCGGAACTGAACCTGCCCCGGATCATCAAGAGTCGCGGCAATCGTGAGCCGTTTTCCGACAAGAAGCTGCAGGCCGGTTTTCAGAAGTCTCTGGAGAAACGTCCGGTCAGCGTCGAGGCCATCGATGAGGCGGTTGCGCGGGTGAAACACCGCTGCCTGGTGGCCGGGGAAAGGGAGATCGATGCTCGCCGGGTGGGTGAATGGGTCATGGAGGAGCTCAAACAGCTCGATCAGGTGGCTTATATTCGTTTTGCATCCGTCTATCGCCAGTTTGCCGATGCCGCTGCATTCAGGGAGGCCCTGGATCGGCTGGAAAGCTCGCCCACTGCTGAAGAAGTGAGTAATCAGTTGTCTCTGCTTGATGGGTCGGAACCCACTGAGGGGAACTGAAATCCAGCGGAGTCGCTTGCTCCGGCTCGCGTTTACACCGCCAGGAACCGGTTGATGCCAGTGCCTGGCAGTATCTGTCATCCAGAAATTCAAAGAGAGAACAACACCGTGTCAACGATCGTCGTCGTCCGCAAGGGCCAGACCGCCTGCATTGCCGCTGATACCCTGACCACCTTTGGCGATACCCGTCTGGACAATACGCTGGATCGTAATCATTCCAAGATCCAGACGTTCGGCAAGACGCATATGGGCATCGTCGGCAGTGCAGCGCATTCACTGGTGACGGAGCGCGCATTCAACGACAAGGAGCTGGCAGCAGACTTTTCGTCTCGCGAAGCGTCTTTCGACACCCTGATTCGTCTGCATCCCATTCTGAAGGAAAACTATTTCCTCAACTCCAAGGATGCCGACGAAGACCCCTACGAGACGAGTCAGATCGATGCGGTCTTCGTCAACCCCACTGGCATCTTCGGGCTGTTCTCGCTGCGTGAAGTCTATGAGTACACCCGCTATTGGGCGGTCGGCTCCGGCGCCTGCTACGCTCTGGGTGCAATGCACGCTGTCTATGACCGCTACAAGAGTGCGCGTGACATAGCCCGGGCGGGGGCGGAAGCGGGGGCGACCTTTGATACATCGTCACAACTGCCATTGACCTTCAAGACTGTCAGATTGCGCGAATCAGGAAAACAGTAGGCTCACCAAATGCGTTAGAATGGTGGGTTGACTCAATCCCATTTCAATTCTTCAGGAGTGCCGCATGGCCGTCGAACGTACCCTTTCCATCATCAAGCCCGATGCAGTTGCCAAGAACGTGATCGGTGAAATCTACACCGCTTTCGAATCTGCCGGTCTGCAGATCGTTGCTGCTCGCATGATGCACCTGAGCCAGGAACAGGCTGGTGAGTTCTATGCGGTACACAAGGAACGTCCTTTCTACAACGATCTGGTCAGCTTCATGACATCCGGTCCTGTCATGGTTCAGGTTCTGGAAGGTGAGAACGCTGTACTGGCTCATCGTGAAGTCATGGGCGCCACCAACCCTGCCGAAGCTGCTGAAGGCACCATTCGCAAGCGTTTCGCATCGTCCATCGATGAAAATGCCTGTCACGGTTCCGATGCAACTGATACAGCTGCTGTCGAAATCGCCTTCTTCTTTGGTGATGACGGCGTTTGCCCACGTACTCGCTAGATTTACAGCGGATTCGTACTGCCGAGTGGTCTTTGTCTTGAATAGCAACAGCACGGTCGCCTCATGAGCGA
This sequence comes from uncultured Granulosicoccus sp., assembly GCA_965367215.1. Lineage (GTDB taxonomy): Bacteria > Pseudomonadota > Gammaproteobacteria > Granulosicoccales > Granulosicoccaceae > Granulosicoccus. Next base: position 8,115 of record CBDUIJ010000238.1, read on the forward strand.
TACAGCACTTGTCAATCTGTTCGATCTGGATCGCCAGGGGCTCACCGATTATCTGGTGAGTCAGGGCGAGAAGCCGTTTCGTGCCAAACAGATTCTCAAGTGGCTGTATCAGCACAATGTGCGCGACATCAATGCCATGACGGACGTGTCAAAGGCCACTCGGACCTTGCTGCTGGAGCGCACCACCACGGTGCTGCCCGGCGTGCAGCAAGCCCAACTCAGCAAGGACGGTACTGCCAAGTGGCTGTTCGAGCTGCATGACGGCAACTGCATCGAGACCGTCTATATTCCCGAAAGCGATCGCGGCACCCTGTGTGTGTCTTCTCAGGTGGGCTGCGCGCTGGATTGTTCCTTCTGTTCAACCGGTCGTCAGGGCTTCAACCGCAATCTGTCCGTGTCCGAGATCATCGGTCAGGTGTGGTTGGCGACCAATCTGCTGGCGCTGGAACCTGCCACCCGCGATCAGCGCATCACCAATATCGTCATGATGGGCATGGGAGAGCCACTGCTCAACTACAAGCAGCTGGTACCGGCGCTCGACCTGATGATGGACGACCTGGCCTATGGCCTGAGCAAGCGGCGTGTCACCGTCAGTACCTCCGGCGTCATTCCGGCCATGGACAAGCTCACCGCCGATGTCGATATCTCTCTGGCCGTCTCCCTGCACGCGCCCAATGACAAATTGCGTGACGAGCTGGTGCCGATCAACAAGAAGTACCCCATCAAGGAGCTGATGGATGCCTGCTGGCGATATGTGGAGGGTGAAGATGCCGCCTCACAGCGCAAGAAGCACGTGCTGTTCGAGTACGTCATGCTCTCCGGTGTCAACGATCAGGTAGAGCAGGCCCATGAATTGGCCGAACTGTTGCGTGGTTTCCCCGCAAAGGTCAATCTCATCCCGTTCAATCCGTTCGAGCTGTCCGGTTACAAGCGTTCCTCGCGCAATGCCGTGGAGCGTTTTGCCCGGGTGCTGAACGATGCTGGCATCCTCACGTTCAAGCGGACCACTCGTGGCGACGATATCGATGCTGCCTGTGGTCAACTGGCGGGAGACATTGACGATCGAAGCAAACGGCACGTGAAATTCATGGAGCCACGATTTGGAGAACAGGGTCGATGAC
>CBDUIJ010000239.1:0-9173 GCA_965367215.1 uncultured Granulosicoccus sp.
TTGAAGCCGGTTGGCGTAGCCCGCAGGTGCATGCCATCCTGTTCAAGCAGTCCACGCTCGATCGCCTGGTTGATCGTGCCCTGCCAGGGCAGCATCGGCGTACCGGTGTGCAGTTCGAATAGTGGTACGGGAAAACCGTCGACCAGTCGCAGGGCGTTCATCATGAATTCCAGAGCGGTGTCTTCCACCGGAATCACGTCTTCGCCTCCGAGTCGTTGTTCGGCATTGGCGGCTTCCAGATAACGCGTCGGGTGCTTGTGTTTCCAGCGCCGGACAATCGTGCCATCGGCAGCCGAACTGATCTTGCCGTGGGCGCCAGCGCCTATCCCCAGGTAATCGCCGAATTGCCAGTAGTTCAGATTGTGTTGCGAGCGATGCGGACGGCGCGCCCGTCTGGCGTAGGCGGAGATTTCATAGCGCTCGAAACCGGCGGCGTCCAGCGTCTCGACAATGGCTGCCTGCATGTCGGCGCGTTGCTCATCCTCAGGCAGGCGTGGCGGAAACCGTGCGAAGAGAGTGTTGGGTTCGAGTGTCAGCTCGTAGCAGGAAAGGTGGGTGGTATCGAGGCTGATGGCTGTCCGCACATCGTTCAGAGCCTCCTCAAGCGTCTGCTCGGGCAAGCCGAACATCAGGTCCAGATTGATCTCCTCGAAGCCTGCCTGGCGGGCAATGTCTACCGCTCGCAAGGCTTCATCGGCGGAATGAATGCGGCCCAGTGCCTTGAGGAAGCGTTCATCGAAGCTCTGGATGCCAATGGACAGGCGATTGATGCCGCTGGCGCGATAATCCTTGAATCGCTGCTGTTCGAAGGTGCCGGGGTTGGCCTCCATCGTGACTTCGGCCGTTGGCGACAGTCCGGTGAGTGCACGAATGCCGCTCATGAGGCGATCCATGGCCTCTGCGCTCAGCAGGCTGGGCGTGCCGCCACCAATGAAGACGGTGCTGATGGTGCGGCCCCAGACCAGAGGCAGCTCATTGGCCAGATCGTCCAGCAGCGCATCGACGTACTGCTGCTCGGGTATATCACCGCGTTGCTCATGCGAATTGAAATCGCAATACGGACACTTCTTCACGCACCAGGGGACATGCACATACAGCGACAGCGGGGGAAGTTCCCGGAAGTCGCGACTCACCGTGTGGTGGCCTGCGCGCTGTTGTAGAACTCGCCCAGCCGTTTCACCAGCAGCGCCACGGCCTTGCCGCGGTGACTGAGTCGGTTCTTGGTGTCCTTGTCCAGCAGTGCGGCTGCCGTATGGGTGTCATGGTTGCAGAACACCGGATCGTAGCCAAAACCGCCGACACCTTCGGGAGCTTTCAGGATATGACCCTCCCAGGTGCACTCGGCAATCAGTGGCGAGGGATCGAACTCATGACGCAGAAAAACGACAACACTGCGAAATCGAGCGCTGCGCTGCTTGTCTTCCGGCAGATCAGCCAACTGCTTCAGGAGCAGTTCATAGTTGGCGACATCACCGCTGCCGGCATCGTGAAGCTCGGCATGACGGGCAGAGTAGAGGCCCGGAGCGCCGTTGAGCGCATCCACCTCCAGACCCGAGTCGTCAGCGATGGCAGGCAACCCCGATACGGCGGAGGCATGACGTGCCTTGAGAAGCGCATTCTCGACGAAGGTGTGCGCAGTCTCGTCCACCGATTCGATATTCAGGCTGCCTTGCGCCACGACCTCGAGTTCGAGGGGAGCCAGCAGATCGTGCAGCTCCCTGATCTTTCCGGCATTGCCGCTGGCGAAGACAACCTTTTGCATGATGATCCCTTGAGTAAACCTGCGTCGGTATCAGCTTTCCAGGCTGGCGCTCTGTGCCTCGACCAGCTGCTTGATGCCATGCTGGGCCAGGGAGAGCATTTCCTGCAGTTCATTGTCGCGAAAGGCGTGGCCTTCGGCAGTGCCCTGGATCTCGATGAAGCCACCGGCCTCGTTCATGACCACGTTCATGTCAGTCTCGGCATTGGAATCTTCAGCATAGTCCAGATCCAGCACGGGCTGACCGGCCACGATGCCCACCGAAATGGCCGCTATATGACCATGGATGGGATTGCGCTTGATCTTGCGTTGCGTCTGCAGCACCTGCATGGCATCCACCAGCGCAACATAGGCGCCGGTAATGGCAGCCGTGCGCGTGCCGCCATCGGCCTGCAGCACATCGCAGTCGACGGTGACCGTACGCTCGCCCAGGGCATCAAGGTCGATGGCGGCACGCAAGGCGCGACCGATCAGACGCTGGATTTCCTGTGTCCGACCGGACTGCTTGCCTGCGGCGGCTTCCCGACGTGCTCTGGAGTGCGTGGCACCTGGCAACATGCCATATTCAGCCGTAACCCAGCCGCTACCCGTGCCTTTCAGCCAGGGAGGAGTGCGGTTGTCGATGCTGGCGGTGCACAGAACTTTCGTATCCCCCATCTCGATCAACACCGATCCTGCCGCGTGTTTGGTGTAACTACGGGTGATGGTGATGTCACGAAGTTGGTCGGTGGCTCGTCCGCTTGGGCGCATTGGCTATTCAGTGTTGGATCAGGGCGGCAGAGTATACCTGCTTGCCTCTTCCAATTTGGTGCGATTACCGAGACTATTCAACATCGTGTAAATTTCGCTCACTGACAGTCAACCGACACCCTTCAGCATGTTGCGCAGCATGACAGCCTTCGGGCGTGCTTCACTCGACACCGGCGACGGCGAAATACAGTGTGAGATCCGCTCGGTCAACCATCGCTATCTGGATGTCGGCGTCCGTCTGCCGGAGACTCTCAGGTCGGCAGAGGCGGCCATTCGAGAGCGTCTGGGCAAGGTGGTCGGGCGCGGCAAGGTTGATGTTTCCCTGAAATCGCCCGAGCGTCAAGCTGGCAAGCAGGCGATGTCGATCAATGAGGCCCTGCTGGAAGAGCTGACGGCGGCGGCCAGTCGGGTCGAGGGCATGACGCAGGCCAGTTGCGTCATCGATTCCGTGCGATTGTTGCAATGGCCAGGCGTCATCCAGATGAATGCTGTGGGTGGTGAGGTTCCGTTGCAGGACGCCCAGCAGGTCTTCGAGCTGGCTCTGAATGATTTTCTGGCTACGCGTGAACGCGAAGGGCAGCAACTGGCGAATTTGTTGAGCCAGCGTAACGACCAGCTGATATCCCTGTTGCAGCAGCTGCGCGAACAGCGTCCGACCGTGTTGTCACAGCAGCGTGAAAGGCTGCAGAGCCGAATTGCCGACTTGCAAATCGATCACGAAGAGACAAGGCTGGAACAGGAGCTGGTTTACGCCGCTCAGCGGCTTGATATCGACGAAGAAATCGATCGTCTGGCGGCCCATACGGTGGAGCTGGGGCACGTCCTGGAACGCGATGAACCGGTTGGACGACGTCTGGATTTCCTGATGCAGGAGTTCAATCGTGAAACCAACACCATCAGCTCCAAGTCATCCGACCGGCGGACAACCGCTCTGGCGGTGGATATGAAGGTGCTGATCGAGCAGATGCGAGAACAGGTGCAGAACATCGAGTAATCAGTCCAGCACCAGCTCCACGCCGAACCCCATGTAATTGACGCCGCCACCTTTGCTGGCAAAAAGACCGAATACCGTTGACCGGTGGAAGACGCTGTAACCGATGTAGATATCCTTGATACCCGAGGAAAAGCGTCGTCCACTGTGGCCCAGCAGGTGATTGAGAGACGTCTGGAATGTCCATTCGAGGTAGTTGGTCAGTTTGGCAGACGTATCCGGCAGAAAGTCCTCGACCTCGACAATGGGAATGCGGCTGGCATAGCTCAGACCTTCGCCGAGACCAATTCGCAGTGGAAACTGACGTTTCCCGATCCGGAACTGCTGGTATGCCTTGATATAGACAGTGCCGCCAATTGCATCGGGCTGAAAATCACGTTCGCCGTAATGCTGTATGCCCCCATACACGACGACTTCCGCAGGCCAGCCCAACAGGGTGTTGCCTACACGACGACCGACGCCCAGACTGGCAACGCTGGTGCGCTGGTCAGGTCTCTCATAGTAGAACGCCAGCGCCGGACCAAAATCGCTTTCCGAGGCAACCGCAACGGTGGTCTGGAGATACCAGTCGCGGCTGAGTGACGGAGCGTCGTTCGATTCGACGTCGCTACCCGCAGCTGCCTCCTCGGTCAGTGACAGCGTGATGGCGGCAGCCGCATTACCTGAACCGACCAACAGCAGGAGCATCAGGCAACACAGGCACCTTCTCGCAGGCAGAAAATGATGAAGTGTCAAGAACGGAGTCCGAGGCGTCGATGGTCTGAGTCAGATGGTACGTTCAAACCGGGCAGGAATTGCGGGAATGACACATATTCATGTCAGGGCAGAAACCGGTTTCGCTGTTGGACGATAAAGCGCTGAAGGCTGTTACCGACGGATTTCAGAGGCTGACGGCGATTTGCTGTGTTGCATGCATTTTATCGTGCGGCTCCTCGTGCGATGGCAAAGGCGGCTACCCAGGCCCGGTTTGAGCCATTGGCGTCACGCGCAATCGCAGAACCCGCTATCCTGACGCCCGGCGGGAATTCCGCAGAATCAGCCGCAGGCATATGCAGCCAGACAGCACCATGATCAAGAAAGCCAGGAAAAAGCGCTACGAATGGCCGCCACCGGAAGGCACTGAAGATGTCTATGTGCCGAGGGCTCGCAACCCCATTCATTCCATCCTGACGGCCTTGCCGATCATCATGCTGATCGTCGGCCTGTATCTGTATTACCAGGGAGAATCGGAACAGAGTCACAGTGCACCGATTCGGGCCGAGAGTGTCGATGCCGAAGGCATTTTTACCGGACTGTCTGCCATCAAGTCCGGTTCGTCCGGAGGCCGGCACTATCTGTGGTTCGAACAGGACGGCAAGTCGCGCGGTATTCGTATTCAAGCCAACGAGGAGGCGCTTCTGCAGTCACTGACACGTGGTGCGCCACTGAGTGTCAGGATGGCGCCCAGTGTCTCCGGCTCCAGGACATTCTGGGCCTGGTATGTCGAGCAGGATGGTGTCGTGTTTCTGGACAATTCGGACAAACTGCAATAGCGACCCTGTACCTTGGCAGGGCCTGGGCAGCATTCGAGGCTCAGGCCTTGAGTGGTTTGCCTCCTCTGGGGCGTTTGTCGACCGGTGCCTTGCGAGTGAAGTGCAGGGTGATCTTCAAACCCGGATTGGTCGGGTTGCCGGGGTCGTTGTCTTCCATGGTCAAGCGAGCAGAATGCAGTCGCACGACAGCCTGAACCAGGCTCAGGCCGAGACCGTTGCCGGGTGAATTACGTTCGTTTTCCAGCCGGACGAAGCGTTCGAATACGCGCTCCCGTTCGGACTCCGGAATGCCCTGGCCATTGTCGGATACGGTAATGCTGAAGGCATCACTGTTACCGGTGACGGAAAGGCAGACAACACCGTCGTGAGGTGTGTACTTGATGGCATTGTCCAGCAGATTTGTCAGCGCCTGCCCGATCAGATGGCGATTGCAGTGAAAGACCGGATTGCTCTTGATGTCGGTATAGAAGGTCAACTCGCCATTTTCTTCGGCGACGGCTTCATACAGCTCGGCCAACTCACCTGCCAGGTCGCCGATGCGCGTTTCGGTCCATTGAGATGAATCAATACCGGCTTCCAGTCGTGCGATGCTGAGCATGGCATTGAAGGTATGTATCAGGCTGTCGGCGTCGCCAATGGCCTCGTCCATTACCAGGCGATAGACTTCCGGATCTCTCTCTTCCAGCAAGGTAACTTCCAGACGGTTTCGCAATCGAGTCAGCGGGCTGCGCAGATCGTGGGCCACGTTGTTGGTGACCTGTTGCATGCTTTTCATCAGGTCTTCGATGCGGTTGAGCATCTGATTGAGTTTGGTGGAAATCTCGTCGAATTCATCGTCACGGTCGGTGACGCGCAAACGCTGGGAAAGGTCACCACTCATGATTTCCGAGGCGGTACGACTGACGGAGTCGATACGCCTGAGCACACTGGTACCGATCCACAGGCCACCGATCAGCGAGAACAACAGAGTCATGCCGGTGGCACCGACAACCAGCGCGAAGGTGTGGTCCAGCAGGGCCTGTTCATCGCTGATTTCATGGCCGATGGTCAGCTTCAAGCCATCCGAAAGCTGCGTCTCGGCCACCCGGACCGGGTTGAATGCTCGAGGGCTGCCCGGTGGCAGATCGGCAACATCGCCCATATTGCGAGTGGTATGGGTGCGTACGGACTTGAGCTTGAGCGGCACAGCGTCAGCCGGCTTTTCCTTGCTTTTCTCGGCAGATTCGTTGTTGGCCAGATAATAGAATCGGCCATAGGTATCTATCTGATTGCGCCGCTGTATCGCTTCGAGCAGTTCCGGCAAGGCGCCGGACTTGTAGAGATTGATCAGGTAGTCGGTTTCAAGGCGAAGGCGGGCATCGACTTGAGATTCGATCTGGTCACGCGTTGACCAGTAGATGAAGCCCAGGGTGGCAGCTGACAAGGCGCTGAAAAGCGTGGCGTAGATCAGGGCCAGGCGGAAGGCGGAGGTGCGAAACAGGCGGCGGCGGTCGAGTCGACGGAACCAGCCCGGAAACCGTCTGCGTTGCCTGTCCGGCCTGGGCTGCTCTGGTGTGCCAGGGCGTTGACCCGAGGTATCGGCAAGTTTCTGCTGCAACATGGTATCCGGTTAACGCGCTGGGCTTCAGTTTCCCAACGCCAGAAAGTGGCCGGGGAGCAGGGTATCAGCACCTGCCCCCGAGCTTCGCTCGTGTCAGTTGGTCTCGGCGGGAGATGACACTTCCTGCAGCTTGTAGCCGGCTCCTCTGACGGTATGCAGCAGAGGAGAGTCGAAGTCCTTGTCGATCTTGCTGCGCAGGCGGCTGATCTGCACATCGATGACGTTGGTTTGCGGGTCGAAGTGATAGTCCCACACGTTTTCCAGCAGCATGCTGCGAGTCACTACCTGACCGGTGTGCTGCATGAGGTATTCCAGCAGTCGGAACTCGCGAGGTTGCAGGTTGATGTTGCGACCAGAACGGGTGACCTTGTGCTTGATCAGGTCCAGCGTCAGGTCGCCGACATGCAATACCGTGCCCTGAACACCGGATTGAGCGCGGCGCGTCAAGGCCTGCAGGCGTGCCGTGAGTTCACTGAGCTGATATGGCTTTGTCAGATAGTCATCGCCACCAGCCTTCAGTCCGGTAACACGTTCGTCCACATCATCCAGTGCGCTCAGGATGAGAACCGGTGCCATATTGCCCATACGGCGAAGCTCCTCGATGACCGACAGACCGTCGCGCTTTGGCAGCATGCGATCGATGATCATGGAGTCATAGGCATTGGCAATTGCCATCTCCAGCCCTTCCTCACCGTCGGCTGCATGTTCAACGGAGTGACCGCTTTCTGTCAGCCCTTTGACAAGGTACGCCGCCGCTTCGGTGTCGTCCTCGACTAGTAAAATTCGCATGTAGCCCCCATATTTTTGTGACGCAAAATCCTGTTCGAACAACACTGTCGTGCCTGACAAGCTGGTAATGAAACGCTTGTCAACAGAAGCTGGTCAATCTGGAACCACTTTCTGTTTACGTCAGTTACGTGAAAATCCACGGAGTTCAAAAACATGTTCAAAACGCTCGAACCTGCCTGGCAGATGACTCCTGAGAATGGCGCTGTTACGCACTCATTCAAGGCGTCCATCAAATCAAGCATGGTCAATGGGACCAGAATATATCGAAAATTGCTTCTCTGGTTGGCATTGGTACCCATTATTGCTGTAACGCCATCCTTCGCCTCTACGCTGCCTGATTTCAGTGCACTTGTCGAGCAGGAAGCCGGCGCGGTAGTCAAGATATCGGTACGTACCAGCGTCGAGAGCCCCGTGAGCGGCGGTTTTCCGGGGTTCAGCCCGGAACAGATTCCCGAACAATTTCGCCGATTCTTCGATCAGTTTCCGCAGGATCCGTCGCCTGAGCCTCGAGAGGGAGCAGGATTTGGCAGTGGATTCATCATTTCCGAAGACGGATACGTCATCACCAATGCGCATGTTGTGGATAACGCAACACAGATCACAGTCGGTCTGAATGATCGGCGTGAGTACGATGCGACACTGGTCGGCAGCGATCCTGCCAGCGATATCGCCTTGCTCAAGCTGGATGTCGATGGCTTGCCGGCAGTCACCATCGGGGACTCGGAAGAGCTGAAAGTCGGGGAGTGGGTGCTGGCAATCGGATCACCGTTCGGCTTCGAACACACGGCCACGCAGGGTATCGTGTCTGCGCTCTCCAGAAGCCTGCCCGATGACACCTACGTTCCATTCATTCAGACCGATGTGGCGGTCAATCCGGGAAATTCGGGTGGCCCTCTGTTCAATACCGATGGCGAGGTGGTTGGCGTCAATTCGCAAATCTATTCCCGCTCGGGCGGCTATCAGGGACTGTCGTTCTCCATTCCCATCAATGTGGCGATGGCGATTGCTGATCAGTTGAAGGATCATGGCTATGCAACGCGTGGCTGGCTGGGGGTCGCCATCCAGAACGTTGATCAGTCACTGGCAGAGTCCTTCGGGCTGGACAAACCGGAAGGCGCCTTGGTGGCGCAAGTCACCGAAGACAGCCCTGCAGACAAGGCCGGTGTGCTCAGTGGTGACATCATTCTCGAATTCGATGGCCGCGCAGTAAGCTATTCCAGTGCACTTCCACCGCTGGTCGGTGCTGTCATACCCGGCAAGACCGTAGACATGGTCGTGCTGCGTGATGGGCGCAGGAAGACGCTTGATGTGACCGTGGAAGCGCTGGACGAAGGTCAGCCCGAACGCGCTGCAGTCGCCCCCGATCCGGTCGGTGAATCACGTCTGGGAGTCGAGGTGTCAGAGTTGCCGGATGGGCTTGCCGAGCAGGCGGGGCTCGATCACGGAGTGCTGGTTGCGAAAATCGATCCTGATGGCGCAGCTGCCAAGGCTGGTATCCGTGAAGGGGACGTCATCCTGTCGCTCAATCGCGAGGAGATCGACAGTGTTGATGAACTGGAGGCGTTGTCCAGCGAGGCACCCGCCGGTGAGGCCATCCCGGTACTGGTGCAGCGTGGAAATTCGCCCATGTTCCTGGCCCTGACGCTGCCGTCCGGCAAGGACTGATCGGCAGATTCGGTGCCCGGATTCGTTCGGGCTCGATAGTCATTTCGGGATCAAGGATGATCCCCGGCTCCTCTGGCATACCGGTCT
>CBDUIJ010000240.1:0-9166 GCA_965367215.1 uncultured Granulosicoccus sp.
AACTTGATGCTTCTGATGCCGACATCATCGCTGCCTGGAACTCGATCTTTGGCAAAGAGCTCACGCCGGTGCTGGATGCCATTGAACAGATCAGTCACCGCTATCCCTGTGATGGTTTCACCAATACCAACCTGATTCATCAGTTGTATTGGGACAAGCAGCATCCACGTATTCGGCAAACGTTCAGGCACTTGTTCGTGTCATCCGAAATCGGCCTGCGCAAACCGGATGCAGACGCATTCGACTATATTTCCAGCTCCATCGGGACTCCGCTGGAGAACATTCTCTTCTTTGACGACACACTCGAGAACATCGAAGGGGCTGCTCGTGTCGGTATGCAAACCGTGCTGGTAGAGTCTCAACAGTCGGTTATTGATGCGCTGAACAAGCTTCCCTGAGACTCTTGCACTAACGAGTCCCATGGCTGCACTGCCGGGCTTGCGTCAGGTCGGGTGACGTATTGCGGGCCGCGGTAGAGTGGAGCTGCTGCTACGGCAACAGCAGTTGCAGTATTCCCGCAGCACCAACAGGTACGACAGACATAGTCAGCCCGAGCTGTTCACGACACACGATGCGTCGTGAACAACCCGAGACAGTATCGTCAGCCTTGACGGCTATCAGGCGTCGTAAGTACTACTGGAGACGGATGATCCACTGCCGATCCAGTCGGTGTGATGCCAGCTGCCGTCGCCGTCCACTTTCTGATACGTATGCGCACCGAAATAATCACGCTGCGCCTGCAACAGATTGGCTGGCAAGCGTGCGCTGCGATAACCGTCATAGAAGGACAGGGCGGCGCTCATGGCCGGCACCGGGATTCCACGATTGACCGCTTCACCGATAACCCGGCGCCAGCTGGCTTGCGTTTCGTGAATGCGGTCGCGGAAGTAATCATCGAGCAGCAGGTTGGCAAGTTCGGGCGACTTGTCGTAGGCGGCCTTGATGTCGTCGAGAAAGGCTGAACGGATGATGCAGCCACCGCGCCACATCTGTGCAATGGAGCCGTACTGCAAGTCCCATTTGTATTCTTCGGCGGCGGCACGCATCAGCATATAGCCCTGCGTATAGGAGATGATCTTGGCTGCAAACAAGGCTTCACCCAGTGCATCGACCCATTCTTCCGGAGCCCCGTCAGACTGGGCAGCAGGCCCTTGCAGTACACCGGAAGCCGTGACGCGCTCTTCCTTGATGGCGGACAGGGCGCGAGCAAATACGGCCTCACCAATGAGAGTCAGAGGGATGCCGAGCTCCAGTGCATTGATGCCGGTCCATTTGCCGGTACCTTTCTGACCAGCGCGATCCATGATGGTATCCACGACATAGGTATCACCTTCCTTGAAGCCGAGTATGTCGGCGGTGATCTCGATCAGATAGCTGTCCAGTGCTCCCTTGTTCCACTGGGCAAAGGTTGACTGCATGGCGTCATTGTCCATGCCCAGGCCGTTCTGCATGAAATCATAGGCTTCACAGATGAGCTGCATGTCGCCATATTCGATACCGTTGTGCACCATCTTGACGAAATGGCCCGCACCGCCGTCACCGACCCAGTCACAGCAAGGTTCACCGGCATCGGTCTTTGCGGCGATGGCCTGGAAGATCGGCTTCAGATGTGGCCAGGCAGCCTTGTGGCCGCCGGGCATCATGGAAGGTCCGTTACGGGCGCCTTCCTCACCACCGGAGACGCCGCTGCCGACGAACAGCAGACCCTTGTCGGCAAGTTCTGCAGCGCGTCGCTCGGAGTCTTCGAAGTTGGAATTGCCACCATCGATGATGATGTCACCCTTGTCCAGCAGCGGGATCAGTTCCTCGATGACAGCATCAACCGCAGGCCCTGCCTTGACCATCAGCATGACCTTGCGCGGACTTGCCAGGGATGAGGCCAGTTCCTCGAGAGTCTTGGCTCCGATGATCTGCGTATCCTTCGCGGTCCCGTTGAGGAACTCTTCTGTCTTTTCGTATGTTCGGTTGAAGGCCACGACCTTGAAACCGTGGTCATTCATGTTGAGAATGAGGTTCTGACCCATGACGGCCAGGCCGATCACGGCAATATCTGCTGATGCGCTCACGTACATGCTCCTGCCAACCAGTGGCCTTGTTCTTTGAATGCTACAAATGGAATGGTAACAGGCCGACTCAGACGACGGCTGTCAGCAAGGGTTTGCCGGCGAAATGAGCCGCCAGATTGTCCAGCATGAGTTTACCCATGGCTTCACGTGTCTCCCAGGTGCCGCTGGCATTGTGTGGCTGCAGTACGACATTATCCAGAGAGAAAAAGGCTTCCGGAATATTCGGCTCGTCAGCAAACACATCAAGGCCGGCACCGGCGATGCGTTTTTCCTGCAGGCTCGAGATCAGTGCAGGCTCGTCCACCAGAGTACCGCGAGACACGTTGATCAGATAGCCATCGGGGCCGAGAGCATCAAGGACCGTGGCGTCGATCGAGCCGATGGTGCCGGGGGTGGCCGCTGCCGTGACGAACAGATAATCGACTTGCGTGGCCAGTTCTTCCAGTGAGGCGACAAAGGTGTAGTTTTCGGAATCGCTGCGCGGACTGCGATTGCAATAGCTGATGGGCATCTGAAAGCCTTCCAGTCGCAAGGCCAGCGCCTTGCCGATACTGCCCATGCCGTAGATGCCGGCACGCTTGCCCATGACACGACGTGTCAGCGGCATGGCACCCGAGACGGGCCACTTGCCAGCACGGGCATACTGGTCACCGAACACCAGCTGACGCGATACGGCCAGTGCCAGTGCCATCGCCATGTCGGCAACATCGTCACTCAACACATCGGGCGTATTGCCGACGCTGATGCCGTTGTCGCGACAGTAGTCCAGATCAACCGCGTCGACACCGACACCGAAGACTGACACGATCTTCACATTGGGCAGTTTTTGCAGGATGGCCTTTGACACGCCATTGCCACCATCGGTGACCACGCCAACGCAGTCACTGGCGATGCTGGCAAGCAGGGCCTCCTTGTCATCACTCTTCCAGTAGCGATGCACGGTATAGGTGGATTCCAGTGTGCTCACCACAGATGGCAGCAGGGGCCCGATCAGCAGCAGGGTTTGACTCATGGCAGGTTCTTCCGGTGTTGTGTCCGGCGATGGGCCGGAGCGATTCCAATGTGGGTGGTAGGGCAGTGCTGGGTGGTGGTCAGTGCGTGTTCAGGCGACGTCGAAGCGTAGCTGGATCTTCATGTGTTGGCTGCGATCCGTGGCAGCGGCAAAGGCCGCATCGGCATCCGAGAATGCATAGACACCGGTCAGTAATGAAGAGACATCCACGCGGCCGCTGACCAGCGCATCCACCGCAATGTCGAATTCCTTGTGAAAGCGGAACGTGCCCTTGAGTGAAAGTTCCTTGGACAGAATCTTGTTGATCAGGGTCGGTGTTTCACCAGGCGGCATCATGCCGGTCTGCACGATGGTGCCATTGGGACGTACGGCATTGAGGCAGGTCAGCAAGGCTTGCGGATTGCCCGAGCATTCGATGGCCGCATCGAAATGGCCGCGGCCGGATTCGTACTGCGCCAGACGTTCCCCGTCGGTGCGAATGTTGATGACCTCGTCGGCACCGAGCTTCTTCGCCATCTCGAGCACGGTGTCTTCGACATCGGTGGCAGTGATGTGGCGAACACCTGCGAGCCGTGCAGCCTGAATGACCAGGCAGCCGATGGGGCCGCAGCCAGTGACCAGCAGGGTCTTGTGCAATAGATTGTCGGCGCGATTGACGGCATGCAGGCAGACGGCCAGGGGTTCGGCAAAGGCGGCGATGGCAAGGTCGAAGCCGTCAGGCAAACCGACACACTGACGTCGTGGTACCACCAGTTCTTCACGAAAACCACCCTGGATGTGCGGCATGACCGCCGCACTGCCGAAGAACACCATCTCCTGACAAAGCTGGGTCTTGCCGTCAAGACAGTAGTCACAGCTCAGGCACGGCAGGTTCGGATTGATGGCAACCGGCTGCCCGACACTCAGATCAGTGACTGCGGAGCCGATCTCCTTGACGGTACCGGCGATCTCATGACCCAGGATCAAGGGCTCCTGTACGGCAAAGTTGCCCACCCGGGCGTCCATGTAGTAGTGAATATCCGAGCCGCAGATGCCACCGGTGCCGTAAGTGACTCGCACTTCGTGTTCGCCCAGAACGGCAGGCGACTGGATGTCGATCAGACGGAGATCCTTGGCGGCGTGTATGGCGCAGGCTTGCATGTTTTGATATTCCTGTTTGTGCGTGGTGCGATAAGGTGGCGCTGGATCAGAGCTTGCTGGTAGTGAATCCGCTTTCATGCAGTGCAGCGATGGCATTGCGTGAAATGCTCTGAATATCCGCATCGATGCTGACCGTGACCACATTGTTTTCGTCGCGTGGGTCTTCCAGCGCGGCAAACTGGCTGTCGAGCAGGGTTTCCGGCATGAAGTGCCCGGTACGCAGGTGCATGCGCGAGGCGATCAGTTCACGCGAGCCTTCGAGAAATACATAGGCGACCCGGCCGGCGGTATTCAGGGTTTGTCGGTAGCGATGCTTCAGAGCTGAACAGGCGATGACACAGATGCCGTGTTCCGCGGCTTGAGCCGCTGCATAGCGAGCGACATCTTCCAGCCAGGGTTGGCGATCGTCATCGGTCAGTGGTGTGCCGGATGCCATCTTGTCGATATTGCTCGGCGGATGCAGCTCGTCACCGTCCTTGAAGTGCCCGTGCAGATCGTTCGCCAGTTGCTCGGCCACGCTGGATTTACCGCAACCGCTGACGCCCATCACGACCACGATCAAAGGGCTGCCGATCGAGGAGTCGGCGGATTCTACTTCAGTCATCATGTGGGCGATATACCTTTGGTTTGCATGGCATCAGGGGGCGGAAGAAGACGACGACAGGCGATTGTCGTCGCTGCCGGTACTTTGTCGATGGATGATCTCGAAGCCCAGATTGCAGTGTGGCGCAGGGGGCGCAGCTTCACCGCTGATGGTGGCGACGATCAGTTGCGCGGCCAGTTGGCCGATGCGATAGCTGGGCAGTCGAACACTGGTCAGGGAGGGCTGCAGGTATTGCGCGAAATCGAAATCACCGAATCCGGCAATGGCCAGCTGCTGCGGAACCGCGCAGCCGCGACGCCGGCACTCGTGCAGCACACCCAGTGCGGTCATGTCTGATGCACAGGCCAGGGCATCCATCTCCGGAAAATGCTCCAGCAACCAGGAGGCACCCTTTACACCGTCCTCTATCTCCATGGGAGCCTTGCCAACGGAGGACTGTATGTCGTCGCGCAGGCCGGCGTTGCGCAGTGCCGCCAGATGACCTTGTCGTCGCTGTTCACCGTTGGGATCAAAGGGCCCCAGAGCACCGAGAAAGCCGATCCGGGTATGGCCCTTTTCAATCAGCGATTCAGTCATGGCACGCCCGACCTCGAACTGTGAAAAGCCGACCACCATGTTAGGAGGATCATCAGGCCAGTGCCAGGTCTCGACGACGGGGACGGCGGCACGTGCCAGCAGATCCTGCGCGGCAGGAGAGTCCAGCCCCGAGATCAGCACGATGGCCTCCGGCCGACGCCCAAGCAGCATGCGCAGCAGCTCGAGCTGTTGTTCGACCGAGTAATAGCAATCGCCGATCAGCAGGTGGTAGCCATTGTCTCGCAGCGTATCCGACAGACCATCAACAGTGCGCAGGAATCCGGCATGGCGCAGCGAGGGCAGCAACACGGCCACGTGTCCACTGCGTTGACTGGACAGGGAGCCTGCGGCCAGATCGGGCACATAGTTGAGCTCGCGCGCGGCTGATTCGACACGCTTGCGGGTGGCCGGCGACACCAGTTCGGGTGTGCGCAACGTGCGCGAAACCGTCATCAGCGAGACGCCGGCAAGCTCCGCCACATCGCGGCTGGTAATGCTTCTGGCTTTGCTCGCCTTACGGCTCATGGGCGGTGGAAAATCCGGTAGTCAGGGCTGTGAATGACGGTACAGCTGCAACGCCATTGCAACGTGGGTGCACTGCGGATGCGGCGTGTCTGCCTTGCGAGTGCTGTGGGTGTACTGCGCTCGCGCAGCTTTGGATCGCCACGGGATGTGTGCGATGATAGCGTTAACACCATTGATTCATCAAGGCTTGAGGAGAACTGAAAACATGTACGGGGAGCTGGAAGGTTGTGGTCTGGAGGTCATCGATCCATCATTTGCCGACTGTCTGATCGGGCATGCACGGGTCGAGCGGTTATGGACAGGTGCACGCTGGTCGGAAGGTCCTGCCTGGTTTGCGGCCGGTCGCTATCTGGTCTGGTCGGATATTCCCAACGATCGCATGATGCGCTATGACGAGGCGTCCGGTCATGTCGCTGTTTTCCGCCAGCCGAGTCAGTTCAGCAACGGCAATACCGTGGATGGACAGGGCCGGCTTGTCAGCTGCGAGCATCTGACCCGGCGTGTCACACGCACCGAACATGATGGCTCGATCAGCGTGCTGGCCAGTGAATACGATGGCAAGTCACTGAATTCCCCCAACGATGTGGTGGTCAAGTCGGATGGCTCCATCTGGTTCACTGATCCCAGCTACGGCATCATGAGCGACTATGAAGGAGAGAGTGCCGAGCCTGAACTACCCTGTCAGGTCTACCGCATCGATCCGGATGGCAGCATGAGTGTGGTGGCCACGGATTTCGTCAAGCCCAATGGACTGGCGTTCTCGCCCGATGAATCCATTCTGTATATCGCCGATACCGGAGCCTCACATGCGCCGGATGGTCCGAAGCACATCCGTGCGCTGCAGTTGTCCGATGATGGCAAGAGTCTTGGGGACTCTCGTGTATTCGCAGAGAGCACGGCTGGTCTGTTCGACGGTTTTCGGGTCGATCTGGATGGCCGCATCTGGACCAGTGCCGCCGATGGCGTGCATTGCCTGAACACCGAAGGCGAACTGATCGGCAAGATTCTCATCCCTGAGCTGGTTGCCAACGTCACCTTCGGTGGTCCGAAACGCAATCGCCTGTTCATCTGCGGCACCACGTCACTCTATTCCCTGTATCTGGCGATCAACGGCTGACGCAGAGAAGGCAAGGCAAAGCGCTGTCAGCCAGCCTGGCTCAGCGCTGCCATCAGTGCATCGATGGCAGCCTGCGCTACCGCGACGTCTTCATCCGGGGCACCAGAGCCCACGCCAATGGCACCGGCCAGCTGTCCGTCGATCATGACGGGCAGTCCGCCCTTGAGATTGGTGAACTGTCCCTGTGTGGTGACACCGAGCAACATACCGAATTCTGATGGCGCGCCACCGGTAGGGGCTGCAATGGAGGCGGCAGTCACCGCCTTGGCGGTGGATGTGTCGATGCTGTGGAATTTGGCACCCTTCATGCGGCAGAAGGCCAGCATGCGTCCAGCGGCATCAACTACGGCAATATTCTGCGGCACGCCAATGGACTGTGCGTGAGCGCGAGCAGCATCCAGCATCAGCAGGGCGGCTTCGTCATCAAGTTCGGGACGGTGGTTGAGCATGATCAGGATTCTCTGGTGAAGGGGATGGTCGGATGAGGGGTGTGGGGCTACAGGATGCGGCATACCGTCCATGATGGCCATGCACTGCACCGGTACAGACACCTTGATGCAATTACACGTTGTCTATCCATTGCTCACACTATAATGAACTCAACCCCGAGTCAGTGAACTTCTCATGCAACAACGCCTCGTCAATCGCGGTGTCCTGATCCTGCTGCTGATTGGTATCACGCTGCTGTTTCTGGCGCTGATCAAACCCTTCCTGCAGGCCGTGTTCATTGCCGCGTTGTTCGCAGCCCTGTTTTCGCCGCTGTACCGATGGTTCCTGTCCATCATTGGCGAACGCCCGGGGCTTGCGTCTGCGCTGACCCTGTTGACAATCATTCTGTTCGTGATGGTGCCGCTGAGCCTGTTGTTGGGGGCTGTCACCTCGCAGGCGCTGGATATTGCCGATACGGCGGTGCCCTGGGTGCGTCAGCAACTGGGTACGCCCGGGCTGATTACCGAGACTCTGGAAGCTCTGCCATTCTACGATTCCATCCAGCCCTATCGGGAACAGGCCTTGAGTCGTCTGGGCGATCTGGCCGGGCTGATCAGTGGCTGGATGGTGAATGCACTGCAATCAATCACCTTTGGCACCTTCAATGTGCTGCTGAGCGTAATGATCGTGCTGTACACCTTGTTCTTCTTTCTGATCGATGGTGATCGCCTGTTGTTCTACATGTTGTATTACCTGCCGTTGAATGACGAAGACGAGACCAAGTTGCTGCAACGATTCACCTCGGTGACACGCGCGACACTCAAGGGGACGGCGGTCATCGGCTTCCTGCAGGGCGCGCTGGCAGGTCTGGCCTTGTATTTTGCCGGTATTCCCAGTTCCCTGTTCTGGGCCGTGGCCATGATGGTCCTGTCGGTGGTGCCGGGCGTGGGTACCGCTTTGATCTGGATACCGGCAGTCATCTACCTGATCGTGGGTGGCAATGTGGTCGAAGCGGTAGCCGTCGGCGTATTCTGTATCGTGGTGGTGGGCACTGTGGATAATCTGCTGCGACCCAAGCTGGTGGGCAACGATACCCAATTGCACGAACTGCTGATCTTCTTCAGTACCCTGGGCGGTTTGTTGATGTTCGGCTTCATGGGCTTCGTGATAGGGCCGATCATTGCAGCCCTGTTTGTCACTCTGTGGGAGCTGTACGGGCACGAGTTCAAGGACTGGTTGCCAACGACAGCTTTCCGCCCACGCGGCGGTGCCATCGAGTTTCCGCATGAGACGCTGGAACGTATGGGTGGACAGAAGCCGAAACAGCGTGAGCAAACAACAGCGGCGGGGCCTGTACAAAAGGACGGTTCGACAGGCGAATCAGTCACGGAGAGTGTTGTGGTGTCCGCTGCAGGCGAGCCACTGACAGTCGATCTGTCTGCCGATGAACAGGCAGCGGAATCTGTGGATAACTCGGTGGATAAGCAGGGTACAACTTCTGAGGCGGAAAGTTCGAATGGTCGACGCAGGCGGCGTCGACGTCGTCGTTCGTAGGTCTGCACTCTCGTAGCGCAAGCCTGCCCTGGGGCCTGGTGGATCTTGATGCCATCGAAGAACCGGGCACGTCAGGCGGCGCCAGGCAGGCGCGTTCCGCGAGTCTGACCTGTGTCATTCCGCCCGATTCTTCAAAACCGGGG
>CBDUIJ010000241.1:0-9138 GCA_965367215.1 uncultured Granulosicoccus sp.
GATGATGGCCTTTCCCGCGCTGCTGCTGGCCATCGTGCTGGCGGCCATCTTCGAACCCAGTCTGTGGATCGTGGCAATGGTCATCGCCATGGTCAATTGGGTACAGATGGCCAGGGTGGTGTACACCGAAACACGCTCCCTGACGGAACGAGACTTCATTCAGGCGCAGATTTCCATGGGCTCGGGACCGTTGAGGGTCTTGTTTCGGCATGTGCTGCCGCACTTGCTGTCCTCGATCGTCGTGTTCAGTACGCTGGGTATTTCCACAACGGTACTGCTGGAGGCAACGCTGAGTTACCTGGGCGTGGGTGTGCAACCTCCCACGCCAAGCTGGGGCAATATCATCTTCGAGAATCAGACCTATTTCTCTTCAGCCCCCTGGCTGGTTTTCATCCCGGGTGTCGCCATTCTGTTGATGGCGCTGGCATTCAATCTGGTGGGGGATGCGCTACGCGACATTCTGGATCCGACACTGAAGGGGCGGCACGGATGAGAATAGTCGAAGGATTCAAGGCAGTGCTTGCTGACCAACAGATGCAGATGAACCTGGAGCGCCAATCGTCATGAGTATCCACCTGCTCAGACGCATCCTGGAATCCCTGCTGATTCTGCTGGGTATTTCCCTGGTGACTTTTCTGCTGCTGTATCTGCTGCCGGCAGACCCGGCCCGGCAGATAGCGGGAAGGAGTGCCACAGTACAGACCGTCGAGAACATTCGTGAGCAGCTGGGGTTGAACCTGCCGCTCTATCAGCAGTATTGGCACTACCTGACCAATCTGCTGCAAGGCGATCTCGGACGCTCCTATCTGCAGAAGACAGAAGTGTCGGAACTCATTGCGGCACGCTTGCCAGCCACGCTGTTGCTGATGGCCGGTGCCATCGTGTGCGAACTCATCATCGGTCTGGCGCTGGGCGTCATCTCGGCCCTGTGGCGTAACAGCCGAACCGATCGTGTCCTGACGGTGGTGTCCTTCACTTCGGTGTCTGCGCCACAGTTCGTCATCGGCATATTGCTGCTGTACGTATTCGCCGTCAAATTGCATTGGGCGCCCATCGGTGGCTACGGCACCTTTGCTCACCTGGTATTGCCCGCTTTGACGCTTGGCATACTCGGCGCAGGCTGGTATGCCCGCATGATGCGCTCCAGCATGATCGACGTGCTGGAGAAGGACTATGTGCGTACGGCGCGTTCAAAGGGCTTGTCCAGAAGCCGCATCCTGTTTCGGCATGTCATCCCCAACGCCATTCTGCCGATCATTGCCATGATCGGAATCGATATCGGCATGTTCATGAGCGGCATAGTTGTCGTGGAGAGCGTGTTCAGCTGGCCGGGTATCGGGCAGCTGGCCTGGCAGGCCATTCAGCGAGTGGATATCCCCATCATCATGGGTGTCACGCTGGTATCAGCCTGTGCCATTGTCATCGGCAATCTGCTGGCCGACATGGTCGCACCGCTTGTCGACCCACGTATCAGAGTTCGATAGTACCTACCTGAAGTTCAATGATTTCTGACGGAGAACATTCATGAAAAAGCACGTACTCGCCCCAGTGGCACTCGCCGTACTGGGCTTGGCAGCACCGTTGCCATCCATTGCCGATGATGCTGCCAATGGCGGAAGCATGATTGTCACCTACAAGGATGATGTGTCAACGCTGGACCCGGCCATCGGCTATGACTGGCAGAACTGGTCGATGATCAAGAGTCTTTTTGACGGGCTCATGGATTACAAGCCCGGCACGACCGAACTGGTCAGTGATCTGGCAGAAAGCCATACCCTGTCTGACGATGGCCTGACCTACACATTCACGCTGCGTGATGGGGTGACATTTCACAATGGCCGCGCCATGACGGCAGAAGATGTCAAGTATTCACTGGACCGCGTCACCAACCCGAAGACTCAGAGCCCGGGTGCCGGATTCTTCGGCTCCATTGCCGGATACGATGAAATGTCCTCTGGCGATGCCGAGAGTCTGTCCGGTGTCACGGTCGTTGACCCGAAGACCATCAGCATCACACTGTCCCGGCCCGATGCAACATTCCTGCATGTCATGGCCATCAACTTCTCATCGGTGGTTCCCAGGGAAGTCGTTGAAGAGTTCGGCGAGGATTTTGGCAAGCATCCGGTAGGCACCGGTGCATTCGAACTGACCGACTGGACTCTGGGTCAGCATCTGATCTTTTCTCGCAATGAAGACTACTGGAAGGAAGGGTTGCCGAACCTTGACCAGATCACTTTCGAAGTCGGACAGGAGCCTGTGGTTGCATTGCTGCGACTGCAGCAGGGTGAAGTGGACATCCCGGGCGATGGTATTCCACCGGCCAAGTTCGTGGAAGTCTCCAACGACGAACAGTTCAAGGACTTCATCATCGAAGGTGGGCAGCTGCAGACGGGCTACATCACCATGAACGTGAAGATGCCTCCGTTTGACAACAAGGCCGTACGTCAGGCTGTGAACATGGCGATCAACAAGGATCGCATCGTCCGGGTGATCAATGGACGGGCCGTCGTTGCCAATCAACCGCTACCGCCTACCATGCCCGGTTATGCACCGGACTATGAAGGCTATGCCTACGACCCGGACGCCGCCAAGGCGATGCTGGCTGAGGCCGGTTTTGCCGAGGGTTTCGAAACAGAGCTGTATGTCTACAACACCGATCCCAACCCACGTATTGCACAGTCCATCCAGCAGGATCTGAAGGCCATCGGTATCAATGCCTCCATCAAGTCACTGGCACAGGCCAATGTCATTGCTGCCGGCGGTGAGCCTGATCAGGCTCCGATGATCTGGTCGGGTGGTATGGCCTGGATTGCGGATTTCCCGGATCCGTCCAACTTCTACGGACCCATCCTGGGTTGTGCCGGCGCGGTTCCCGGTGGCTGGAACTGGTCCTGGTACTGCAACGAGGAGCTCGATGCCAAGGCAGTGGCGGCGGACGGCATGACCGATCCTGCGAAAACAGCCGAGCGTGAGCAGATGTGGCGCGAGATCTACCTCTCCATCATGGAAGATGCGCCATGG
Organism: uncultured Granulosicoccus sp.; assembly: GCA_965367215.1. Classification (GTDB taxonomy): domain Bacteria; phylum Pseudomonadota; class Gammaproteobacteria; order Granulosicoccales; family Granulosicoccaceae; genus Granulosicoccus. The sequence goes on from CBDUIJ010000241.1 coordinate 3,022, forward strand.
GTGCCGGTATTCAATGAACAGCGCTTCACCATGCGTTCGCCTGCCGTCGGCGGTGAGGATGCCATCTTTGTCGATCCGGTTCATGTGCCGGTCAACTACGATTACGTTTACTCAACTGCAGCTCAATAAACATCATGTGCAACAGCCCTCAGTACACCATCCATGGTGCCCATCATCATTTCGGTTGGGACCATTCCATCAAGCCGGTGCAGAGTGTTGCGCCGGGTAGTTCACTGGAGTTTGAGTGTCTGGACAGTTCGGCCGGACAATTGACACCTGAGAGTACGGTAGAAGATGTCGTGTCTCTGGACTTTGGCAAGGTCAACCCGGTTACCGGGCCCGTCTTTGTGGATGGCGCCGAACCAGGCGATGTGCTGAGGGTTGAACTGCTTTCCTACAAACCATCCGGTTTTGGCTGGACAGCGAACATTCCCGGTTTCGGTCTGCTCGCTGACCAGTTCACCGATCCGGCCTTGAAGGTCTGGAACTATCAGGCGGACACCTTGCAACCGGCCTTGTTCACCAAGGATGCCAGAGTGCCGCTGAAACCCTTTGCCGGCACCATCGGCGTGGCACCCGCGGAACCCGGTCTGCATTCAGTGGTTCCGCCCAGAAGAGTGGGTGGCAATCTGGATATTCGTGATCTTGCCGCAGGTTCGGTGCTCTATCTGCCGGTTGAAGTTGCCGGTGCCTTGTTTTCCATCGGTGATACGCATGCCGCTCAAGGTGATGGTGAAGTCTGTGGTACAGCTATCGAGAGCCCCATGTCGGTCGCCCTCAAGCTGGACCTGATCAAGCAGCAGCCTCTGGCCATGCCTCGATTCACGACCCCCGGTCCCGTTACCAATCATCTGGATTCGGCCGGCTATGAAGTCACGACAGGTATCGGCAGCGATCTGATGGAAGGTGCCAGAGTGGCATTGTCCGGCATGATCGATCTGCTGTGTGCAACGCGTGGTCTGTCAGCCACGGACGCCTACATGCTGTGTTCCGGTTGTGGCGACCTGCGTATATCGGAAATCGTGGACCAGCCCAATTGGGTGGTCTCCTTCTATTTTCCACGTATCGTCTTCGAATAAGACGTGATGAACGCGATAATCCCGGACAACGAGGCCGACATGACAGACGGTGCTGAATCGCCTGTACCGCTGCTGGAGGTCAAGGACCTGACCATCCAGGTAGCCACGGCCGGTGGTGGCAAGACGGTGCTGGATGGCATCAGTTTTTCGTTGATGCCCAACGAGGTGCTGTGCCTTGCCGGTGAATCGGGTTCCGGGAAATCGCTGACGGCCATGGCCATCATGGGATTGCTGCCCAAGCCTGCGGCGCGTATCACGGCCGGGCAGATTCTGTTGGCAGGCAGGGACCTGGTGGACCTGTCCGAGGCCGAGTACCGAAAGATCAGGGCCACGCGGGTGGCCATGATCTTTCAGGAGCCCATGACATCACTGAACCCTGTCATGACCATCGGTGAGCAGATTACCGAGGTATTGTTGGCGCATCAGGATATCTCCGCGGCAGAAGCTTCGAACGCGGCTCTGGAGTTGTTGAAGGAGGTGCGCATGACCTCACCGGAAAGGCGCATGAAGCAGTATCCGCACGAACTCTCCGGCGGTATGCGACAACGTGTGGTGATTGCCATTGCACTGGCTTGCCAGCCGGATGTGCTGATTGCCGATGAACCGACCACCGCGCTGGATGTGACGGTACAGGCAGAGATACTGGACCTGATTGCCAAGTTGCAGGAGCGCGCGGGTACCGCTGTCATCATGATCACCCATGATATGGGAGTGGTGGCCGAGATTGCCGATCGCGTCATCGTCATGCGGGCAGGCAAACAGATGGAGACCTCACCGGTCAGGCAGCTGTTCGCGAATCCGTCGACTGCCTATACACGTGAGCTGCTGGCAGCCGTGCCGCGCCTGGGGAGCGTGGCAGCCTCAGCCGATGTTCCCGAACAGACGAATACGGCAACCGTGGTGGAAGTCAACGACCTGTCGGTTCGATTTCCGGTCAGAGGGGGATTGCTCAATCGCGTACAGCAGAATGTGCACGCGGTGGAGAAGGTCTCCTTTTCCATCAATGCCGGCGAGACGCTGGCACTGGTTGGAGAGTCAGGCAGTGGCAAGAGCACCATCGGCAAGGCACTGATGTCCTTGCTGCCCTTCGATGGTGACATCAGGATCAATGGTCGTGCCACTCGCGGGCTGAGCCGGCGATCGCTGCAAACGGTGCGGCGAGATGTACAGATGATCTTTCAGGATCCCTACGCCTCGCTGGATCCGCGCATGACTGTCGGCGATCAGGTGGCCGAGCCTCTGCTCGTGCATGGATTGGCCAGCGGTACGGAGCTGAGCGATAGAGTCGCCTGGCTGTTCAAACGCGTCGGTCTGCCTCTGGATGCCATGCGACGGCATCCTCACGAATTCTCGGGTGGGCAACGGCAACGCGTCTGCATCGCCCGCGCGCTGGCCCTGAATCCGAAACTGATCGTGGCGGATGAATGCGTGTCGGCACTGGATGTCTCTGTGCAGGCGCAGGTACTGGAACTGCTGCGTGAGTTGCAGGAGGAAGAGGGCCTGAGCTACCTGTTCATTTCGCATGACATGGCTGTGGTGGAGCAGGTGAGTGACCGGGTGGCGGTATTGTATGCCGGACAGGTTGTGGAGACCGGTCCAGCCTCGGCTGTGCTGGGCAATCCACGTCACGCCTACACTCAGCGCCTTCTGTCAGCGGTGCCCATACCTGACCCGGAACACAAGCGCGTACCGTTTGTGCGTTCCACCGAGGATCTCGTGTCGGTCATGCATGCGGTAGGCACAGCTCCCGAACAGCAGCTGCTGCAGAACCACGGCAGGAATCACTGGTCTGCCAGAGAAGCCGGTTGAGATGAAATTGTCAGTCAAACCCATGAGGAAACATTGCTGATGTCCTGGAAAACGGCATACCGATCGTTCTACTACGAGAAGGCAGACCCGCCTGACGACATCGAGCTGCAGTCGGACTCCACCGCCTTGCTGGTCATCGATATCCAGAACACCTATCTGGAAATACCCGATGACAAGGCCGAAGCTGCGCGCTGGCAGCCGTTCTTCGATCGCATGAACAACATCGTCATTCCCAATACGGCCCGCTTGATTGCCGATGCGAGAGCGCGCGGAGTAGAAGTGATATTCGCCCGTATAGCCTGTCTGAAGAATGATGGCAGGGACCGTTCACTGAGCCAGAAGAAACCGGGCTTCAACTATCTGCTGCTGCCCAAGGATCGACCGGATAGCCAGATAGTGGATGAGCTGGAACCTCAGGGTGACGAGATCACGGTATTGAAGACGACTGACTCGGCGCTGACCGGTACCAATCTGCGTCTGATACTGCAGAACATGGGTATCAAGGATGTGGTCGTGGCGGGTATCTTCACCGATCAGTGTGTCTCTTCAACCGTACGCAGCCTGGCCGATGAAAGCTTCGGGGTCGTGGTGGTGGAAGATGCCTGTGCCGCGGCAACCGATCAATTGCATCAACACGAGCTGGAGATCATCAACATGATCTACTGCCATGTCGTGCAAGCCGAGGAGCTGGCAGGGTTCTGGAAAGGTTAAAGCCGGAGATCGATTGCTCTCCAGGTTTGTCTGCCCGTTGAAGTCCGGTGCTGTGCTGGCAGAATTCAGTCAGCGAGCTCCGGCATTTCGAACTTGTAGCCGATCCCGTAGACCGAATGTACGTATTCGGCTTCGGGATGAATCTCGTGGAGTTTCTGGCGAATCTTCTTGACGTGGCTGTCAATGGTGCGGTCACTGACGATCCTGTTATCCATGTAGATGCGCTGCATCAGCTGATCACGACTGAAGATCTGACCCGGCTTGGCACTGAGCGTTTTCAGCAGGCGCAATTCAACCAGAGTCAGTGTGCAGAACCTGTCTCCACACAGTCTGACCACCGCCTTGTCTTCATCCAGTACGAAGTTCTGCTTGTCGGCTGACTGTTCCTCTGTTGGCTGGGTGCGTCTGAGCACGGCCTTGACCCTGGCGACCACTTCACGTGGGCTGAAGGGTTTGCAGATGTAGTCATCGGCGCCGATCTCCAGACCCAGCAGTCGATCGACTTCTTCAACACGTGCCGTCATCATGATGATGGCAACGTCCAGCTGCTTGCGGATCTCTCGACACACGCTCATGCCATCGAGACCGGGCAGCATCAGATCAAGCAGCACAAGATCGGGAGGGGAACTCAGTATGGCGTTCAGCGCCAGTTGTCCGTCCTCGAACAACTCGGTCTCATAGTCTTCCTTCTGCAGGTAACCTTGCAGGATTCTGGCAAGCTTGGGCTCGTCCTCGACGATGGCTATTTTCATGGTGTGCTCAGCGATGCAAGGGAAAGCGGATGGTGATGGCCAGGCCACCCAGTTCTGAATGTGAAGCCTCGATCGTGCCTTCGTGAGCCTCTACAATCTTGCTGACAATGGCAAGCCCCAGACCGGCACCGCCGGTATCACGATTGCGTGAGGCCTCGGTACGGTAGAGTGATTCGAACAGGTGTGGCAACTGCTCGGTCGTCACGCCGGGAGAGCTGTCTTTCCAGCACAGACAGATCTGCTGGTCGTTGGTGGAGAGGCAGACAGTGATGACACCACCAGGGTCGGTGTAACGAATCGAATTCTGCAGCAGATTGTCAGCCAGTTGGCTCAAGCGCTCCCTATCGGCCTTCATCAAGGCGTTCCGGGTGCTGATATCCGTATTGATGCTCAGTGAGCGAGCACTGGCCAGCGGCTGCGCCAGACGGCAGCGTTCGCTGATCAGTTCGACCAGATCAAGCACCTCGAAACGGTAGTCCAGTGCACCGATGTCCGACAGGGTCAGTTTGTGAAGATCGTTGATCAGGCGTGACAGTCGCAGCGATTCGTCGTGCAGGGACTTGATGGCCACCTCATCAATCGGCATGACGCCATCGAGCATGGCCTCCAGCTCGCCTTGCAGTATCGCCACGGGCGTTCGCAGTTCATGAGAGATTTCTGCCAGCCATTGCTGGCGCGCACTGAGATTCCTGTCGAGTGCGGTGGCTAGACGATTGATGTCCCGAGCCAGATCTCCGATCTCGTCACGTCGTGTCATGTCGATAGGCTGATCGTACTTGCCTTTGCGAATCTTGCGAACCGTATTGCGAATATGCAGGATCGGCCCGACGATGCGCGCAGACAGCGCTGCAGCCAGCAGTGCCGATAGTGCAATCATGGCCAGGGCGGCGTAGGCGAAGCTGCGTTTCTGCTGTTCGGCGAAAACCTGATCGAGTTGTCCGGGCGGTTGTTTCAGGCGTCGATAGCCAAGGAAGCCCACGACATTGTCCTCCACACTGATGGGGAGCCAGGTGGTTTCCGGTGAATTGATATCAGCCCCCATGAACCCATAGAGAATGGTTTTTTCGGCGTCTGCCAGTAACAGTCTCGGGTCGAGCGTCAGGTTACTCGGACCTCTTTCCGGATCGGCCTGTGGGCCTGGTTTGTCGCCGGCTGGCGGTTTTCTACCACCGGCGATGGGCGGAGGAGCCGGGGGGAAGTCGGGTCTGTTCTGGGGGGCGGCCCTGTCTCGACGGTTGGCAGGTATGCCCAGATGGCGATCAACGATGGCCCCCCAGCGTCGGTGGCTGGCGGCGATCCATTCCCAGCCATCGTGTTCTGCATAGTTGGCTGCCAGATCGTCAACGATCGGTTCGATTCGGGCAACCTCGGTACTGTTGATGTAACCCAGAAAGCCGCGGTTGAAGCTCCAGCTGTTGATGGCATACATCAGGGCGATAAGCAGCCCACTGCCGAGCAGCATGGCAAGGAATAGCTGGTATTTGAGTCGCATTGCTCGTCAAGTGTATATCGCCTGCCAACCCTATCGGCAGATGGCAGGGCAATATCAGTCGAATCCCGATTGTTTGCACAATTGTGATTTCTCAGCCCACAGAACACCTGTGCCTGCCTGACTCCGTTCGCCAGTAGAGTCCAACTACCAGCCCGAGGCTGGCATATCCTGACAGTCTCTTGCCACGCTTGCAGTAGTCAGGATGAGTGTCGGCTGGACCGTGCTTCCTCGATCAGGTAATGCAGGAAGTCCTGAATGGACTTCAGGTTCAGCG
>CBDUIJ010000242.1:0-9115 GCA_965367215.1 uncultured Granulosicoccus sp.
ACGAGCTGACGAGCTGACGAGCTGACGAGCTGACGAGCTGACGAGCTGACGAGCTGACGAGCTTGATGGGCTGGACTTGGGCTGGTCTTGGGCTGATGGGCCGCCGGTTATCAGGCTGTGGCCAGCACTACCGCACGTGTTGGCCGCGGATAACCTTCAATGGTGAGCGACGGGTCATCGGCACGCAGTGCCTGCTCCAGCGAATGGGACTGCATCCAGTGAGATCGACGCTGTTCCTCAAGACTGGTCTGTTCTACCGAGACGGTACGCACATTGTCGAATCCGGCGGCCTCGACCCAGTTCTCCAGGTGGTCGACGGTGGGCAGTTCGTAGATATTGCGCATATTGGCGTAGCGTTCGCCAATTGCCAGCGAGGCATCCCCGTTACCGGGCATGATCAAGGTCTCCAGCACCAGCTCACCACCTGGTCGCAGTGCCTGATGCAACTCTGCCAGATGCGTCATCGGCTCTCGTCGGTGATACAACACGCCCATGGAAAATACGGTATCGAATATCTGCATGCTCTCGGGCAGCGCTTCCATGGGCAGAGGCAGAAAATGCAGAGCCGCTTCCTGGGCATAGTGCTGCACGGCTTCAAACTGTTTCAGGTAGAGCAGGCTGGGATCGATACCCAGTACCTGTCTGGCGCCAGCTTCGCGCATGCGCCACAGGTGGTAGCCGCTGCCACAACCAACATCCAGCACCAGCCGATCCTGCAGAGACTCCAGATGCGGTGCGATGCGATCCCATTTCCAGTCCGAGCGCCACTCGGTATCGAGCAGGACTGGGCCAATCAGGAAGGGTCCCTTGCGCCATGGCATGAGCTCCGACAAGGCCTGTTCGAGCGCATCGGTCTGGTCGGATGCCAGATGCGAGGCGGTACATACGGCACCATCCTCGATGGTCCAGCCAGACTGGGTACTGGCTGGTAGCGCCTTGACCGCATTATCCCAGCGCGGCAGATGACCGTGTTTGAGTGCGTGTCCCTGGTCCATCACGGCCGCGGCCAGTGACTCGCCCCAGGGGGCCAGTGATGTACCGGCCAGGGATGAGATCAGGTGTTGGGCATCGAATTCGAGTTCAGACATGCAGTGCAGAATCTACTGACCGACCAGACAATTCTGGCCGCTTGGGTGAAAGTAATGCCGCGATCATCAAAATCGATCGCGGCGAGACCTTGCAGTGTGCCAGCTTGTCAACGCTTGATGGCGATCAGAGAGGCGAAGTTGAAACACTGGAACCAGACCGTGCAATGGGTAAAGCCACTATCCAGCAGACGAGCACGATGCTGTTCCAGAGTGTCAGGCACCAGTACATTTTCCAGAGCCGTGCGCTTCTGGCTGATTTCCAGATCGGAGTAGCCGTTACGACTCTTGAAGGCGTGATACATGTCGATATGCATTTCATTGACCACCGGGTCGTCGAAACATACCTTTTCACTCAGTATCAGGACTCCACCCGGCTGCAAGGCGTCCGCAATCTTGCGCATCAGTGCCGCACGTGCGGCCGGATTCACGAATTGCAGCGTGAAGTTCATCGCCACCACCGAGGCCTGACTCAGCGGATGCTCTTCCAGATTGGCTTCGTGCAGGATGATCGGTGCTGCCGGGCGCGCCGGGTCCTGCTGGCTTTCGTGCAAGTCGATCAGATCCCGGCTGGCCTTGATCATGGCGGGAGCATTGTCCACGGCATGAATCTCACATCCCTGACTGTTGGCAGGGTCTACCTGCAGCAGGGCATCACGCATGGAGATGGCGGTAGCCCCCAGTGATGAGCCCAGATCATAGAGGTGGGTGCCCGGCTGCACGTAGCGACTGGCCAGCAGGGCTGACTGGGTAATGATCGCTTCGTAGCCGGGTACTGAACGCCGCAACATGTCCGGAAAGACATCGACAACCGACTGGTTGAAGCGAAATCCTTCGATGTCTCCCAGCGGGGCGGCGAAAATCGAATCGCGCGCCTGTGTTGAGGAATGGCCGCTCATGCCTTATTCGAACCGACCGGCCAGGTCGCTGTGCAATTGCATCATCAGGGTCTCGGTGGTATCCCAGTCGATGCAGGCATCGGTGATGGAGACGCCGTACTCGAGATCCTTCGGATCCTTGAGCGACTGATTGCCAGCATTGATATGGGATTCGAGCATGATGCCGATGATGGATTCGTTGCCGGCCGCCAGTTGATCGGCCACATTGTGAGCGACCAGAGGCTGACGGTTGTGATCCTTGTTGGCATTGGCGTGCGAACAGTCGATCATGATGCGCTTGGGCAGGCCGGCCTTGTCCATGGCTTGCTCGGCCAGCGATACATTCACCGAGTCATAGTTGGGGCCTTCATTGCCACCGCGCAGAATGACATGGCCATAGGCATTGCCACGCGTTTTCAGTACCGTTGCCTGGCCACGGCTGTCGATACCCAGGAAGCTGTGCGGATTGGCCGCTGATTGCATGGCATTGATGGCCACTACCAGCCCGCCGTCAGTCCCGTTCTTGAAGCCGACGGCCGTGGACAGGCCGCTGGACATTTCCCTGTGTGTCTGCGATTCGGTGGTTCTTGCGCCGATGGCCGACCAGGTGAACAGGTCTGACAGGTACTGTGGACTGATGGGGTCGAGGGCTTCGGTGCCGGTGGGCATGCCGTGATCAGCCAGCCAGACCAGCAGTTCACGGGCGCGTGACAGGCCGGTTTCGATATCGAAGCTGTCATCCAGATGCGGGTCGTTGATCAGGCCTTTCCAGCCGACAGTGGTACGCGGCTTCTCGAAATACACGCGCATGACCAGCTCGATGCGATCGGCAACACGCTCACGCAGCTTCAGCAGCCGTTGCGCATAGTCCTTGGCCATCTCCACATCGTGGATGGAGCAGGGCCCGACCACCGCCAGCAAACGCTTGTCATGTCCGTCGAGGATGGCCTCGACACTGGCACGACCGGCTTCGATGGTCTGGCTGGCCTTTTCGGTTCTCGGATAGCGCTGCTTCAAGGTATCTGGCGAGACAAGTGTCTTCTCTGCCAGAATATTGGTGTTGGAAAGCGGGCGATTGAGGGTTACAGCGGTACTGGAGGAGGTCATGGGAACTCGGTGGGTTTGCTTGAGGTTGGCCTTTGCACTTTCGGGTAAAGGTTACAACAGCGTTTCACATCCATCATGCTGTCGTCAACACAAGGCCTTTGGATGTACTGGAAATCGTGGCACGACCTTCCAGCAGCGCTGTCAGATCATCACCCAGCAAGGGGTCTCGCCAGCCACTCAAGGCCGAGCGTCCGTCTGATGTCACCATCTTTTCCAGGAGCTTCTGCGGAGCCAGGATGGTCGGGGCAATCCCCAGTTCCTGGCTGCGCTGGAATACCCAGGCATTGAGCAACTGCACACGTGCCAGATTGGCGCCATTGAGTTTCTGTTTCTTGGCGAACGGCGGCAGGGGTTCCGGTTCCTGGTCCTTGGCAGCTTCGATCACAGCCAGGATTTCATCACCGAAACGCTCTCGTGTCTTGCGCTCCAGACTCCTGATGTGAGTCAGTTCTGTCGCGGAATCCGGTTGCTGCTGGGCAATATTCAAAAGCACGTCATCCTTCAACAGCCAGTTGCGGGGCTGATTGGTCTCACGTGCCTTGATCTCACGCCACTTGGCCAGTGCCTGGATGATCGACAGCGCCGGACCCTTGTATCGCTGGATATTGCGGATTTTCTTCCAGCGTTCGCCGGCCGGCTGATCGTATTTTTCCACCCGCGCAGCATCTTCGAATTCCGGCTGCAGCCAGTCCAGTCTGCCCAGTTCCTTCAGCTGGCTGTGCATGTCCAGATACAGGGCTTCCAGATAGATGACGTCATCCAGGGCGTAGGTGATCTGCTGGCGTGGCAGCGGGCGTCGCGTCCAGTCGGCCCGAGTGTGAGTCTTGGCCAGTTCCACACCCAGATGCTCCTTCACCAGATTGCCATAGCCGATCTGCTCGTTGTACCCGAGTAATGGCGCTGCGGTCTGGGTATCGAACAAGGGCGTGGGTACCTTTTTCGCCAGCAGGTAGAAGATCTCGAGATCCTGAGACGCGGCATGGAAGACTTTGGTCACGGAGGTGTCCAGCAGAAGCTCGGACAGCGCACTCAGGTCGTCGATGGCCAGCGTGTCGATGCAGGCCAGCAGTTCTTCGTGTTTGACCTGGACCAGGCAGAGCTCGGGCCGATAGGTTCGCTCGCGCAGAAATTCCGTATCGATGGCGATGTAGGGTCGCTGGCGCAGCTCCTTGCAGAGCTCTACCAGAGCCTCGCTGGTATCTATATAGAGTGCTTGCGAATACAGTTCATCCGGATTCTGGTCGGTCGCAGAGGCCATGTGATTGTCTTTGTTGTGGTTTTATGCAGTGTATAGCAAACAACCGGGCAAGCCGGCATGTGTCACCGCGTAAATGGGGTTGATCTTGCCCTGCGCAAGTTGCCAGGGCATAACGAACGGTGGAGCTGTCGCTGCGCAAATGGGGCAGGTTTTGCCCCGCTTCGAGCCGTCAGAAAGAGAAGGAATAGAAAATGTCGACAGCCTGCTCGACGGCTCCCTGGGCCGCTTCCAGGTAGAGCTTCTTGGTCAGGTCGTAGCGCAGATAAAGCGTACTGGTTGTCTCGAAGACGCTGCGGCCGTAGCGCAACAGCAGACGGTCATTCAGGCGGCCACTGACGACAAGTTCGGTATCGTCGCCACTGCCGCGGGTCTCCAGTGCAAAGTCCTGTACCCCCAGAGCACTGGCAATGCCGCCGGCAATGTTACGTCCACCCTTGACCGTCAGTGCCAGGGCGGCGGTCGCCAACAGATTGGCTTCCTGATCATTGGTTTCGTTGATGTCTCTGCCCAGAACGATATAGGAGAGGATGGCATCTTCTGTCTTGTCGTCCGGTTCAGTGAACAGGGTGATTTCCGGATCGGCAACCGTACCGGTGATGTGCAAGCCGGCGGTACGCGTCGGGTCTTCCGTGTCTATTTCACGTACGGCATCGATTGCCAGGCGGGTCTGATTGACGGGGCCGACAAACAGGATCTGGCCGTCGGCCTTCAGGTTCTGACCATATTGCTTGTAGATGCCGTCGACGACCTCGATTTCGCCGCCCAGCTGGACCGGCTTCGGGCTGTTCATGCGCACGTCCATGTCGCCGGTCAGGCGGGCGGTGAGTCCATAGGCTGACAGGTTCACGTCATCACCCAGTGAGACGTTCACGGCCATCTGAAGCTTGGTCTCGCTCGGCGGATTGGCCGCTGCCTCACGTTTGTTCTCTTCGATATCCTCCACGATAACCACATCGCTGGAGACACTGGCTGCACCCTGAGGCAGGTCTTCCACGTCGATACTGGCCATGGGAATCTCGATATCGCCACTGATGCGAATCACACCGGGGCGGGCCCGAATCTGGATCTGGTGATTGACCTCGGACTCTTGCAGTGGATCGCTTTGCAGGTTCAGCTTCTTGCCATTCAGATCGACATCGGCACGCCAGGCTGCCAGGTCCTGCCAGTTGGCACTGCCTTCGATGGCGATCAGGCCCTCGTCGCTGTTCAGCTCGCCATCGATGATGGCCCGTTTACCCTTGACGGTGGTGACAATGCGTCCCCCCGTCATGGGCAGAGGCAGTATCTCTGCGCGCAAAACGGGATCATCCAGTACCAGCTCGCCATCGAACCTCGGGTCGGTAAGTTGGCCAGACAGCTTGCCATCGAGGCTGATTTCGCCACTGATCTCATCGAATTCCGGCAAGAAGGCTTTGGCCACTCTGATATCCAGGCCATCCAGTGACACCGCGCCATTGATAGGCTTGGTCTCGCCGGAGGGATCCATCTCGAGGGTAATGTTGGCTTGTCCGAGATTCTTCGAACTCAAGTTCAGCTCGGCCTTGACGGACTCCGGGTTCACTTGTGTGTCGAGGCTCAATGCATCGTAGGTAAAGGACACGGGGTTCTCGTCCGCATCGGACACGCGTGCGCCACCATCGATGACCCGGGTATTGACGCTGGCGGCAAAACCGCCGGGTTGGTCTTCACCCCAATCGATATCGGCATTCATCTGCAGACTGCCCAGCAGGGTGGTTTCCGCCGGCATGAAGGCGTTCAATCGATCCAGAGCGTACTGATCCAGTGTGATCGTGGCGTGCCCGCTGGCCTCTGCCACGACCTTGTTCTCCAGGCACAGATTGCTGCCTTCTGTGGTCCAGCAATGGGCGTCCACGGCGAATTTTTTCGTTGTGTTGTTCCAGCTCAGAGCAGTAGGCTGGTTGAGGCGGATATCGTGCGCCGGCACTTCCAGTTCGACACTTTCAAGGCTACCGTCCCAATCGAACTGATCGTTGAGAGAGCCTTGCGCCAGGAGATCGATGGTCGTGGCATCGGGGCCATCGGCAAAGAACCTCAACTGATGCTCATCGCGCTGCCCCGTGAGGGTCAGACGTGTATTCTGAACGATCTGGGTGCCTGCTTGCAGTGTGCCGATCGCGACTATGAGGCTGCTTTGCTTGACAAACAGTTCCTCGATACCGGCCTTGATGCTGACCCCCTGAACGACGAGATCGTTGTACTTGACCACAGAGGAGGTCGCATTCAGGTCGACGTTGGGAGTGGCCAGCGGGCCGGTCATGCTCAGGTCCGCGTTGAACCCACCGGCAAGCTCGGGCATCAGGTTCTGCAATTGCGGCAGCTTGACCAGTGCCTTGATATCCCAGCGATCACTGACCTGACCCTTGGCGTTTATCTGGTTCTGATCATTGTTCAGCAGTACCTTGTCTATCAACCAGACATCGTCCAGACCCTTGGAGATCACGGCATCCAGTGAGAAAGGGTAGTTTCTCAGGGTGCCATTGATATTGGCCTTGGGCAATTTCAGAGTCCATTTGCCATCCTCGACGCGTCCAGAGGCCTGTATATTGCCGTTCAGTTTGCCGCTGACTTCCGGCACTTGCAGAGAAGGGTCGATGTTCTTCAGCGTCCACTGGGTATCCCATTGCAGCAGGTCTTTCCACGACACATTGGCGCTGGCCTTGGCCGTGCCGCCCAGGGTTCGTATATCGATACCCGGCAAGGACAGGCGTTCGGTATTGGCCACACCGGAGAGGGCGATTTTCGTCGCAGGCACCTGTTCGCCGTCGACATCGGCGTTGAGCTTCAACTGATAGTCGTCCAGCGTGCCATCGACGCCGATCGACACATTGCTGGCCTGTACCTGTGTGTTGGATTGGATGGGCCAGCCCAGCTTGTCACTGACCAGCGTGAGCGAGGCTGGCAGGTTCTTCTCCAGCGGTTGCACCTTGCCGCTTAGCGACGCTTCGACGACTCCCGAGACCGTTGTGTCGATATCGAGCTGTCGCAGGCTGTTGCCGAGTTGCATTACGACAGTGGCAGGCTGCGCACCTTTACCTTCGGGGAGTTCTTCGGGTATCAGGTCGGCTGCATTCAGCGTCACTGCCAGATCCAGCGGGTAGTCACCTTCGAGCGTGACCGTGCCGTCTACCCTGGCATCGTAATCCTGATAGGCCAGGGACAGCTCGTCGACGGTCAGTTCGCTGCCTTGTGTTCTGGCTGAGAGGCGGATGTTCTCCAGTATTTGCACGGGAGCATCACCGGGGGCCTGGAAGTTCAGCTTGCGTATCAGAACCTCATCGGCGGTGATGTCGATGGGCAACTTGATGTCGGGCAGTTGTATGGGACCGGTGGAGTCTTCCTTCGGAGCGGTCTCTGTGGCGAAGGTCTCGACAGTCAGTTCGTCGATGATGATTCTGTCGAGACAGAATTCGCGGTGTCCCAGACAGGAGAGTCGCCATTCGGAGTCCAGGCCTCGGGCATTGATGGCGATGGCCTCATTGCTGAAGTCCACTTCATCGCTGACGAGTCCCTTGACAAGATTGCCATCGATGTTGCCCAGTTGCAGCCCGTCGATTCGCTTCGACAGCTGTGTGGTGACGGTATTGAAACCGGTGTCGGTTCCCAATAGGAAGGCTACCGCGCCGACAACGAACAGCACCAGTACCAGAAGAGCCAGGATCGATCGGCCGAACCACTTGAAGAGTCTTTTCATGGCTACAGGTCCGGCCCGAGTGACAGGTGAATCCGAAATCCGCTGGTGTCGTCGGGGTCATCGATAGGCGCGGCTATATCGATACGAAAAGGGCCGACGGGCGATTGCCAGCGCAGCCCGACACCTGCACCGACGGAATAGCCATTGCTGTACTTGTTGAAGGCCCGGCCGGCATCGGTGAAGATGGCGCCGCTCCAGCGATCCAGAAAACGGTAGTTGTATTCGATGCTGGCGACTTCCAGGAAGCGACCACCAACGGCTTCACCCTCGGAATTCTTCGGCGAGATATCCTTGTAGCTGAAGCCACGTACACTGCGGTCACCACCGGCAAAGAACCGTTGAGTGATGGGTACACGTGGGTAGTCGTTGGACTGGATGACACCGTACTGCACGGTACCGATGAGTGTGTTGCGATCCGAGATGGCTCGCAGGTAGCGAAACCTGCCCGTGGTCTTCAGAAAGTCGATGGTCGACAAGACCGATTTGGAACCTGCCATGATCTGGAAGCTGGCGGACTGACCCCAGGTAGGGAAGGGCGACCCCTTGCTGCGAGTACGGCTATAGCTGACGCCGGGTAGTACCAGGTCGGTGGTCTGTTCGTCGCCACTGTCGCCTTCAGTAAAGGTCTCGCGTTCCCAGCGCAGGAAGATCGACTCTATCCACTGTGATGAGGTTCTTGAGACGCGCTGGAAATTCAGCGTGCTCAGAAACGAGTCGGTGTCTCCGGTCGTGTCGTTGAGCAGACCGTATTCGATACCCCAGTAGTTGTACAAGGGCTCGTTGCGACGTGGAATCCGGTAGCCGATACTGGCGTTCTGCAGATCCTTGGAAACACCGAATTTCGTCGAAATGGAATGACCTCGACGATTGATCAAGGGTTTGTCCCAGTTCAGTTTGACTCGAGGTCCGGTATCGGTCGAGTAGCCGAGACCGACGGCCACTTCGTTATCGTCACGAGTTTTCAGGTTCACCTTGACGGGCACACGCGTGCCGTAGCGACGATCCTGCTGTGGGACGACCCTGACGCTCTGGAAGTAACCACTGTTCTGCAGGTTCTGCGTCAACTCACCGATCA
>CBDUIJ010000243.1:0-9114 GCA_965367215.1 uncultured Granulosicoccus sp.
GCAGGAGGACCCTGCCACGACCCTGACAGGACGCGTGCGGCTATGGGCACCCAACGCCCATGCCGCCAATACCGGCTTTCTGCAGGACAGGATGGCCGCCGGTGAACGCAGCTGGTTCTATCACAGCGGCCACCCTGCCGTCGGTGGACACAGCATCAATCTGCCTGGCAGCGACATGCGCAGCTGGGGGGTCATCGGAGCTCGCTACGGTATCCAGGGACAGCTGATGTGGGCCGTCAATCTGGGCAATGACGAGTTGCCCTTCGCGCAGCCCAGCTACAAGCCTGATGATGATCGCGTCGGCAACGGCGTCATGGTGTATCCCGGATTTCAGCTTCCGCGCATCGGTTTTCCTGCTGCAGCAGGACCGATACCGTCCATGCGACTCAAGGCCTGGCACCGCGGCCTGCAGGATGCAGAGCTGTATTATCTGGCGCACCAACGCCACCCTGAACAGGCAGAAGCCCTGATCAGAGCGCTTGTTCCGCACGCTCTTGGCGATGCGGTGGCAAACGGTGAGACACAGCCGAGCTGGCCACGGGACGCAGCCAGTTGGATACAGTGGCGAGATGATCTGATCGGCTTGTTGCAGCAGGACTGAACCGTGCAGACTCGACCCGCGGGCCGAGTCTGCTGACTCAGCCGACGATCGGTAGTTGCAGCAGGATCGTTGAGCCCGTTTCCGATGACTGCTCTACAGCAATATGTCCCTTGTGCCGATCGATTATCTGTCGGCAGATGGCCAGTCCCAGACCCGTTCCGGCAATCTCGTTCTGCCGATGCAGTCGTTTGAAAGGCTCGAAGATGGTCTTCTGATGCTCCGGGTCGATACCCAGACCATTATCACGGATTCTGATTTCGTGATGGTCACCGGCCTCACAGGCCGTGACCTCGACCTGCGACGGCACATCCGGCCTGGAATATTTCAAGGCGTTGGTAATCAGATTGGTGAATACTCGCTCCAGCTGTTGATCATCACCCATTACCTGCGGCATGTCGCCAATCTTCAGGCTGGCACCGCTGGATTCACAGATATCCTGCGTCGCCGCAGCAACCAGCGCCAGTGTGGCGTTCAGATCAACACTCTGCAGATCCAGCTCCTGACCGCTTTCTGCATAGCTGAGCAGATCACTGATCAGCGATTTCATGCGCAAGGCCGAGTCTTTCAGAAACTGCAGATACCGCTGAATCTCATCATCCGGATTCTCGCCAATGGCATCTTCCAGCATCGACACCGAGCCCATGATGTTGCGAACCGGCGTCTGCAAGTCATGCGAGGCCACATGGGCGAACTGGCTCAGATCGGTGTTCGAGCGGCTGAGCTCATCATTGGCTCGCTGCAGGTCGACGGTGAGCATCTCGGCTCGCACCAGTGTGCGCTGCCTTGAAGTAGCCAGATACCCGACCAGCAACGCCGCCAGAGCGGTCGACAAGGCACCCAGAGCAGGCACCGCCCATCGGCTCAGTCTGCCATCACTGCTCAGGGCCTCCGCCGATTGACTGAAGACGACTTCCCATCGTCTGCCTGCCACATCGATCCTGCGCAGCAGTGACTGATGATTCGCAGACAGGGTCTGCGTACCTTGTTCATAGATGACTTCGATGTCGACATCTGCGCTTTCATCGGCATCGGTGACATCGCGAACCCTGACCGCCGAGAAATCGAGTTCGCCGGACCCGTTGATGAGATCACCGATACGAAAAACGGCCACGACGACACCGCGAAACTGCTCTCGGCGAGAGTCGAGGTCTTCCGGGGAAGCTGTCTGATAAACCGGCATCATGAACAGAAAGCCCTTCTGCGATCCGGTTTCCTGAGCCAGCGTGATCGGCGCCGTAGCCATGGCTTCAGCACGATCACGCGCCATTTCAACCGTACGCCGACGAGCCGGGTTGGACCCGATATCGAGTCCGAAAGCACCTTCATTACCGGCCATCGGTTCGATATAGGTCACCACGTACTGCTGCTCGACAGCGCCTGCCGGTCTGATGGCAAAGTCCGGGTAGCCACCCGCTTGCACAGAATCATCCAGCTGTACGGCATGCTCGAAGGCTGCAGTTTCCTCGACGGGTACCACCGCATTCCATGACAGGGCCTGTGTGTCGGGAAACAGCTTGCCAATGTCGACAGCCGCAACAAAGCGGCTGAACTCCTCACGTGAAACCGTTCCGAATGAATGGAACATCCCCTGAACGGCGACCGTCAGCGTCTTGTCCTTTTCGATCGCGCTTTCCAGCTGACTGGTGGCAACGTCAACCTGACGGTTGAATTCCTGCATGGCCAGCTGCGCCGTGCGGTCCCGCATGATGTTACTCATGGCGAGCGTCACGATGGACCCGAGAACAAGGATTGCCAGAACCCACATCCAGACACTGAAGGGCACCCTGAGTACAGCCGGAGCGGTGTGGCCACGCTTCTGCTCTGATGCAGCACTGTCAGTCAAGGATCGGCCTCTGGGCTGGAAGGTGAATCGAAATCGGACGACCAGCCAGCTGTTTCTGTCAGAACCGCACAGAAATCGATCTCTACAAACTGAAATGACAGCCGTCAAGCTGCCATTCAGTTCTTCCGAAGACATCGGAAAACCCAGCCAACTGCTCATGCAACCTGCACAAGGTCACACTCAACTATCGACCGCTACCTCTCATACCTTGAACGCCCCGGCCGTCTGCCCTGTTACAGCAGCGCAAACCGGCCGGGGCTACCGAAGGTCGTACCTCAGTCCAGAACCGCGATGATCTCGTTGGCCCAGTCGGTGGTATGCAATATGCCCTTGAAGGCATCCGTAGTCTCGTCAGGCCCCATGGCAAACAGATAGACCGGCGTACTGCTGTGGTTATCGCTGGCCCAGACAACATTGGACTGCTCGGCAACCACCGAGGCCAGGATATTCTTGCGAATACCCGAACCATAGACATAGAACGCCTTGCGCTCGTGCATCAACGGAAAGCGCTCTGCACTCAGCGTACCGTGGTCAGGAACGTAATAGACATTGAGCTCGGTTTCCAGCACTCGCCTGGCTTGCGCCAGCGTGATCGGGAACTCGGTATTGGCATTGACGATCATGCGCAGATTCTCTGGTGTCTGCTGACTCTCGTCCAGGCTATCGAACTGGCTGAAGATGCCATCGTAGGACAACTTCTGCTCATACAGGCGATCCAGTGTTTCCACGTTACCGAAGTTCCAGTTCGGCTTGTATTCGTCACCGTGGAAGACATCACCATCCAGAGGCTGACCTTCGGGCAGATCATTACGTGAATAGGCAAAACCGAAACCACCGGTCTCGTGATCGGCAGACACTACCAGCAAGGTATCGTCGCGCCCTTCCATCCAGTCCAGAACCACGTCAATGGCGTCGGAGAACTTGATCATCTCGTGCAGCATGGTACCGGCATCGTTGTTGTGTGCGGCCCAGTCGATCTGACCACCTTCAACCATCAGGAAAAAACCGTCCTCGTCATCCTCCAGAACCGACAGAGCCTTGGCGGTCATCTCGGTCAGACTTGGTTGCACCCGCTCGGCGCCGTTGCCGGCCTGCGTGTGGGCGATGCCGTCCAGCATGCCTGAGGAAGAATACAGGCCCAGAATACGATCACCGGTGCTGGCTGCCAGATCCGTGCGGTTGAATGACAGGTCATAGCCTGCCTCGCTGGCCTCTGCCAGAAGATTGCGATCATCCTTGCGCTTGGAGCTCATCTTGATGGTGCCGCCGGTCAGCTCTTCCAGCTCTTGCCGAACTGCACTGCCCTCTTCATTGACGCCCTGTGGCAGCCAGTGGCGTATGCCACCGCTGAGCATCACATCGGCACCGGTGTCCAGCATCTCGGCGGCAATCTCGTTCTCCAGACTGCGGTGCTGCTGGTGGGCCGCGTAGGCCGCCGGGGTGGCATGGGTCAAGCGGGTATCTGACACCAGACCAACGGCCTTGCCCTTGGCCTGCGCCACTTCCAGCATGCTCTCCGCCCGATTGCCTTCGTAGTCGGCACCGATCATCTCCGAACCGGCCAGCTTGCCGCTGGCAAACTGTGTGGCGGATGCCGCCGAGTCGACAACCAGCACCTTGTTCGATTCCGTGCGAGAGATGCCGACAACACCTTCCGTGGCCATACGATCAAACGCGCTTGAATCCAGTACCGGATCGGAAGCATAGCGAACGTATGAATCCAGCAGACCCACTTGCTGTGGCCCCATGCCATCGCCAATCATGACAATGACATTGCGTATCTTGCCCCCGTCTCCGGAGCCCACAGCCTTGTCCTTCACCTCTTCCATCGTCGTGCAGCTTGCCAGCAATGTGGCCGTGCAAACGGTAAGCAATGATTTGTACATCATGATCGACATCTTCTCCGTTGAACCCGTAATGACATTCGAGGCTATCACGGATTCAACAGCCGGTTAAAGACCCTTCGTACGGATCCGTTCCTTGCGCTCGTACTGCAGTGCAACCGGACTGCCGATGTTCAGGCCTCCACTTCAGCCTCTTCGATGAACAAGGAGGTGGGTGAAAATGTCGTGACATCCACCAGGCCCATATCCGAAATACGCAACTCGGGGATCACGACCAGCGCCAGCAGCGAATGCTGCATATAGGCATTGTTGAGTTCACAGCCGCAGGCCTGCATGGCATGCACCAGCTTCTGCGCTTTCTCGGCCACCACCTCGGCGCGCTCCTCCGACATCAGCCCGGCGATACTCAGCTCGACCATGGCCAGCTCCTTGCCACCGGCAAACAGCACAACTCCGCCACCGACTTCACCCAGCCGGTTGGCCGCCAGAGCCATGTCCTCATGGTTGGTGCCCACGACAATCATGTGGTGGGAATCGTGTGCCACGGTGGACGCCATGGCGCAGGCAGTGTTGTAGCCAAAACCCGAGACAAAGGCATTGACCACACCACCGGTACCCCGATGGCGTTCAACCAGCGCAATCTGGCAGATATCATTGTCCACATCCATCTGCACCTGGCCCTGCGACACGGCAAGGCGTGCCTGCAATGCCCGGGTAGGCGCCTGATTCTCGATGACGCCGATGACTCTGGCCATGACAGAATCCGTCGCGAACGCCGGCGCCTTGATTGCAAAATCTCCGGCTTGCAGTGTCTTGCCCAGCTTCACCGTATTCTTGGCTGTTGCCGGGTAGCTTGCGGGTGGAATGTCGAGGCTCAGCTTGCCGCCTTCTGCCAGCACCTGCCCTTGCGCCATGACCAGTTCGATCGGCAATTGCACAAGGTCCGATGACAGAATGAGATCGGCTCGCCTGCCCGGTGTAATGGATCCCAGTTCGCGCTCCAGTCCGAAATGTTCCGCCGTATTGATGGTGGCCATCTGAATGGCCGTGATGGGCTTGAGCCCCTGTGCAATCGCATGCCGAACGACGCGATTCATGTGGCCATCGTTGATCAGGGTGCCGGAGTGGCAGTCATCGGTACACAGAATGAAGTAGCGAGGATCCAGACCGTGTTCGGTGACGGCCTTGATCTGCGGGGCCACGTCATACCAGGCAGAGCCGAGTCGCAACATTGAGCGCATGCCCTGACGCACCCTGGCAATGGCGTCCTCGACGCGGGTACCTTCGTGATCATCGGCAGGCCCACCCGCCACATAGCCATGAAACGGCAAGCCCAGATCACTGGATGCGTAATGACCACCAACGGTCTTGCCGGCATTGACCGTGGCTGCGATCACGCCCAGCATCTTCGGATCATTGTTGGACACACCCGGAAAGTTCATGACCTCCCCCAGGCCGATGATGTTCGGCCACTGCATGGCCTCCTGAACTTCATGGACACCCAGTTCCGCCCCTGCATTTTCAAGACCCGGAGCCGACGGCACACAGCTGGGCATCTGCACGTAGATGTTCAGAGGCAGATTCATGGCCTCATCGTGCATCAGGCGTACGCCATCCAGACCCAGTACATTGCCGATCTCATGAGGATCGATGAACATCGAGGTGGTGCCATGGGGTGCCACTGCCCGGGCAAATTCGGTGACCGTGACCATGCCGCTTTCGACATGCATATGGGCATCACACAGACCGGGCACCAGGTAGCGATCATTGGCGTCGATGACCGTGGTCTGCTCGCCGATGGCATGACTGGCATCCGGACCGACATAGGCAAAGCGCCCGCAGCTGATGGCAACATCGGTCGAGGCGATGATTTCGCCGGAATGTACATTCACCCAGCGACCGTTGCGAACGACGGTATCGGCCGGTTTTCGGCCCGTGGCAACATCCACCAGTGTCGCGGCACAGGCACTCCATTCAGCAAGTCTGGTCAATTTCTCTCTCCTTCTGGCGGTCAGGATTACGCGCTGGTTTCCGCGCAATCCGGTGTATGGGTCTGTCTGGCCTGCTCCCAGATCGGCAGCAACAGTTCATGGGCGGTACTGATGACCGGATCCTGCCGGCGCGCCTTGAGACAGATGAATTCAAGGGTCGTCGTCAACTCGACGGTATCGGAAATCACCATGCCGCGAGCCTGTCTTTCATTGAGCGCGATGGAGTCACGACACAGGCTCAAGCCCACGCCGGACCGTACCATGGCCAGCATCGAGGGTTCCTGATCGACGACGGTAATGATGTTCGGAGTGACACCGAACTGCTGAAACAGTGGTTCGAGCAGACGACAGTGTACCGAGGCCGGCGGGGTACCGATCCAGGGCAGGCTGGCCAATTCGTCCCAGTTACGCCCTGATACCCGCGGCTCCCAGCCCGGCGGCGCGATGACCCAGTAGGTGAAGGTGTCCAGCACGGTGCGGTGAAACAACGAGGTATCTTCGGACTTGCCAGCCGTCGTGTTTCTCACAGAGGCATTGACATCACCGAGATAGAAACCGGCATCCAGCTCATCGCGCAGGATTCTCTCTGACACATTGCCACTCATGCCATGGGTGACTTCCGCACGGATGCCCGATGCCCGGCGTACCAGAGCATTGAAGAAGGCGCCCAGCCGGATGGAGTCAGGGTCGAGTATCGTGCCGACCCGCAGGCTGCCCCTGACCTGCCCGGCCAGATCGCGAGCGGTCTGCCTGAACTCGTCCAGCACCGACAGAACCTGCTCGGCCTTCTGCGCAAGGATTGCCCCGTCGGGTGTCAGCTCCAGGCCCTTCGAGGTGCGAGTGAACAGCGTCAGACCGCTTCTCTCGGCCAGGTTCTTCAGCTGCTGCGTGACCGCAGGCTGGGACAGATGCAGCGCCTCGGCCGCTCGCGTGACATTGCCTTCGCGAACAACCGTTGCGAAGCACTGGACGGTCCGGAGTTCGGGGAGATGCTTCATAAGCCAAAATTATAATGCTTTCGCGTCGACGTGATTGGATTTCCGTAACGCCAGATCGTAATGTCCGTCAACCAGACCCGGCAGTGCAGCACACGAGGGATGACGGCGATGCTGCTCGACTGACTTGCCGCCAGCTGGATGCTACCCGCCACGGAGAAGAAACCACCCATGTCGCCTGAATCATTTGACTACATCATTGTCGGAGCCGGCACTGCCGGTTGCCTGCTGGCCAACCGCCTGAGCCGCGATCCGTCAAAGCGGGTACTCCTGCTCGAGGCCGGAGCCAGGGACAACTATCCATGGATTCATATTCCGGTGGGTTATCTCTACTGTATCGGTAATCCGCGGACCGACTGGCTCTATCAGACCAGACCCTGTGCCGGACTCAATGGCAGAACGCTGCGCTACCCTCGTGGCAAGGCACTCGGTGGCTGTTCGTCCATCAATGGCATGATCTACATGCGCGGCCAGAAGCGAGACTATGACCACTGGGCAGACTTGCTGGACGATCAGGAATGGAACTGGGACCACGCCCTGGCTGACTTCAAGGCCCATGAGAATCACTACCGGCTCGACGAAGGCGCTGACCCGACAAGTCGCGATGACGGAAAATTTTCCGACTTTCACGCCAATGGCGGTGAATGGCGCATCGAGAAACAGCGCCTCAAATGGGAAATTCTCGAAGCCTTCTCGCAAGCTGCGCAGGAATCCGGCGTCGAACATACCGATGACTTCAATACCGGAGACAATGCCGGTGTCGGCTATTTCGAAGTCAACCAGAAATCCGGCTGGCGCTGGAATACCTCGAAGGCCTTTCTTCGCCCTGTCAGGAATCGTTCGAACCTGACGATCTGGACGGGTGCACAAGCCGAGCGCTTGCTGTTCGCCACCGATGAAAACGGACAGCGTCGCTGCTCCGGCGTCGTCGTGAATCGTCATGGCCGCAGCGAATCGGCCATGGCTTCGGCCGAGGTGATCCTGTCGGCCGGGGCCATTGGTTCGCCGCAGATACTGCAATTGTCCGGCATCGGTCCTGCCGAGCACCTCAAGGCTCACGGTATCGACGTCTTGCTCGATGCACCTGGCGTCGGAGAGAACCTGCAGGATCACCTGCAGATACGCGCCGTATTCAAGGTCGAAGGCACCCGAACGCTCAATACCATCGCCAACAGCCTGTTTGGCAAAGCCTGCATCGGCCTGGAATACGCCTTGAAACGCTCCGGCCCGATGAGCATGTCACCGAGCCAGCTGGGAGCCTTTACCCGCTCCAGCCCTGAACAGCCCTATGCCAACCTCGAATACCATGTGCAACCGCTCAGCCTGGATGCCTTTGGCGAGGATCTGCACGGGTTTCCAGCGTTCACGGCCAGCGTCTGCAATCTCAACCCATCCAGTCGTGGCAGCGTGCGCATCTGCTCGAACCGCTTCGAAGATGCACCGGCCATCGATCCCAACTATCTCAGCACGGACGAGGATCGCAAGGTAGCCGCTGACAGCCTGCGCCAGGTACGCGAAATTGTCGCGCAACCGGCACTGGCTCGATACAAACCGCAGGAGTGGAAACCCGGCGTGCAGTTCCAGAGCGACGAGGAACTGGCAAAACTGGCCGGTGATATCGCCAACACCATCTTTCATCCTGCAGGAACTGCAAAGATGGGACAGGCCGATGACCCCATGGCCGTCGTCGATGAGCGCCTCAGAGTGCGCGGCATCGAGGGCCTGCGTGTTGTCGATGCGAGCGTCATGCCGACCATCACCAGCGGCAATACCAATTCACCCACCCTGATGATCGCGGAGAAAGCTGCACGCTGGATTCAGGAATCTGCCTGAATCTGCC
>CBDUIJ010000244.1:0-9079 GCA_965367215.1 uncultured Granulosicoccus sp.
AAGCCTTGTGTGGTGGGCGACGGCACAATCGTCGGTCCGTTGTCGATTTTACAAGACGTTGCTGACGATAACGTGGGAACAAGAATAATTCTGCAGGGTTCAACGCACGCAGAGAACAACGCTATCTCGCCATTGCACTTGCCGGCAGGATGCACGACTATCGATGCAGGCAGTAGTGGTCATGGTGCACTCATGCATTTTTCCAGGGGTCTGATAGTGGTTCTGGCATTGCTGTGCCTGCTGCCCATGGCATTGCGTGCGAATGAATTCGTATTTGCCCGGCTGATGTACGGGGGAGGTGGCTACGACAGCTGGCCTCGCTGGCAGGCAGACTGGCCAGAGGCGGAAACCCATTTCTCGGCCGGACTGGACAGATTGACCTCGATCGACGTCGCCGAAGAGGATGTGCTGGTGCGTTTGGCAGGCACTGATGTGTTCGATTTTCCGTGGATCTATGTGGTCGAGGTCGGATTTCTGAGTCTGTCAGTCGATGAGATCGATCAGCTGCGGGAGTACCTGCTGCGCGGAGGATTTCTCATGGTGGATGACTTCCATGGCCACGCCGAGTGGCAGCAGTTCGAATATGTCATGGAGCAGGTTTTTCCGGATCGTGCGATCGAGGAGCTGTCCGGTGACAGCGAAATCTTCCATGTCATGTACGACCTGACTGAGCGAGAACAGATTCCCGGCATCCGCGCCTGGCTGAACAACCAGACCTGGGAGAAGGGCGGCCGCAACCCCCATTGGCGCGGCATCGTGGACGATCAGGGGCGCGTCATGGTGGCGGTCAACTTCAATCAGGACATCGGGGACGCCTGGGAACATGCCGACGATGCGCGGTATCCGGCGCGATTGACCACGCAGGCGTACCGATTGGGGATCAATTATGTCGTCTATGCATTGACTCACTAGGCGAGAAGCACGGACCGGAGAGAGAACAATGAGTTGTTCGCGAGGATGGGTTCAGGGTATAAACAATGGTTCTGAGCCATAACCTTCCAATGCCTGTACCAGGGCTCAACCTGCAACTGTCGAGAATCTGTGCCTCAAGTCATCACGCGTTTGTCCGGAATCCAACGAGAGCGAGCCTTGTCACAACTCAAGGCTGCGGTGCTGTTTTCAGGCCTGGAGGATCGCAGTCTGCAGGCCATTGTCGATCGGATGTGTCTCGTCCTGCTGCAGGATGGTGAAACGCTGTTCAGCCACGGGGAGCCCGCCCCTTCGGTATTTCTGCTGTCCACGGGTCAGGTCAAGCTGGCCAGGCGCCGTCCCAATGGTGCCGAGAAGGTCATCAGTCTGGTAACACCCGGCAATACCTTCGCCGAGGCGGTCATCTTCGCCAGAGCTCGTGTCTATCCGGTGGATGCGGAAGCCATTGGAGCCAGTACTGTCTGGGCAGTCAATGGAGAACATTATTGCAGTGAACTGCAACAGTCCACGAGTGCCTGTTTCTCGGTGCTCAAGCGGTTGACCGAGAGACTGCATGAACAGGTTGCCGATATCGAACGTCTGAGTCTGCATACGGCGTCGTCGCGCCTCATTGCCTATCTGCTCGGGCAGCTGCCTGAGGGGTTTGAAGGTGAGCGTGCCGTCGTTCGTTTGCAGGCTCCCAAGAATGTCATTGCGTCACGCTTGTCCATCGTGCCAGCCACGTTCTCCCGCACCCTGGCAAAGCTGTCTCGCGAAGGCTTGCTGGGTGTCAGGGAATATGAAATAGAACTGCTGGACATCGAAGCGATGCGTCACTATTCCGAAGATACAGTTGTGTAGGAATCGCACTGAATATCACGGTGTGAAGCCTATAATCGTCGATGCAGGTTCAACGTTTATTGGCAACTGACAAGGGAGTCAGGCAATGCAAGATTATCCACACCATTATGTGGTCAAAGCCTCGGGAGAGCCGCAGAGCAACATCCTGATCGAAAGTGAAGGACTGGACTCTCTGGTGACGGCACCGCCAGCACAGTTTGGCGGACCGGGTAACCTGTGGTCCCCTGAGGAGCTGCTTTCGGCGGCGGTAGCTGATTGCTTCATACTCACATTCAAGGCCATTGCCAGAGCGTCGAAGCTGGACTGGCAGTCGCTGAACTGTGAGGTGGATGGCATTCTCGACCGGCCGGAGAAAAACTCCCTGTTTACCGAATTCAGATTGAATGTCGAGCTGACCGTACCGGCCGGCACCGATGAGGCAAAGGCGCTACGCCTGTTGGAAAAGGCTGAGCAGGGATGCCTGATCACCAATTCATTGAAGTCGGAAATCAGTCTTCAGGCGAAGATCATCGCTGCCTGATCCCGGGTTGTCAGATGGCATGCTCACGCAGGCGTTCATAATCCGGGCGGCAGGCCTTGGCAACCGTCAGCTGATCGTCTCTGAGTTCCACTGTCTTGTTGCGTGCCGGTGCGAAGCCGGTACTGCAATTGACGGCGTCATACCAGTGAGAGCCCCACACGCCATCGGATTCACGAGCACCGGCGGGCCAGGACAGCATCTTTTCGTCAAAGGGTATATCCAGGTGGGTGCACAGGGATCGTAGCTGCGCTTCGGGGTCTGCCAGGAAGCGTTTGCTGTCAATGACCGCCGGACGAGCACCCGTACGTTCGTGCAGCAGGTCGAACAGGAAACCCTGCTGCTCGTAGCCCAGGTCGCTGGCAGTCAGGCCTTCGCGCTTGATCGAATAGGATGCCACCACCGGCTCGGGCTCGCGGATCAGAAAGACGTGATCCAGTGAGTCCAGCCAGTCAGTGGTGAAATGCGGGAGCCAGTGCGTGGCTATATGCTTCTGGTAGAAAATGCCACTGTCCGGCGGGGCAATCAGGGATTGCACGACGGCCTGCCAGTCGGTTTCACCACTGGCAATGACCTCTTCGCGCATCGGGTGATCCAGGCTGGTGCTTTGCAGATAGTGGGCATAGAAAGGTTCATCTACCACCACGGTATCGTCACGATTCTCCCAGGCGCGCATCATGGCCGTGGAAATGTTGCGTGGTCCTGACCACATGGCGATGCAACGTCCTGACATGCTCTTGGCTCCCTGATTGTTCAACTCGTTATTATCGACTGGCTATTGCCTGGCAGCCATGCTGGCAAACACCTGACTGGCGGCGGCGATGGTGTCTTCGATATCCGCATCACTATGGGCCGAGCTGGAAAAACCGGCTTCATAGGCAGATGGCGCGAGGTAGACGCCCGCGTCGAGCATGCCGTGAAAGAACTGCTTGAAGCGTTCGAGATCGCATTTCATGACGCAGTCGAAACCGGTGACTTCGGCAGCATCGGTGAAGAAGAAGCCGAACATGCCACCGGCATGAGCCGTGTGGAAATCGATGCCGTGCTTGTCGGCAGCCTCTTTCAGGCCATGCAGCAGACGCCCGGTCTTCTGATGCAGGTGTCGGTGGAAGTCAGGCGCCTTGAGCAGTTCGAGAGTCTTGATGCCGGCAACCATGGCAATCGGATTGCCCGACAGGGTGCCCGCCTGATAGACCGGACCCACAGGGGCAATGTGCTCCATGATGTCGCGTCGGCCGCCAAAGGCACCCACGGGCATACCGCCGCCGATGACCTTGCCCAGTGTGGTCAGGTCGGGGGTGACGCCGTACAGTTCCTGAGCACCGCCGAGCGAGACGCGAAAGCCGGTCATGACTTCATCGAATATGAGTACCGTGCCATGTTCTGTACACAGGTCTCGCAGCGTTTGCAGATAGCCGGGTGCCGGTTCGATGAAATTCATGTTGCCGGCAATGGGTTCGACAATGATGCAGGCGATGCTGTCACCGCGTTCGGCAAACAGCTCGCGCACGGCCGATTTGTCATTGAAGGGCAGGGTGAGCGTGTGTTTGGCAAAGTCGGCCGGAATACCGGGCGAACTGGGGACGCCGAGTGTCAGAGCGCCGGAGCCTGCCTTTACCAGCAGAGAATCCGAATGACCGTGATAACAGCCTTCGAACTTCAGGATATCGTCACGACCGGTGAAACCGCGTGCCAGTCGGATAGCACTCATGGTGGCTTCGGTTCCCGAGCTGCACATCCTGACCATTTCGATGGAGGGCACGATCTCGCAGATCAGCTCCGCCATTTGCACCTCCAGCTCGGTGGGAGCGCCGAAGCTCAGCCCGTTGACTGCGGCCTGCTGCACTGCCTCGATGACCTCGGGATGGGCGTGGCCGAGCAGCATGGGGCCCCAGGAGCCGACATAGTCGATGTAGCGCTTGCCTTCGGTATCAGTGATGTAGGCGCCGCTGGCACTGGCAATGAAGCGCGGCGTTCCGCCAACACTGCCAAAGGCGCGTACCGGCGAATTCACGCCACCGGGGATGACTTTCTGGGCACGATCGAACAATTGCTGGGCAGCGTTGGGTTCTGCTGGCGTACGGCTGGTTGACACAGTGGCCTCCGGTTGGCGGTTGATGCATGAATCGGTACGTGCATATTACGGCATGTCGGCGTTGTAAATGAGACAATGCGCCGTACCGGATTGACGCGAGACAACTCGTAGTGAAATACAAGAAATATCTTTGCAGTGTGTGCGGCCTCATCTATGACGAGGAGCAGGGCTGGCCGGATGACGGCATTGCCCCCGGCACTTTGTGGGAGGATGTCCCTCTGAACTGGAGCTGCCCGGACTGTGGAGCGGTGAAGGATGACTTTGACATGGTGGAAATCTGATGAGCGAGATAGGCACGACACTTACCCAGTACATTATCGAGCAGGGCCGCGCGCAGAACGAATCGCGTGGTGCCTTCACGGCGTTGCTCAACGATGTCGCGACCGCGTGCAAGCGCCTGTCGAACCTGGTCCGACTGGGAGAACTGGCGGGCGTTCTGGGCGCGGCCGGGCAGGAAAATGTGCAGGGCGAACAACAGAAGAAGCTGGATGTCATCGCCAATGAGGTCTTCATCGATGCCATGCAGCGCTCCGGCCTGCTGGCAGGCATTGCCTCTGAAGAGATGGATGAACATTATCCGATCCCGAACCGCTATCCACGCGGTGACTATCTGCTGGCTTTCGACCCACTGGATGGTTCCAGCAATATCGACGTCAACGGTGCGACCGGTACCATCTTCTCGATTACCCATCATGTTGACTCTTCGGCGCCCAGCGACAACGATTTTCTCAAGGCGGGCACCGAGCAGGTCTGCGCCGGCTATTGTCTCTACAGTTCGGCCAGCATGCTGGTGCTCACGACCGGACATGGCGTGGCAGGCTTTACCCTGGACAACAGTGTCGGCGAGTTCATTCTGACGCACCCGGACATCAAGGTGCCGCGAGAAACCAGTGAATACGCCATCAATTCCTCCTACTCACGCCACTGGCTGGCACCGGAGAAGCGCTATATCGACGAGTGCAATGCCGGAACGGATGGACCGCGTGGGCGTAATTTCAACATGCGCTGGGCTGGCTCCATGGTCGGTGACATTCATCGCATCCTGTGCCGAGGCGGCGTATTCATGTATCCCATGGACGCCAAGCTGCAGGCGGACGGCAAGCAGGGCAAGCTACGCCTGTTGTACGAGGCCAACCCCATGGGCATGTTGATCGAACAGGCAGGCGGTCTGGCGCATACCGGTACCGAACGCATCATGGAGATTGCCCCCGATTCACTGCATCAGCGCGTGCCGGTCATCATGGGGTCGGCCGAAGAGGTCGAGCGTCTGATCCGATACCACCAGGAAGCTTCTGACTGACGTGGCTGACGATCCTCCATTCTGGGAGACCCTGTCGCTGGACGAAATGAACGACCAGCAATGGGAATCCCTGTGTGATGGCTGCGGTCGTTGCTGTCTGCAGAAGCTGGAAGACGAAGACACGGGTGAAGTGTGGTTCACCCGTGTGTCCTGCGTTCAACTCGACTGTAGTAGTGGCCGCTGTAAGGACTACGGTAATCGTTTCAGCAAAGTGCCGGATTGTCTGGCCGTGCGTCCACTCACCGAACAGAAGATTGGCTGGCTGCCCGAGAGCTGTGCCTACCGAAAACTGGCACAGGGTGAACCGCTGGAAAAATGGCATCCATTGGTCAGTGGCAATGCCGAAAGTGTCATGAAAGCCGGCATATCGGTGGCGGATCGTTGTGTGTCAGAAGCGGACGTTCCTGCCGAAGATTATTTTCATTATCTGATCTATTGGGATAATGCAGGTGGCGACTAACATGTGTTGTATTGTGGCAAACTCGAATTTCCAGAAAAATCATCAACTTGCAGTTGCAATTGAAAACCGGATTTTACGTTTGTCTGTAGTAAAGATTAAACAGTTGTGGTTGAATTGACACATCAAATGGCAACATCCTTGCTTTAAGCAGATGGCGCTGTATCAATACAGTATTGTCATACTCACAAGTACCCGCCGGAGATGCACATGTCGACAGTCAATGCTGAAGCTTCCACCCCACCCCCTCCCACAGGCGTGGAGCGACGCGAGCGTCTTCACAACACCATTGCCGCGTTGGTGAAGCTGCGTCAGGAAGTCGTCGTCAGCTACTGTCAACTATCGGGCGTGAGCTCCTTTGACAGCCGTAACGTGGAATCCCACGCCGTTGAAGCCGATCAGCTGCGTCGCTTCTGCCAGATCATGGTCGACTACACGGCAATGGGGCACTTCGAGGTTTATCAGCGTATCATTGAGGGTAAGGAACGCAGGCGAGCCGTCAAGGATGTCGCTGCCGATGTGTATCCTGCCATCGCCGAAACCACCGATTACCTGGTGGATTTCAATGACAAATATGACGCCTTTGAGGGCACTTCTGAAGATGTCGACATGCTCGCGGGTGATCTGTCTCGACTGGGTGAGATCATTGCCGTACGCGGCGAACTGGAAGACCAGATTCTGGCTTCGCTCGAACAGTAATTCCCAGGCCGTTTCAACGGCTCCAATTTTCTGTACTGCCTTGATGCAGTGCTCCAACCGCGGAGGCTCGCTGTCCGCGTGACTGCACTCAAACTCAAGAAGCGTGAAGAACGTCGTGTACTGGCCGGGCACGGCTGGGTATTTTCCAACGAGATCGATACCGAGCAGACGCCTCTCAAGGGCCTCGAGCCGGGATCGTCCGTCACGCTCGAATCTGCCAACGGCAAATTCCTGGCTCACGCCTACGTCAATCCTCATTCCCTGATAGCGGCGCGAGTCACCAGTCGTGATGCGCGTGAACCGTTCAATGCCACGGTACTGCGGGCACGTCTGCAACTGGCGCTGAACCTGCGTGAGTATCTGTACGACGATCCTTGCTACAGGCTGGTTCACAGTGAAGGTGACTTCCTGCCCGGACTGACCGTTGATCGTTACAACGATGTACTGGTCGTGCAGATCACCACAGCCGGCATGGAACGCTATCGCGACGACATCGTCGATGCCCTGCAATCGGTCACCGGCGCCACTGCCATCTATCTGCGCAACGATGCACCTGTGCGCAAGCTGGAGCATCTGCCCGAATACCGAGAGTGGGTGGTGGGCGAGCCGCTGGAAGTGCTCACGATTCGAGAAAACGGCCTGCAGTTCCAGGTACCAGCCGAGCTGGGCCAGAAAACCGGATGGTTCTATGATCATCGAAGCAGTCGAGCGGCTCTGGCGCCCTGGGTCAAGGGCAAGCGCGTACTCGACCTCTACACCTACCTGGGTGGCTTTGCACTGAATGCGGCAGCGTCTGGTGCCAGTGAAGTCATCGGTGTGGATGCCTCGCAGACGGCTGTGGATGCGGCGACGGCCAATGCCAGTCTCAACGGTCTGCAGGATCGCGTCAGTTTCCGTTGTGACGATGCAGTGGAAGCCATGCGCTCACTGTTCGAAGCTGGAGAGAAATTCGATGTGGTGGTGCTGGATCCGCCTGCCTTCATCAAACGACGCAAGGACCGCGACCAGGGCTTGCGGCACTACGCCCTGAACAATCGTCTTGCCATGCGCTTGCTGACTCCGGGCGGCATCATCGTCAGTGCATCCTGTTCACAGGCCTTGAGCCATGAGGACTTGCTGCAGCAGATGCGACTGAGCACACCTCGCGGCAGTCTGGGCCTGCAGGTGCTGGCGCCACTGCAGCAGGGGCCGGACCATCCGGTCAACATCGCCATGCCAGAGACGCTTTACCTGACTGGTTGCATTGCCCGTTTGGTGTAAGTACAGGCCATAGTGAGCCGGTTTTTGCCGGCTCATGGCCACCACCTCTGCCGTCAGTGTCCGTCATGACATGAGGTGTGACTGATCGCCGGGCGGAAGGGTTGCCGATCAGTCCGATTCGGCAATTCACGGAACCAATTGCCGCTCTGCGGGTATAATTATCGGCCTGTTTGCCTTCCGAACCCTCTCCGGATCAACGTCCCGAATGCTGCAATATCCTGATATCGATCCCGTAGCGTTTTCGCTCGGACCGCTGACCGTGCACTGGTACGGCATCACCTATCTGGTCGCTTTCCTGGCAGGCTGGTGGTTGTCCACACACCGGGCCAGAAAAGCGGGCTCCGGCTGGAATCCGGATGAAATCGGCGATGCGGTGTTCTACATTGTTCTGGGCGTGGTGCTCGGTGGCAAGATCGGCTCACTGGTGTTCTACCAGACCGATATTCTGCTGACTCAGCCACTGGATGCCATCAATCCCTTCAGCGAGTACGGCTGGCGTGGCATGTCCTTTCACGGTGGTTTTCTGGGTGTCATTGTTGCGTTCTGGCTGTATGCCCGCCATACGCAGCGCACTTTCTTCCAGGTGGCTGACTTCTTCGCGCCGGCCTTTCCGATCGGCCTGGGCGCCGGACGCATCGGCAATTTCATCAACGGTGAGTTGTATGGCCGGGTAACCGACGTGCCCTGGGGCATGGTGTTCCCACATGCCGGTGACTTGCCGCGCCACCCCAATCAGCTGTACCAGTTCTTCTTCGAAGGCGTGGTGCTGTTTCTCATCGTCTGGTGGTTCTCATCGACAGAGCGGCCGCGTCGAGCCGTGTCGGGTATGTTTGTGCTGTGCTATGGCATCTACCGCTTCTTCATCGAATTCGTCCGCCAGCCCGATCACGACCTCGGCTTCATCGCCTTTGGCTGGATGACCATGGGTCAATTGCTGTCCTTCCCGATGATTCTGATCGGGGCCTGGTTGTTGTATAGCGC
>CBDUIJ010000245.1:0-9060 GCA_965367215.1 uncultured Granulosicoccus sp.
CAGACGACAACACCATCAATGCCATCGATCTGGAAACGGGTGAGCTTCTCTGGGATGTCCTTCTGGGTAAGGCCTATTTTTCAGAATATCCCTCCGGTGTTGTCTGTGATTCCGAAACTTGCTGGGCCCGAGGATCAACCGGAGTGATGATGGCAGTTTCTGTCACAGATGGTACGGTGAAATGGTCTCGGCCTCTGCACCCGAATGGCGCTGGTAACGAAAATGAGCTGAACGGTTCGGACTTGCTGGTAACCTCGGATCGCATCTATCAGAGTATCTACAAGCATGGAACTTCGCTGTTCCCTGATGTAGTGGAGCCGTCATTTATAGTCATCGATCGAAACGATGGATCGATCATCAAGCAAATGGATCTTGAATATACGGCTTACGGTGTGCCCAGTGTCATCGGGGACACCCTGCTGATCTCGACC
Organism: uncultured Granulosicoccus sp.; assembly: GCA_965367215.1. Taxonomy (GTDB): domain Bacteria; phylum Pseudomonadota; class Gammaproteobacteria; order Granulosicoccales; family Granulosicoccaceae; genus Granulosicoccus. The sequence continues at coordinate 432 of CBDUIJ010000245.1, forward strand.
TGGGGTGAAGTCCTGGCGTACGGCAAGAACAGTTTCGAGTTGCTCTGGCGCATCAACGATCCGGCGCATGTCTATACCACCGCGACGGTGGTGGGTAACGTGTTTGCAGTAGGTGTAAGCGATGCCAACGATCACTATATTGTCGGTTTTGATTTGAATAGTGGTCAGCAGCTCTGGGCAGTGCCGGCTGGTTCGAGCGACAATGCATACTCAAGTACGACAGACGGTACGCTGGTGTATGCCATGGTCGGTGAACGTGACACCTCGACTTATTACACTCCCCCCGGCGAGGCGGCAATGGCCATCAATCCAGCGGATGGTTCCATCGTGTGGATCAAGGATGGGTTGAGTTTTGCAAGAAATCCATTGGTCGCCTTCGGTCATGCATTCTATGGCTTCTATTGGGATGTTCTGGATGAACAAGCGAACAGGAACCCTGATGGGCTCACGTCAGTCAATGCCCGAACCGGTGATGTGGAATGGGTCAATTCTCGCCTTGATACACCAGGTGTTGACTGGTTTACGACCACACCTGTGCTGGTGCACGAGGGGGTTTCATACAGAACGTCGTTCTACCCGGATGTGATGCCTTGATTGCCGCGTAGTTGGATGGGGTGGCATGCCAGTCGATCTCGCCGTATCCAGAACCCGCTCGATCTGGAAAGACGGTACCGTCTGTACCAGGGAAAGAGCTGAAAAAGGCTGACGGACTGAAGCAGGCAACAGGCACCGGTTACTACCAACCCTGAAGAAGCAGCTCAACTGCAACTCTCACCGTCAGGCGAAATAATCATCATGTCGTGAAGCCTTGCCGGCTGTGTCTCGGCGGCATTGACGACATCTCGAATCCGGATGCTGCTTATCTGTTCGGGGTGGCGAAGACTGATGTCTGCGAATATTTCAGGGTCGTGTTCCCCGGAGTCGCCGATGAGCACGAACTGCCTGTCCGGAAAGTGCTGCAGTATGCGTTCGATGCTGTCGGTCTTCTGTGCGATTGTGGCGGACCCGGAAAAGCCTGCCAGCTTCCAGAAATCCAGATACGAATCCTTTTCAAGGAAATTGGTTCTGACGTTCTTCATGTGAATGCTGCCGGGTGGAAAGTCCGCGGTCTCGGAAAACAGGAAAGTCGTCGTCGGTTCGTACAGCTGCCATGGGGCGCCGGAAACATAGTGAAACACTGCTTCATCCCCCAGGCTATGGTACAGCTCTGCCATGCAAGGCGCGGCCTTGTAGTCGCTGAAGAAGACGTTGTTCAGTACAATGCTGGCCCCTTGTGTAATGCCGGTGACTTTGGCAGTGTCGTCGATATCCGAGATCACGGTGAGGCCCATTGGGGCTATCAACTGGATACGACCGCGCCCCTGATACTCGCCCGAGCTTGCCAGGAATGACAACCAGTTGTCCTCGCTGTTCTGCTCTTTCAGCAGCTGTCTGGCTCGCCGCGCACTGATGGTCAGTGATCCTTCCAGTACCCCGTTGAAATCAGTCTCGAATTCACCTTCGTCATTCTGGAGTGCGAACATTTCACGCTCAGGGTCGTTGTCGAACGCCAGGAAGACACGCTGACCGGATTTGCTGTTGGCCACGAAATCCCTGACTCTCCACAGATAACGTTCTTTCTGTGGTTCCGAGAGCTCTTTTATTTCTGCGACATTGCGCAGTAGTTTGCGGGCTCCTCTTGCCGTGAGCTCTCTGAGACTGTTGGGTGTCTCATTCACCCAGACTCGAAACGGAATATGCCAGTCCGTGTTCAGCTGATAGCCATAGCTGGTGAAGAAGGTGATGTCATGGTCCAGCTGTGAGTCATCAAGCCGTGAGGCCGTGGCGCACGATGAAAGGCTTGCCAACAGAAGAATGAACAGTGACCAGCAACGCAGTATTTGCCAGTGTCGTGTCAAGGCAAGGGGCTGAGAACTCATGATGTCCTGTGTGGTGAGTCTGACGAATGCGGCTCAGTGCCGTCTCATACTATCAGCCAGAGATAGTAGCGTTCTTTCCAAGGCGTTCAGCCTGCATGTGGCTTTTTTGCAAGGCTTATACAGGCCCGATTTCATGTATCTGACACCCGTACTGGTGTGTCGCTGAAAACCCGCAAGCGACGCTACGGCTTGTCTGTCAACGACTCCCCGCAAGGGTGATGTGCCGCTATGCGCACCAGAGTCGCGCAGTTGAGTCAAGCAGTGAAACCGTATAGGGTTTGCGACGATGCTCTTTCCTTCTCAGTCAACGGTGAAATGAATGCCCATGAAAAAAGTGAACAAGGAATTATCTATCGGTATGGCGCGTCGCCGATTCCTGCAGTGCGCAAGCGCCGCGGCCATCATGCCGCTGGGTTTGCGAATGGCCCATGCTGCGGACATCGTGCCGGGCCCTGATTCCGTGCTGTTGGTCATTGACGTGCAGAACTGTTTTCTACCCGGCGGCACCTTGCCTGTCTCGGATGGTGATCAGATCATTCCCATCATCAATGAACTGGGCAGAAAATTCGATAATGTGGTGTTTACTCAGGACTGGCACACGCCGGGGCATGCCTCGTTTGCGTCCAGCCATCCGGGCAAGGCACCGTTCGAGACCGTTGAGATGCCCTATGGTACCCAAGTGCTGTGGCCGGACCACTGTGTACAGGGTTCAACGGATGCGCAATTGGCCGATGCCCTGGATATTCCTCACGCACAGCTGATCATTCGCAAGGGCTATCACGATGAAGTGGATAGCTATTCGACATTCATGGAGGCAGATGGCAGTACGAAAACCGGTCTCACGGGCTATCTGCAGGAGCGCGGTCTGAACAAGGTCTATGCCTGTGGGCTGGCGACAGACTTCTGCGTCAGCTGGTCTGCACAGGATGCTGCCGCTGCCGGCCTGACGGTGTCGGTGGTCGAGGATGCCTGCCGAGGGATTGATCTGGAGGGTTCGGTCGAGGCCGCCTGGAAAGCCATGGCTGATGCCGGCGTGTCGCGAATCCGCTCATCCGATATCGTCTGAACGGATTCATCCTGCCGTTGATGGTGGTCACGATGTCATCGACTTGCGGGTTGGTTCCATTGGTCAGGCTGTCTGTCCGCGGGCGCTTTCATACCAAAGACTGAATGCATTTCATTGTATTTAGGGGGACACTTCAAGAAGCAGGTGCGGGGTGTGCGCAGGCACAACTCGCACTTCACTTCTGACAATGACGTGACGCTTTTTTGTGTCCATGGAGGCCTTGCATGAATCTTGAAGATTATGTCGTGATCCGATCCAGGCATCAGATCGTGCCAACGATAGACAATATGGGGGTCAGAGGTGCAGAACTGAACGCTCCTGCTGCCATTGAACTGGAGGTGGAACAAACCTCCTTGAGGGCGTCGGATATCGATGACTTGCGTCGCGATCCGAGTACCCGGGCTATCGCACCATTGATGCCCATGACCCTGATTCAACCGGTCGAGTCCAATGATAATGTCAGCACTGACAGCTCGGCATCGGTCACCTGGGGGGTAACTGCCTCGGCGGCCGTGCAATCTCCGTTTGATGGCTCCGGCATAACCGTGGCCATACTGGACACCGGTATCGATCCTGATCATCCAGCCTTTCAGGGGGTGGACCTGGTGCGTAGAAATTTCACGGATGAAGGCGATGACGATATCAACGGTCACGGCACTCATTGTGCGGGTACGGTATTTGGCCGAGATGTCGACGGTCTGCGCATCGGTGTGGCAACCGGCGTGCAGCGCGCATTGATCGGCAAGGTGCTTGGGGATGGCGGCAATTCCTCCGGAACGATAGCGCAGGCGATGCAATGGGCGGTGAATGAAGGTGCACATGTCATCTCGATGTCCCTCGGTATCGACTTTCCCGGCTTTGTCCGCTATCTGATCGAGGATGCCGGTCTTGATGCGCGTCCGGCCACCTCGATTGCTCTGGAAGCCTACCGAGCGAATATCAACATGTTTACCGAGCTCTCCTCCTTCATTCGAGCGCAGGGGCAATTTGGTCAGGGCTGTCTGGTAGTTGCTGCTGCTGGCAATGAAAGCAAACGGCCGACCTATGAAATTGCCGTATCACCACCAGCTGCCGGTACCGGCGTTGTCTCGGTTGCGGCCTTGCAGGAGGCCGATGGCGGATTCGGCGTTGCATCGTTCTCCAATACGCAGGTGGATATCGCGGGGCCGGGCGTGGATATCATCAGTGCCGTGCCCGGTGGCGGACTGGGTTCGAAAAGCGGAACCAGCATGGCAACGCCGCATGTCGCTGGTATTGCGGCTTTGTGGGCGCAACGCCAGCTGGACAACAATACCTTTGTCGATGGTGCTCGTCTGATGGCTCGAGTCGTGGCCAGTGGCACGGCAGCCTCACTACCCGATGGCACAGCGGTCAAGGATATCGGTACGGGCATGGTGCAGGCGCCGCGGTTCTGAAGCAGGAAGCCTTCTGCAAGCGTTTGGCCCGGTGTTGCAGCTCAGCGACGCAGCAGCAGCGGCAGCCATCTCCAGACTTGCAGTAGGGAGGCCAGTGCGCCGGCGGCATAGGTAAAGGCAGCAGCACGAAGGATCGTTCTTACTGCCTGATGCTGACGTTCGCCGATATAGTCCCCGTCCACCAGGATCGGCATGGCCTTGTTGAAGCTGGCATCCCACTCTTCGGGGAGTACGATCAGGTAGGTGGCTGCGCCGCACAAGGCCGCCAGTACGCCGCCAGCCACGGGCAGCAGGACACCAGCCGGACTTCGAGTCAACAGGCCGAGAATGGGGGAGAGTGACAACATCAGGATGCCGGCACGCTGGAACTTCAGGGCCAACGGAATGTAGCGTTGGCGCAAACGAAACACGGGCTCCTTGCGGTGCCATTGAATGGCATGACCAAGCTCATGGGTGGCGACAGCAATGGCCGTCAGCGAGCGGCCGTGGTAGTTCTTCGGCGATAGTCTGATCGCGGGAGTTCCGGAATCGAAGTGGTCTCGCTGAGGATCGGTTTCCTCGACGACCACACCCTCGATCTCGAAGCGTTGCAGAAGATGTCTGGCCAGTTCCGCTCCAGTGCCCGGGATGTCAGGCAACTCGGCCGAGTAGCGCATGAAGACCCATCGGATCCAGAGTTGCGGTCCGACAACCAGTGTGCCGATCAACAGGATGAGTAATAGTACAGCCATGTAATACGCGTGGTCACGGGAGTGTCAGGGTCGAGCATGTCGACTGGAAATTCACGATAAACGAATTCGTCAATTACATGTCGGCATTGGCGTCATGCAAGTGTCACACCGGACTCCATGACGTTATTCTGACACATTGATTTAAAGTCAATTACAAAACAGAAAACTTCTGACGTGGCGTCTGTCGGGGTCGCTTTCAGCGGTGCCGTTCACCGGTCTAAACCGCTATTGTTGTTGATGCAGTCCTGTCACGAGGCAGGCTAGTTGATTGCCGGCATGTTTCCACTTACGAGCCGGAAAACCAATGAGAGAACCCGGTGACAATGGTCAGATTCAAGTCTTCTGCAATGCTGTATACCCGAATTCGTAAAGTCCTTCTGTTGTCAGTTGTCGTGTCTGGTCTGACGGGTTGCAGCATGGTGGGGCTGAAGGCTCCCTGGGACAAGGAGCCGCGTCCCGATTACGATCTCATCGCGGAAAACCTTGTCAATTCACTGGCGCAGTTTCCGCATCTGAATCCCCTGATGGCAACGGTACAGGTCGCGCCACCTCGATCCCGCTTCGAGCGTGAAGTTGAAGGCGAGCTGCGCGAACGAGGCTTCAAGGTCGAACGGGTCAAGGGGCATGAAGGTCTCAACCGGGTCACCCCCGAGATTCGACAAGTCAGGACTGACACGGGCATGCAAGACCTGTATGTCCTGTCTGTCGGTCAATTGTCGGTTGAACGGCAATACGACGTGGTGGCCAGCAAGACGGTACCGGTAAGCGAGCAGATCATCCGTGGCACCCGTGAACGGAAGATCAAGCTCGATGACGAGATCTTCGAAGCGCCGGACAACCAATACAGTGCAGTGGCCTTCAAGTCATACGAAGGCCCGGGCATTGACGACATGCTGGCTCCGCCGGAACCGAGTGCGCTGGACTGGTTCAGTCGTGAGGAGCCGACAGTCATCAAGCAGAACATGTACGAGACCATGACATCCAACTATCGGGGTGTGTTCTCGGGCTTTGAAGATATCGATCAGAGCATTCTGGTCTTCCCCAACGACTCTCTGCGTCTGGGTGATGTCAACAAGAGCATCATCGAGCGCTATGTGGCCGAGATGGATCCGCACACGGATGTACTCTCGGTGATTGGTTGCAGTCATGGTGAAACCAATATCAGCAATGGCAACAGTCTGCTGGCGCTGGGACGTGCCAACCGGGTCAAGGAAGCCTTGCTGTTCTCCGGTCTGGAACACGACAAGATTCTGGAAGAGGGTTGCTGGGCGCCGCAACTGTTCGACGAAGTCATGCCGCGTCGCGGAGTTGTATTGACGCTCAAGCGTCAGAAGCAATCATGAACGTGCGCCTGACTGCTCTGTTGGCGACGCTCTGCTGCTCGGCATTGGCAGGGGGGCCGCTTCTGGCGGACACGAATGAGGCGAAGGCTGCTCAGGGTGGCAGCGTTGCATCGGAGTTGAGTCTGTGGATCAAGGACGCTCCCATGTCGCTGGTTGTGAAGCAACTGGCGCAGTCCTCTGGTCGGGAAGCCACCATTGAAGGCACGCTTGAAACGCCGGTCTCCGGGCGTTTTACAGGCAGCCTGGAGCAGACTCTGGCTGAGCTGTCGGCAAACTATCCGGTGCTGTTCGATCTTGATGAGGGCGCCCTGAGCGCGGTTGATAGTGGGAGTGGCAGCAGCGTCTCCATCGCGGTGGTCAGTGACGAGTTGAGCGAGGATTTCAAGACGGCCCTGTTCGAACAGCTTGTACCGGGCAATGATATCGAGATTCGTGCTGATGCCGTACGGGTATCCGGGCACCCCGACTTCGTCAAGCGTGCCACTGGCCTGATTACCGGTGCATTGGCGGACAACGGCGCCAGGCAGATCGTGGAGCTGAAGTCCAGGGTAGGCATTGAAGGCGCTGTGGCAGACCTTGCCGGTGCGGCCGACACTGTCGACCAGGCAGCAGGCGAGGCCGTCATCGATGCCGGCTCCGATGAGATGCTGGCCGACATGGCGGATGAAGGCAAACCCGCTGCCGATCAGGCAACCTTGTCGAAGCCGATCCGCTGGGTCACCGATATTCCCGGCTATGACACTTTCTGAACTGGACAGGCGATTCGATGAATTCCAATAGCACACCTTCAGAAAACAACGATGTGGCTGAGTCGCAGCCACAACCCGGTCCACGCAAGTTGAACAAGATTCTGATTGTTCTGGGTGTGCTGGCCTTTGGCCTGATCGTCACAGACCGCGTCATGGAGGCTTTCCGGGCAGATGATGTGCCTGATGAGGTCGCCGTCTCGGAACCCGTGCTGGGTGGCGCTGCGGACTCTCAGGCTCAGACCGGAGACGCTGCCAGCGATGGCCAGAATGCCCTTCTGGAACAATTGCCCGTGCTGGAAGCCGAGGCGCTGGTCACGCTGGAAAACCTGTTTGGCAGTCCGGTGGTGATGGTGTCGGCTTCCGAGCCTTCCTATGTGGTCACCGCCGATGAGCGGCGCTTCGAAGTGGGCGGTGTCGTTGATGAGACCACCACACTGGCCGGTGTCACCAGTCATCAGCTGATCTTCGAGCAGACCGGTGACTTGCTGGTCATCAGCCTGCCCGAACCTGTCTCACAGTAGTCCTGCAGCTCTCGCTGAGTGAGTATCCTCCGGGCTCGTTATCCCGAGCGCATTGTCTGCCTGACTGAAGAGACGACCGAGCTGCTCTACCTGTTGGGTGAGCAGGATCGGATTGTCGGTATCTCCGGGTTCACGGTCAGGCCGGCACAGGCACGCCGTGAGAAGCCGAAAGTGTCAGCCTTCACCTCGGCCAGATACGAGCGTATTCTCGACCTGCAGCCGGATCTTGTTATCGGCTTCTCCGATCTGCAGGCTGACATCGCCGCCGAACTGATTCGGCGCGGTGTCAATGTACTGGTCATGAACCAGCGGTCCCTGTCGCAGATTCTGGACATGATCCTGACGCTCTCATCCATGATCGGAGCTGCCGAGCGCGGGCAGACTCTGGTGGATGGATATGCACAGCGCCTGTCGGAGATCGAGGAGCAGACAGACAGGCATCTGCAGGCGCACCCACACTCTGCCCGGCCACGTGTGTATTTCGAGGAATGGGATGAGCCCATGATCTCGGCAATACGCTGGGTGTCTGAACTCGTGGGCGTGGCCGGTGGTCAGGACTGCTTCGCGGAGCTGGGGCGCATGTCTCACGGCAAGGATCGCATCATCGCTGACCCGCAGCGTGTCATCGATGCGGATCCGCAGATCATCATCGGTTCCTGGTGTGGCAAGAAATTCAGGCCCGACAAGGTAGCCGCTCGTTCTGGCTGGGACCGGATCGATGCGGTCAGGCATGGACGCCTGTATGAAATCAAGTCAGCCAATATTCTGCAACCTGGCCCGGCTGCCCTCACCGATGGTCTCGAGCAGCTGCATCAGATCATGATGGCCTACTACGGCGAGTCGTCGAGCGTGTGAATGTGAGCCAGCTGTCATCTCCGGGTGGCT
>CBDUIJ010000246.1:0-8948 GCA_965367215.1 uncultured Granulosicoccus sp.
ACCGGACCCCCATCAAACCCACAGCCACTCAGCACAGCCACCAGCGGCAATGCCGCCACCCAAACACTCACCTTCATCTTGTTCCCCTCCGGGTCGGACCACGATATGTGGTTGTTCAACAAAGAATTTTTCCTGAAAAACAGCTCGTTTCAACGCTTGAAACGGCCTTTTCCAGGCTGAAAACCGGTCTTTACGTGTCAGATATCGGAGCTCACCCTTCATTCAGGCGTAGGGCTGCCCCTCGCCGATCAGCGAGGTCAGGCAAACACGCAAGCAATGAAATCAGGATGGTTTGTCGACAGCCTGTTCATTGACTCAAGCTGTTCGGCAAACGGGATTCTGCGACAGCAGGCAACAACTCATGCCGACCGCTACAAACCGTGACCGCCCAAACCCCTTCAATCTGTCACCTGCGCGCATTCTACCGTATGCATCAAGTGACTTACGCCATCACCCTTGTACGGTTGACGCGCAGAACGGTCTAATCCAGCTTCAGGTCCAGCAGCTGCAACTCGCTGTACAGAAAGTCGATATCCCGTGGCTCCACGGTTTTGCTCAGATAGTGCCTCTCAACCGGCAAGCGCTCACAGATGGTGTCCTCTGACGGCGTCTTGATCAAGCGGCTGTCAGCCGCCAGCACCGACGGTGCATCCGGCAGCAGGCAGTTCGCCAGCAACGGTGCACAGTCAGTGAAGAGATCGGCATCACTGGTATACAGCAGGTCGAACCACAATACATCCTCGCCCTTGGACTTGATGGAAAAGAACAGCAAGGCCTGCCGATCATCGGCCTCCAAGAAAACAGGCGTCACCGGCATGCTCTGCATGTCCTCCAGAATCTGACGCTGAATATCGGTGGCGCGCTCGTGAATGCGGTCGAAGTCCCTTGTCAGGACGATGGCCGATGAAGCGGGCCCCGACTTGTACCAGTGATATCGCCGATCATCGAGCACCTGATAGCCCAGAGCCTTCACGATGCCGATGGGTTTGCTGGAATTGGTGAAAATGGTGAAGGTCTGCGAGGAATCTTCCATGGTTGCCAGCAACATGCCCTTGCCAAGCCCCCTGCCCCGCAGTGACTTGTCCAGATACCAGGAACTCATGCTGGCAAAACGCTCCTTGCGAAACCCGCGCTGCGGGTCGCCGATCATGCGATCACTGTAGATCAGCCCGGTATAGCCCAGAATCTGCCCATCGGATTCAACCACTTTCCCGAAATCCGGCTTATCAGCCAACCAGGGGTAGTTCATCAGCCGGCTCCAGCGCTCGACTGAAAATTTCGAATTCATCTTGGTGTGCAGCAGCGTGCAGATAGCTTCCACATCCCCGGGGCCCGCTGCGCGGATGACGGTACTCATGCCTTTTCTCCAAACAATTCGGCGGGCATCACCCAGGTAGCACCAGGGTGCGCCGTCACCGTTCTGGCCAGTTTTTCACTGAATGCCCAGCCCGGCTCATCAAGATCCAGATGATGCGTCACAAAACCGCTCGCCTCATCACTATCCACCTGAGCAAGCCTGCGCTGCTGCAGATGCTCGACAAGACTCGTCAGTGTTTTCAACTCACCGGCGAAGCGGGCTCCGGTTTTCCAGCGAATGGGGTCACAGTGTCCGTTGATGCTCAACAGCCCCGGCACCAGCTCACGGGCTACGCGTGGCCCTTCGGTAGAGACTGCTCGGTAGCCCCGGGCGGCAAGGGACTCATACAGTTCAGGGGCGACATGATTCCATGGCGGTACCAGTACCGGCAGGAAGGTCTCGCCGAACGCGGTTTCCAGAATACTGCGCCCGGCGTCCAGATCTGCCAGCACAGCCTGCTCGCCCCGATGCATGCCCAGCTCCCAGGCTCCCAGACCCATGCCTCGCGGTGCATGATTGATGTGGGCATAACCGTGTTGAGCCACCCGGACAAACGGTATATCCCCTGCCAGAGCCTGTGACAAGGATGCCTGCAAGGGCGCCGGGATGACAGCGAGCAGCAAGCCCGCCTGTTCACCGATTTTCATCAGCCGTTCGAACAAGGGCCCTGCCGCAACAGCATCATCATCACGCCACCACAGGGTCGCATTTTCTCCGCTGGCCTGCCAGGCATTCAATTCCTCGTCGAGCAACAACCAGGGATCCTGCGAAATATCAGTAGTCACGGTAAATTGTCTTTACGAAAATCAGGAAGGTGAATCAGCTTGCGCGGCTCAGTTGCTCACCCAGTTCGCTGAGTATGTTCGACAGGGTATTCGGACAGGCACTCATGAGCTTCTGAAAGCTGTCCTTGGAAATCAGCAGAGCTTCCACGGTACTGCTGGCGGTGACCGTGACCTGACGAGGTCTGTCGCAAAACAGAGCCACTTCGCCGATCACGGTATGAGGCGCCACAACTCCGATGGTTTCCTGCTCGCCGTCGACATCATGACGAATGGTCGCCGAGCCGGAAAGTAGAATACAGGCCGAGTTGGCTTGATCCCCTTCCTGAAACAGGTTCTGACCCGGCTGGAAGATCATGCGACTGGATGCAAAGGCCAGCAACTTCAACGCCTCCGGTCTGATGCCGGAGAACAATGGAATACTGCGTAGAACATTCAGTTCATCGTTCAGATTCATTGCACTTCCATCGCCACCGCGCCATGACAACCGCAATGGCCTGTCACAGCATCTCTGCAAGCAGATTATCAGGCGTGAACTCAAAAGTCTCGAGCATTCGATCCTTCACGATGACCTTGTCACGCAATGTGATGCAACGATCAAAGTATCGAGCGTTCGCCTGCGATGCCAGCACCCAGATGACGCCTGACTCCGCACTGGTTCTGGACAGAAAATACAGTGTGTTACGCAGTATCTGCTCCTGCTGGGCCTGATCCAGACCGGTGATGGGCCGATTGAAGATGTAGTAGTCGGACCGCCGCAACAGGGCTCTGGCAAAGTTGAATTTCTGTCGCTGGGCACTGGTCAGACGCCGACCGGCGGCTCCCACGTTGAACGCCAACCCCAGCTTGAATATCCTGTCATACAACTCCGGTTGCCTCTGCAGCAAATGCTCGATGATCGAGCGCACCTGACGCTCGGCATCCTTGAAACGATGATCCACCTTGCCGAACACGATATTGTCGATCAGATTGGCCTGCTTCAGATATTGCTCCGGGTCATACACATCGATCAGCACCTGCAGGCTTTCCGGCGCCGTGTCGAGCAGCACTTTCCGGGTTTCGATGACCTTGTCCATCAGCGCATCGTCCAGCAAGCCGAAGCGGTATCGTGGTTCCGAGTACTGGAAAGCCAGATCGATCCAGGCATAACGATCCTCATCACTGACGCTGGCAAACTCGGTCTGCCGGGTCCGTTGATACAAGGCGCGGTATTTCGGGATTTCAGCAGGCTCCATGAAATCCAGTCGATCGAAGAAGGGGTGATCCTCCGCCAGCCCATCGAAGAGCTCGCGCGCCGACTCGGCAATGGACATGCCCATCTCGAACAGCAAACGGTCAAGGCCGGTCAGCGCCATCGTGTAGCGCAGAAAATCCGTACCCGCCTGCGATCGCTGGTCATCGGGGGCCTTGATCAGTATGCCGAATACCAGATTGTCCAACAGCTCTGCCTGCGGATTGTAGCTGTCGATGTCAAAGGGAATGATCAGATCCGTCAGGTCTGTCACTTCGAGCTCTGCGCGCACCCTCTTGCGCAGAGCCACGATCTGCTCGGCCAGATAGCCGTCCTCATGCTCGTCGATAGTGGTATGCAGGGCAAAGTCGAAGACATCATCGATCAGCCGTGTCACCGTCAAGACCTGCCTGATCGAGCCCAGCATGCCACTGGCCTCGGAATAGCCATTCACCAGGTCAAAGTCTATCCAGTTACTCTTGAGATCGAAATCCGGATTGCCTGTGCGAAACGCCTCCTGCTGTTCCCACAGACGTCGCATGGACCCCTTGTCGTTGTATTCCACCTCATCCAGAGGTTTGTGTTTCAGGCCGTAGAGCAGGTTTTCTTCCAGTGAGCCCGAGAAATAATAGGTGTCGGCCGATACATAGGTGATTCTGCGGCCCGTGACAGACTCGGGCAGAGTCGACAGATTGTCCTTGCCGGCCATGATCTTGCCGCGGGCCGGTTTGACAACACCACCGAAGGCCTCTGCCAGCACGTTGGCACCACTGTAGGCATCACCCACCACAGCGATGCGCTGTCCGGTCTCCACACTCACCGAGACACTGTCCAGTATCACCGCCCCGCCCTCATCCTCGATGACGAGATTGACCGCGCTGAGCGGCTTGTCGAGTGTGATCGTCTCTCCCGACTCACCCGTGTCGATGGCCTGAACGGTCGGCAGCAGCATCTGCTCGGCGTCGAACTGCTCGACAATCTGTTCATACTTGACCTGAACATCCTGTCGGGCCATATCCCAGTCGATCAGCTCCTTGAGCGGGCCCGGCAGTTCCTTGTAGGCCGTGATGACCGCGACCAGTTGACCGACATCCAGACGACCGGTAATCGCCAGATAACCACCAATCAGATAGAACAGGAAGGGGGTCAGCTGTGCCAGAAAATTGTTGAGAAACTTGATCTTGAACTTGCGCTGGTAGATCTCGTAACGAATCTTGAACAGCACACCCAGGCGTGAGGCAACGTCGGCGCGCTCGTAGTTGGAGGTATCGTTGGTATGAATGGTGTCGATACCTTCGACAATCTCTGACACACGCCCTGCCAGCTGACGTGCCTTGATCTGCCGTTGGCGGCCAAGAACCAGCAGGCGTCTGCGCAGGCGCGGAATGACCAGCATCTGTACCGACGCCATGAACAGCGCTACGCCTCCCAACCAGAAATGCTGAACGAAGATGAACGCCAGAGCCGTCAGAGCCTGCCCGCCCAGCAATACCGGTTGCACGAAGGCTTCAGCCGTGAAGCCTCCCAGCGGCTCGACCTCGTCCTTGATCATGCTGGAGATCTCTCCGCCCTTGATTCGTTTGAATTCGACCGGCAGAAATCGAAGAATACGATCGATCAGATCGAACCGAATCCGTCTTAGCAGACGCTCACCCAACAGGCCCTTGTAGGTGTTGATGTAGTACTTGAACACACCATTGATGATGACCAGCGACAGAAAGCACAGACTCAGAACCAGAAGAGCCTCGGTACGATCCAGCTGCAGCCCGTCAAAGAAGGAGAACGAGAAGAAGGTCTGCTTGTCGCTGACGCTTTCGAAACCATCGCCCTGAATCGGCCCGTTGATGATCATCTTGGGCAGATCGAACGCCAGATAGTACGGAATCATGGATACCATGACGACACACAGGATCCAGATCTGCTGGCGCGATGTGTGGGTCCAGATATAACGGGTAAAACTCGGTTCCATTGATTCTTGTTCTTACAGCTCGAAAGAGGACTGGAACGGATGACGGCTGACAGACAGCGACACTTTTCTGTCGCATCGGTCGGTGTTCACGCCCTGTCGCAAAAGGTCAGAGCCTGAGATCGGTGTTCACGCCCCCTTGCTGAAAATCAGGAGCTGAACATCATTGTAGAAGAGTCAGGCTGATACAACCGGAATCAAGTTACACAGCATCAACTCATGGCGATCGATGTGAAACGGTGCCTGTCTGTGAATCAAGGATGAGTGCCTTGAGGATCTCGGCCGTACGCATCGCGCCGCGGGTATCGAGCCTGGGTGGCGCAGCCACATCAGAGTTGTCTTCCGCCAGAATCTGCTGGATCAATGTCGCCAGTGTCTCGCTGGCGAGTTGCTCTTCAGTGAGAACTTCAGCCAGACCCAAACGCTGCAGCCTTGCGGCTCTGTCCGCCTGCTCGGTCTCCCCGCCGACACTGTAGGGCACGAGAATCGATCGGCAGCCTGCCTGCAGGATATCACCCATTGTATTGTAGCCCGCCTGTGACACCGAGACACCGGCACTGCGCAGCAGACTCGGAAAATCCGGGCGAAAACGCTCCAGCAGCACATTGGCAGGCAACTGACTGGCCATGGACGCATAGTGTTCCTGTTGCAGGTTCGGCCCCGCAATGATGCACCAGCTGAGATTCGCCGGTAGAGCTGCAGCAGCTTCCAGAGATGTTTGCACAAGCCTGTCCCCGACCGCTCCACCGCCGGCAGAGACAAGCACATCAAAGTGCAGGGGTGACGCCTCTGGTACCGGTGCACACACCAGACCGGTGTAGCTGATCCTGTCAGCGATGTCTGCCGCACAGGCGAAGCTCTCATCCAGCGTGGCGAACTGCGGATCGCCATGCACCAGCACTCGGTCAAAGTGCTGTCTGATCAATGCTGCGCTCTCCTCATCCCGGCCGGGCTTGGTCCGCCTTTGCAGTATGTCCCGCACGGAGCTCACCAGCACGGGTCTGGGCTGTCTCGACTCGATAGCCTCGATCAGCGGCAGTAGTTCGAACCGGACCTGTCGTCGACCGAACGGAAAGGCTTCGAGCAACACGCAATCCGGCTCGACATCCCTGAATATCTGCAACAGCATCTCGCAGCGCCGCTGCCGGTAGGCATCATCGAGCACCTTGCCGCTGCCATCGACCAGCTCACCGAAATTATCCTTGCCCACGGCAATCGGCGGCAGACTCAGTTGATGCACCCCCAAAGGCTTGAACCCATCCACGGCCAGCCCGCCGCTGACCAGGGTCACTTCAACACCACTCTGTGCAAGCGCCTCGGCAATTCTGCCTGCTCGCATCAGATGACCGATTCCCAGCAAGTGCTGCACGTAGAACAGAACCCGCGGTGCTCGATGCACCTCGCTCATGATTCCTGGTTCCACTGTTCCTCGAACAAGGCCACCAGCTGCCGGATGCTGGCGTGGTAATCCAGTGTGCTCCTGACCTTCAGCTGTGCTGCCTGTCCCAGACGATCACGCAGCTGCGGATCGGTCACGGCTGTTGCCAGAGCGGCGCTCAGTGCCGGCACATCCTCGGATTCAACCAGCAGCGCGTTTTCATCATCGGTAAACAGTTCGGGAATGGCCGATACCCGGGTAGACACACAAGGCAAGCCCTGACTCGCCGCTTCCACCAGGACATTGGGCAGTCCATCCCGATCACCATCGTCGGTCACACGACAGGCCAGCACGAACAGATCCGCCGCCTGATAATTGACCAGCACATCACCCTGCCCGATGGCGCCCAGCCAGTGGATATGTTGCTCGATACCCAGTTCGCGGGCCAGCACCTGCAGGCTTTCGCGCTCCGTGCCATCCCCGATATGCACGAAACGCCAGTGCAGTGTATCCGGCAGCGCGGCCAGGGCCCGCAGCAGAGTGTCATAGCCTTTCTTGCCAACCGCCCGACCGACACTCAGAATGATGACCGGGTCGTCCACCGACGAACCATCCCGACTGGATGGCGGGCGAACGGTTGCCGGAAAACGATCCAGATCGATACCGTGATAACTCAGGTGTACGGTTTCCGGATGCGGCGCCAGGGATTGCAGATAGCGATGCCCGACGGCCGTACAGGTCACCGCCCAGCGGGCACTGGCCAGTTTCCTGGACAATTCGCGCGCTGGCGATGTCCAGATATCCTTGGCATGCGCCGAGACGCTCCAGGGCACCTCCAGTATTCGCGCTGCATAGGCTGCCACCGAGGCGGGGGTATGAATGAAATGCGCATGCACCCAGTGTGCATCAGCCGGCCACTCGGCGGCCAGCACCAGGCTCTGGCCAAACCGCCGGACGCGATTGCGGCTTCGGTCGTGCACCAGGTCTACCAGGAAGTCCTTGAAGGCTGCGAAAAAGCCCGGCAATCTCACGGCCTTGAACAGGCTGCGCAAGACCCGCCCCGGGGCATCATGCAGATACTCGGGCAGGTAATTGACCGGTGCGCGTATCTCATCATGCACGGCGTGCCGCGTGCGATCAGTCGGATGCCGCAGCGACACCAGCTGCAGTTCGATACCGGCCTGCTCCAGCCCGAGAAGCTCCTGTGCAATGAAGGTTTCCGACAAGCGCGGATAGCCCTTGAGCACCACCACCAGCTTGCGCGACTCAGAATTCTTCATGCCTTGCTGATCACACTGATCTTGTTCGCGTCTCGCTCCTGAAGCTGTTCACCGACAATCTCGGAAATGGTGCCCAGACCATCCATCTTTATATCCGGGTTACGCTCCGAAGGACGCAGTCGACCCGGCAGAGCCTTCAGTGCCGCGGCCATCTTTGCCGGATCCCCCGCCTCCTCGGGCAGGAGCATGTCAACCATACCCAGCTCGGCTGCCCGTTGCGTGCGAATCAACTGCTCTTCACGCGGCACGGTTCGGGGGACGATCAGCGCCGGTTTGTCGAAGGATAGAATCTCGCAGAAGGTGTTGTAGCCACCCATGGACACCACGGCCTTGGCGCTGGAAATCAGCTCTTCCATGCGCGAATCGAAATTGATGATCTCCAGATTGGTCAGTCTGCTGCCACGTTCGACAAATTCATCGCGTTCCTTGCCCGGCATATAGGGGCCAAGCACCACGAGTGTCTTGTAGGTCAGTGTGGCATCCTGCTCATAAGCGGCCAGTACATCCCTTATCAATGCAACTCCATCACCACCGCCACCGGTGGTCACCAGAATGTAATCACCTTCCTGCTTGTTGGTGGACAGATCGGCATGCAGTGCCTGACGCTTCAGAAAACCGACAAAGCGCATGCGATCACGCACCGTCTGCGGAATGTCCATGCCGATCATCGGGTCGTAGAAATTCTCCGGGCCATACACCCAGATCTGATCGTAGAAGGCCTCGATCTTGCTGATCAGGCCCTTGCGCTCCCATTCGGCCGCCAGCAGATGAGGCGCATCCATGACATCACGCATGCCGAGTATCAGCTGGGTATTGCGCGACTTGAGGTAGGCGAGTGTCTCACTGACCTCTCCTTGCAAGCCCATGGGTTCCTTGTCCACCAGAAAGATATCCGGCTGGAAAGTCTCCGCCGCATTGCGGATGATCGATTCGCGCATGCGGATGGTGTCGCTC
>CBDUIJ010000247.1:0-8918 GCA_965367215.1 uncultured Granulosicoccus sp.
CCGAGCATGATCATGGGCATACCACCCAACTGCGCATAGGCCGCTGCGGTCACAGAATTGGTAGCACCCGGGCCCAATGTTGACAGACACACGCCTGGTTCACCGGTCAATCGACCATAGGTTGCGGCCATGAAGCCCGCTGCTTGCTCGTGCCGAGTCAGTATCAACTGAATGGACGATCGGCTGAGCGAATCCAGAAAGTCCAGGTTCTCTTCACCGGGAATACCGAATATGTACTTGACGCCTTCGTTCTCCAGCGCTTGTACAAACAGATCGGAAGTCTTCATCGTTCAAGGTGTCCTTGTCATCTATGTGCGTTACCAGCGATCTGCTTGTGCAGAATGCCAATCGACTCTCCAGTCCTCTGGCATTGAATTCTCATTGAGAAGACAACCCGGCTCTATACCCGGATACAGTTGTGCGTAGGACTTGATGTTCGTGCCCTGCACACGGTGGTTGATGTGTCTGGGTTCCAGTTGGTCCAGGCTATCCAGACCCGCTGCTGCCAACAACTCTGCCAGATTGACGATCGTCGCGCGCTGAAAGTTTGCTACACGGGTGGCTTTGTCGGCAACCACGAGGCCTTTGGCCCGTGCCGGATTCTGGGTTGCGATACCGGTGGGACATTCATCCGTATTGCAGGTGCGTGACTGTATGCAGCCCAGCGCCATCATCATGCCACGCGCGGAATTGGCTGTATCAGCCCCCAGAGCAATGACGCGCAGCAGATGAAAAGCGGTGAATATCTTGCCGGAGGCAATGATTCTGATCTGATCTCTGAGTCCAACGCCAATCAGCGCCTGATTGACGAATATCAGCGCATCACGTAGCGGGGTACCCAGGGAATTGGTCATCTCGGTTGGCGCAGCACCGGTACCACCTTCACCGCCATCCACGGTAATGAAGTCCGGCACCTTCCCGGACTGCTTCATGGCCTTGCAAATGGCCAGAAACTCATCTCGCCGGCCAATACACAACTTGAAGCCTACCGGTTTGCCACCGGAGAGCTCGCGCAGTTGTTCAACAAAATCCAGCAACTCCAACGGGGTGGAAAAGGCGGAATGCGCCGGTGGTGATACAACGTCCTGACCCATGGGGACCAGTCGTATCTGCGCTATTTCCTTCGTCAACTTGGCAGCCGGCAGGATGCCCCCATGCCCCGGTTTTGCCCCTTGAGACAGTTTGATCTCAATCATCTTGACGGCATCAAGGGTGGCGGACTTCTGGAAGAGCTCCGCACTGAAAGCGCCATCCTCGGTGCGACAACCGAAATAACCGGTACCAATCTGCCACACGATATCACCACCTGCCTCCAGGTGATAGGGACTCAAGCTGCCCTCACCCGTGTTGTGCGCAAAACCACCGAGCTTGGCCCCCTTGTTCAGGGCTCTGATGGCGTTGTTGCTGAGCGCACCGTAACTCATGGCGGAAATATTCAGGGGCGATGCCATGTAAGGCTTGGCACAGCGATCGCCACCAAACAGAACGCGTGGGTCAAGCTCCGTGGCATGTTTGGGTACCATGGAATGATTGATCCATTCATACCCTGGACGATTGACGTCGAAGATCGTACCAAATGGCCGAGTATCCCTATCGCCCTTTGCACGTTGATAGACCAGAGAACGAAACTCCCTGGGAATCGGCGTGCCACTGGTATCGGACTCCACGAAATACTGCTGAATCTCGGTTCTGATGGATTCGAGCATGTACCGGAAGCGGCCCAGCACCGGGTAAAGACGACGTATCGTCTGCCTGGTCTGCAGCATGTCGATAACCCCCAGACCGATGATGGGCGCGATCAATACCAGAAGCCAGATAGCGGGCGGCCAGACGGTGTACAAGGCCAGCAACAGAATCGGTGCACTGATGGCGAATATCAGAAAATACTGACGCACTAACATTGTTTTGAATCCTGGCAATGCCATTGTGTGGTGTTCAATCTCATCTCCTTGCGTGTCGTCTTGATGGACAGCGAGCGACCAGCTGAATCGGCACTCGCAATGGTCTGGAAACGGCGCTCATGCCTTGGCGTTGTAGATATCACAGGCACGTTTATAGGGACCCATGAGAAACAGCACGAGAATCGCAACCGTCAGCGCCAATGAAATGAAACACATCGGGATGGAGCCGCTTGACGCCCCACGCAAGCTTCCGCCACCAGAGGTCGGACAGACACCGCCTCCTGCGAATATCTCGGCAGCAGAGCCGATCAAGGCGATGACAAAGGCAACGCTCCAGCCCGCACAGAAAAAGTAATGCTTGCAACGCAGGTTGCGCACCAGCAAGGCGGCAATCATGAGTGCATAGGCAATCAGCACGACATAGCAGATGGGAACAAAACCGATACTGGGGCACACGTGCCCGGTGAAGTTGGCATAGCTCACTTTCGCGGCGCCCAGAAAGCCAATGGCAAGCAGCAGCCAAAGTGCACTGTCAATGATTTTGCGTGTATTCATGATCCTGACTCATCGCCCCCTTGTAGCAGTTGAACGGTTTCATTGCGGTAGCTGCCTTCTTCGATACTCACCGTGCCATCGAGCGATGTCGCCGCGATGGAGATAGCCTGCTGATCGCCCAGGCCGAATATCAACACATGAGATTGATCGGACAGCAGGCCTTCACCAACAACAAAGGTCTGAACGATGCTCGCTCCATCTTCCAGCGTCACTGTCACCACCGTACCGACCGACTCGATGGTATTGGGCAATCTGACTTTCACATAGCCCTGCTCGCCCCCTTCACTCAGGAAAGCGTTCTGTGGGCCCAGAATATTGATGTGTACCAGATCCGGATATCCGTCCTGATTGAAGTCTGCAGTCAACGGGGCAATCCCGAATTCACGATTACGCACGCCGGCCTCTTCCCCTGCTTCTGAAAACACACCTGCTTCGGTTTGCAGAAGAAAGCGACCGTTCAAGCGCCAGAGCGGCAGTTGATGCAATGGCCAGCCAGAATAGTTTTCTGACACCACCAGATCATCACGCCCATCGAGATTGAAATCCTCGAAGACGGCTCCCCAGGAGAACTCATACGCGGCCAACTGACGTTCATCAGCCGAATCCACAAACTTGAAATCCCCCTGATTCTCGAACAACAACCAGTCCTTGTTCAATATCTGCTCGTCTCGCAGATCGCCGCGCACCAGGGCGTCAGGTACGGTTGAGCCGACATTGGAGAAGAAGAAATCAGGCAGTCCGTCATTCTTCAAGTCCGTGACTGCAATGCCCATGGGATAGGAAAAGTAATCGCTGGTCGGATTGGCCTGATTGGTGAAAGTCAGATCCCCATTGTTTTTCCAGGTGCGTACCGTCCCGGTATCATGGGCGATGACCAGATCTTCCAGACGATCACCATCGACATCGATGAAAACTGCCTGAAAGGTATTGTGTTGATACAACAGACCGGATTGCTCGGTGATGTCCTCGAAGGTGTCATCACCGGTATTGATGTACAGCCCACTGATACCGCCATATTCCTGATTGAATATCGTTTCACCTTCGACGTGTTTTCTGGCGATGTAACCGGAGACAAACAGATCGTAGAGGCCATCTCTATTGATATCAGCCACGGCAACGGACAGCGGAACGGTCTTGGGGTCCAGCCCAAGCGCCAGCTTCTCTGCCGTGAAAGTGCCACTGGTATTGGTGTACAGAAAAACGCCGGACTGCCGCGAGACCAGCATGTCGTTGTCACCATCCTTGTCCAGATCGAGTGATACAGCGCTGAACGTCTTGTCTGGCGTGTCCTTTTGCCAGCCTGTGTCGGCGGTTATATCGACAAAGACACCATCGTGGAACCGGTAGAAGGCATCCTGTTGATCGATTCCCCCGCCGATGAACAGCTCCTCAACGCCATCATCGTCGATATCAATGATCGCGCCGGCGGTGAACGGTAGCGTTTGGGTCTCATCGTAGGATGGAATGAAGTCGACAAGCTGGTTCTTGAACGTCGGTATCGTCAGGTTGGCATTGTCCTGGGGATAGTCTGTGGCGCGATCACGAGCGCTGAGCCAGGTCAATCCGATCATGAGGCCGACCAACAACAGAACGACAAGCAACGCGATGGATTTCAGGAGTTTTCCAATACTCATCAGACTCTATTCTCCAGTGTATCCAGATTCAGGTGATCAGCCTTGACGGCGAAAACCAGTGACAAGGCAAAAAAGACAAAGAACGCCACATTCAGCGCTATTGGCATGGAATGCTTGCCGATTGAGGGTGCGATGACAAAGAGAATGAAATTGGCAATGATCATGAGAACCGGATTGAACAGGGCCATCCACCTGGGGTAGTGACTGCGGCCGGTCAGGCAGAGCCAGACGATGATGACGGAAAGAATCAGAGTTGTAATACGAATGAATTGCAGCAAGGTCTCATAACGCAGGTCGTACAACTCGATCAGCCCCGCAATTTCAGCGGACGCAGGTAACTGCATCAGGGCTGAGATACTGGCGCGTGAACCGATCCAGACGACCCCGACCATGAAGCCGGCACTGCCGATGAGGAACGCTGCGAATGCCCAACGCTGATTGGCAGGGCGCAGCATCTGATAAATGTGATAACAGCCAATCGGATACAGCGTTGCGCCAAACACGCCCAGAAAATGCCCCGTTGTAGTGCGCGTAGTAGAGATGCCATGCATGAATTCGTAGCCGCCTTCGGAGAATCTCGCAAGAGCGTCATAGTGCAGCAGGTACTCGCCCATCCCTACCAGGGTGGCGGCAAGCAGTCCTGCCAGTGCTGTTATCGTGAGTTTGTATTGCACTCGTTATGGTTCTCTGTCAACTGGCTGAAAGATCACCGAAGAACGGGCCCGACACACAGCTTTTTGTAATGAAAATGATCTGGCAGTATTGATGATCGACGCTCATAGCGAGAGTCGGCTGTCGGGCAGTTACCAGTACGTGTGATCCAGGAAATCCGCGCCATGAGATCACTACTTGCACTAGCATCAAATACAAGCTATGCACTTTCATCAATGCACACAGCTTGCCGCATCCTATGACCACGCACGGCAAAAACGTTCACTCACGAAAGCCATCAATTCAGCGCCATTCACCGTGAACAGAAATGCCCTTCGTTTTTACCTGAACCCAAGCACACAATGGCGCCAGAGAAAGCGTATTCCCCATTGCAAGACGCCTGCGTTAACAATGGTAATCAAGTGTGCTCTACTTCCGAGAACGCGACGTTTTGCCTGGCTTCAGTCTAGTAGATGCGCACAGCAGCCAATCGGTTACACGTTAAATGAAAATTTTTTTGAATTGGGGTACATTGACGAACCCTGACGTCAGCCATCGATTGTTGGCACACGAATGAAATGACAGCTGAAGATGCCTGAGGACCCACCAACGAACACGTTGGGCGCAACACCGCTACAACCCTGCGACAAGCAGCGCCTCGTCGAGGAACACATAGCGTGGATGTTGACGCTGTCAGAGAAAATACTGAACGATCATGCACTGGCTCAGGACACGGTGCAGGAGGCTTTTCTCAATGCCTTTCACTCCTACCACACCCTCAGAGATCAAACCCGGCTCAAACCCTGGCTGAAACGCATCGTGGTCAATACGGCTCTGATGCAGTTACGTCAGATAAAGCGACGCTCAGATCACTCCATCGATGACTACCTGCCTGAATTTGACAGCAACGACTGTCGTATCGAGAGTCGCTGGTCATATCTCATTGGCACCGAAGCGATCGTTGAAAACCTGCTCTTGCAGGAATCTGTTCATGGCGCGTTTGCGGAACTGCCTGACGACTATCGCATCGTCTTGCTACTTCGGGACATCGAAGGCTACAACACCACTGAAGTGGCATCGATGCTGGACATATCGAACAGCAGCGTCAAGACACGACTTCACCGAGCCAGGGCGGCGTTGAAGAAATTGCTGGAACCGATTCTCCGTGGGGATGCAAGTTGATGAACACCACACGATTGTCACGAATGAAGCGCTGGCTCAAGGGCCAGATGTTGAAACGCATGCACGGCATGCTGACGTGCCGGGAATTCGAGGAATTTGTACTGGCCTATCTCGATGGCGAGCTGACGACAAAACAACTGACAAGATTCAACATGCATCTACGCATGTGCAGGGAATGCCGCGAATACATAGCAGCGTATCAGCGGGCAACTGAAATCAACAAGGCGGTTCTGGGAGCCCCTGATGAATCATTGCCCGATGATGTACCGGCAGACTTGATCAAGGCAATACTTGAATCAAAAAGGTGAGCAGTAAGCGAAGGAGTTGGCACCGTTCGTCCGAACATGTCGCCCACCCCGTTGCGACTGGCTAGTGCCGGTAAGTGACGCTGATGGCGCCGTAGCTCTCTCGCTCATCACTGATTTCAGTTCTCGAGCTGGCCGAAGACAGCGCAAAGACAAACGCCCAACGATTGCGACTCCAGAGTGCGCCGGCGGCAGCCTCGTTCTGAATATGTTCCAACGGCAGGGAGTGGCTGTCCGTGAAGGTATTGCCGTCGATCAGGATATCGCGTGCCACATACCCCGCTCTGACTCCGGCAAACAGGTAGAAATCATTGGCCTTGGTAAACGCCAGAGGATTAACATGCCTGTCTGCCTGAAGCGAGAAGCCACCCATACTGGCTGCCAGATTGGTACCCCAGCGCACGGCAAAACCGGCCTTGGTGGCTGTTTCCAGATTCCCCAGGCCGACACCGCCCAGGCCAACCACATCGTACTGAAATCGATTGTCATCGTTCCGATACAGATTCCAGGTACGTTGCATCTCGACCTTGACGACGGGCTCGTTCTTGAGCTGATGACGCCATCCCATGGGCTCATCAGAGCCAATCAGGCTGTGTATCGCTTTCTGTGATTGTTCGGCCAGTGCACCTGACCCGACCCAGCCCAGATACAGTGATAACTGATCGGACTTGTGAGCATCCCATGAATACGCCGTACCCTGCCATGCCAGCAAACCGGCATAGGGCAAATCGTCCGGAATGAACTCACTTTCGGTGATTTCCACCGGTGTCTGCATGCGCTGAAAGAACATATGCGCAATAGCCCGTGTCTTGTCGGGTTCGGTGTTGATGTACAGATCGTCGATCAACCAGTTTATCCAGCCCGGCACATTGCTGTCGTCGAATTCGTCAAACCCGGCAGTACCGAATGTAAGTCCGGTGCCATTGGTGTAGCCGTCATCCTGACCCACAAATACATCGTTTTCAAAAGTGAACGTGAAAAAATCGGTGTTGTCGTCAGCCAATGCAGTGGGGACAGCACCAACCTGCAATGCAGAAACCAGGCACAGTGAATGAACGATACTTTTGACTCTGTCTGGCATGGGCGCGGATATCATGAATGTTGCCGGGATTTTTTGTGTTGAGCCCCAGCACGACACGCCCTGAAGCGATACGGGGTCACTGAGCACAACTTGTAATAAAGTAGTGTAATCACGTTTCACGCTGCGGCGTCAACACAACCGGCCCTTTCAGCGTAAACAACACGACATGTCACATAATGGCATCAAGAATTGAACTTCGAGAATCTCCGTGTGTCGTGACAGGCCAGGTGTTGATTTCAGGTAATTCGAGGTACATCCGCACAGGTGTTCTTGTTGCTCCACCTGAATGCTTCCGGTCATGATGTAACAGCATCGTCCGTGCATTCCCTACTACATTCCGTGCCCTGACGACTGACTGAATTGACCATAGTCAATGCAATTCAGCACGATAAGGCAGATTCTCGATTGTCTTGATAAAGCATCCGCTGGTGTAACAGGGAGAGCCAGACACATGAGTGAGAAGACTGACGTTGCCAAATGGGACCCGACCTCAGAGGCCGTGTGTGAGAATCAGATCGCTGCTTACGATGCCATGCGAGGGAAGTGCCCGGTGGCTCACAGTGACTATCTGTGGTGGTCCTTGTTTCGCCATGAAGATGTGATGCGCGTGCTGCTGGATCATGAAACCTTCAGCAATGCAGCCTCGAACCACCTCTCCATTCCCAATGCGATGGACCCACCCGAGCACACACCCTACCGCAAGATCATCGAAGGCTACTTCACGCCACAGGCCATGCAGGTATTCGAGCCGGTGTGCCGGAATATCGCGACAACATTGGTTTCTCGGCAACCACGAGGAAGCTCGTTCGAATTGATGAGCGGGTTGGCTCAGCCTTTTGCATTACAGATTCAATGCGCCTTCATGGGCTGGCCGGAGAGCCTGCATGATCCGCTTCGCCAGTGGATAAGCGACAATCACAATGCCACCCGTGCCGGTGATCGTTCAGCCATGGCCAGCATAGCCTGCCAGTTCGATGGCTACATAAAACAACAACTTGTGGTTCGCCGCGACGCCGGTGAACAGGCGCCCGATGACGTCACCACTCAGCTGCTTCGCGAAACCATCAGTGGCAGGCCACTGAGTGACGAGGAGATTGTCAGCATCGTGCGTAACTGGACAGTCGGAGAACTGGGAACCATCGCAGCCAGTGTGGGCATTCTGGTTCACTATCTGGCTGAGCATGCCTCATTGCAATCGGAACTACGCCAGCAACCTGCCGACCTGCCTGACGCCATCGATGAAATTCTGCGAATCCATGCACCGCTGATTGCCAACCGTCGCGTGACGACCTGCCCTGTCACGATCGGCGAGCAGCAGCTTGAAGCCGGTGAGCGACTGACGCTGATCTGGGCTTCAGCCAACCGTGACGAGGCGGTGTTCGGCGATTCCAATGCCTACGATCCAGCACGCAACAAGTCCAACAATCTGCTCTATGGCGCGGGCTTGCATGTATGTCCTGGAGAACGCCTGGCAAGACTTGAACTGCGTCTGATCCTGGAAGCGCTTCTGGGAAACACACAGGAGATATCCCTGGCACCCGAAGTCATACCCGAGCGAGCCCTGTTTCCTGGCAGTGGCTTCTCATCGCTGTCGGTCAGTTTTCGGTAG
>CBDUIJ010000248.1:0-8878 GCA_965367215.1 uncultured Granulosicoccus sp.
TTTTGACCACGCTCCTGTTTGAGTTTTCCCGATCGGTACGATAGGGTAAATACTGCATCGATCTGAACGTCGGACCCGTGCAATAGTCCGGCTTGATTGAATTGCCTCTGAATTTTCGGATTTGTGTAGATGACCGGTCACGTACCTGCCACGACAGTCGGGCCAGCACGAGAGTCTTGCAACAAACCAGAGAACAGGATATTCGACTCATGAATGAACTATCCAGACGCCTTGGACTGCGCACCGATCCCACCATATTTTTCGTATCGGCCTTCTGCATGATCGCTTTCGTGATTGCACTTGTGATCGCACCCGATGCAATCGGTTCGGCCTTTGCTGCCGGTAGAGAGTGGATCGTCACGAACCTGGGGTGGTTCTTCATTCTGGGCGTGAATGTCTGGCTGGTCTTTCTGCTCTGGGTAGCGTTGAGTCGACACGGGAACATCCGCCTGGGTGGCGACGATGCCCGTCCCGAGTATGGCAACCTTTCCTGGTTCACGATGCTGTTCGCCGGTGGTATCGGCACCGTCCTGATGTTCTGGGGAGTTGCCGAACCCATCTTTCATTTCTCCAATCCACCTCACAGCCGGATCGAGCCACACTCTGTCGAGGCCGCTCGCGAAGCCATCGGCTTTTCGCTCTACCATCTCGGCCTGCACACCTGGACCATATTCACCCTGCCCGGCCTCGCCTTCGCCTACTTCATCTATCGCTACAACCTGCCAGTCAGAGTCAGCTCGGTGTTCTACCCCTTGCTCAAGGATCGCATCTACGGCCCCATCGGCAAGACCATCGATATATTCGCCGTTCTGGGCACACTTTTCGGAGTGGCCGTGTCCATCGGGCTGGGCACCTCCCAGATCAACGCAGGTCTGACCGAGCTCTTCGGCATCGGCGACAACACCTCGTCCAAGGTGATCATCATCGTGTTGCTGACGGCCGTGGCGGTCACCTCCATCGTGGCGGGTCTGGATAAAGGAGTGAAGCTGCTATCGAACATCAATATCGGCATGGCCACGGGGTTGATGGTTTTCGTGCTGGTAACAGGCTCTACCGTCTTTCTGTTGCGTGGCATTATCGAGACCATTGGCATCTACATTTCCAGCATCGTGCCCTTGGCGTTCTGGAATGACACGCTGGCTCAATACACTACCAAGGGCGGTGAATGGGGATGGCAGGGCAACTGGACGGTCTTCTACTGGGCCTGGACGGTCACCTGGTCACCGTTCATAGGCATCTTCGTGGCTCGCATTTCTCGCGGCCGCACAATCCGCGAATTCGTCTTCGGCGTGCTGTTCGCCCCTTCTCTGTTCACACTGGTGTGGTTCGCCATCTTTGGCTGGTCAGCCATGCAGATTGATGGGATTGGCGCCCTTGCACGTGCAGCACTCGGTGATGATGCCGGCCAGATGTCAAAGGCGGTGGCCGAGAGCGTACCGCTGGCCATGTTCGCATTCTTCGAACATTTCCCGGCAACCACGCTGATCCAGGGTCTGGCAATACTGATCGTGGCCATCTTCTTTGCGACCTCCTCCGACTCTGCCTCCCTGGTGGTCGACATGCTGTGTACCGGCGACGCCGATCCTGGCCCTGTGCGTCAACGTGTATTCTGGGGGATCTCTGAAGGCGCTGTCGCTGCCATGCTGATTGTGCTGGCAGGTGATGCCGGACTGGTTGCCTTGCAACAGGTCATCACGGTTATCGGATTGCCCATCTTCATCCTGGTCTTCATGATGGTGGCATCGATGTGGGTAGGTCTGTCCTCGGAGGGCCAGCGCGAACTGCAACCGAGGCAAGCGCACACCGAGTGATGACGCAAGCGAAAAATCCTCCTTGAATAATCTGGCGAGCGGTCAAGGGTTGCAGGCTGCAACACTTGTCATCCGTACGGCCGCGTCGCTGCGCTCATGCCTTGCCATCGACGTGCTTGCTTGACAGACCCTCCATCGCCCTCCCGACGGTGAAACCGTGCAATATCGTCGACAGCAGAATGACAAACGCCACCAATGACCAGAGCTGCGTCTCATTGGTAAATTCCATATGGTGACCCGCATAACACAGATAGTAGATCGAGCCGATACCTCGAACGCCGTAAAATGAGACGACCGCCTTGTCACGACGGGCAAGCCCACTTCCGTACAAGGCTATCCAGCCACAGACGGGGCGTACGACGAACAACAGCGCAAGCGCCATGAGTACATGTGACCATTCAAGATCGGCGAAAAGTGTCGGTAACGCTGCCCCGAGAGCCACCAGCAGAAGTGCGGACAAGGCATGTTCCAGGGATTCGGAGAAGTCATGCAGGCTGCGATGAAAGCGATGGTCCGCCTCGATACGGCGCAGTGTCAGCCCCATGACCGCGACTGCAATGAAGCCATACCCTTCAATCAGCTCTGTTGAACCGTAGCAAAGCAGCACACCAGCCAGCGCAATGACGCCCGAGCCAGTTTCAGCGAGAATGGCGCCCCGTGGAACCACAAAAAGAACGTGACCCAGAGCCCGCGCGCCGACCCAGCCCATGATGGCTCCCGTAACGATGCGATACACCACGTCTCGCAACAGCCACTCCATACCCCATTCACCGGGGTGCATACCTTGAACTGCAACAACGAGCCCGAGATAAACGAACGGAAACGCAAGCCCGTCATTCAAGGCCGCCTCGGTGGTCAGGGTATAACGTACCGGATGCTCAGCGCCTTCGTGTGGAGGTCCCACCTGAACATCAGCCGCCAATACCGGATCGGTAGGCGCCAGAACCGCGCCTAACAGAATCGCACCTGCCACGGTCAGTCCGGCCACACTCAGACCCAACAGAGCCACGACAAGTATGGTCAGTGGCATCGCGATAACCAGCATGCGTAGCGTGGGCAACCAACGGCGCCAGGGCCCCAGCAAGTCGATCCGCATTCCCGTTCCAAACAAGGCACTGATGATAGCCAGCTCACTCACGACTTCCCAAGGCAACGGCGATTGCCTGGGGTCTGGCACACTCGGCAAGTCGGGGATCGACAACGATGCAGCCGCGCCAAAAAGAATCATGAGTGGCGCGGCCGCCGGCTTACGTTTAGAGAAAACGCGAGGCAACCAGCGTGATGAAATGACAATGATGCCGATTGTCGCCAGAGCCAGATGGTAGGCACTGAAGGTGAAAAACGGTTCTTGCTGCACGCAAAAATCCCCTCGGCATCCAACGTGACACAAGACTATACGCTTGCCGAATACTGATCATCCGAGATCGTCATTTATGGATACCACCAAGGACTCAAGTGTTCAGAACAGACCTGCAGCACCTCGATCCACGGCTTTGATTGCGAACAGAATCATGCTCACCACGCACTTCATCAAAGGAAGACGGCAGTTCTGCGTCCAGTACGCCCCCTAGTAATCCTCCAGCCGCTGCATGTTTCGCACGAGACGCCGCAACTCAGCATCGTATTGATCGGCCAACGACCTGAACAACTCGGCTTCTGTACTGGCCACCGAGTGTTCGGCGCGCTGTGTGAACAGCTCTTCCAATATGCGATGGGATGCCAACGTGGTATTGAGCACATCCTGCACAGTCTCCATGCCGAGTGAAGCTGGCGTCTCCTTCAACAATGGCGCATCGGGGGCATCAACTGCTTCCTCGAACCAGGTGTCCAGCACACCCTTGTGAACACTGTCTTCTGCCAGATACTGGTCCAGTTCCGACTGCATGTTCTCTTCGTGGTCAGCGACGTACTTCAGAGACATCTTGAGTCTCTCATCTATGCCGCCAGCCGCAGCTTTTGCCGTGTAGAGCCCTTTGAGGTGGGCATGATAGTCGGCGACCCATTGAACCAGCTCACGTACCTGTTTGAAATGCACCATGCCCCACTCTCCCTCGTTCAGCCGTCAGGATGACAACGCTAACAACGCAGTTTACAACTTCAAGGATAATCCAGATCACGAGCTGCAAAGTTGATGCGGGTCAAGATCGAGGCTTGCGTTGGCGCGCCCTACTCGAGACAAGGCAAGTCCAGCCTTGAAAGGGAGAACGTGCTACTCCGCTTGCTTACGACTAGTCCGGGAAACGTTGAAAGTTCTCACATGAGTCGGCGTCTCATTCACAGGCGACCGCACTGCAGCTCCTCGCGACCGGCTGGACGAATGTTCAACACCTGGGCTCACGGGTCTCGTGATGCGCGTCGTCAGATCGCGAGTCGCGGTCAGACTGGATACGGCCTGCGCCCAGAACGGTGCACCCAGACCGACCAGCAGGCCGCCGACGACCAGCCAGAAACAATTGAGGAGTGACGGGATCGTGACCAGTCCGATCACTGGCAGTTGGTATCGACAGAAACCGACCAGCCCATCAGCCGGGGGCGTCGATGCACCTTCCGAAGTTCCAGCCGCATTGTCGCTGAAGCATTCTGCAATCGTCGCTTCGGCGCCTGGCCATCCGACCGGAACACCCATCTGTGCAAGCTCACGTGCCTTGACCTGAGTCGCTACCATTTCCTGCCTGAGATTGTCGATCGCTTCCCTGAGCCGAGTGGTCTCTGTTGCCGTCACGCTGCCATCACTGGCGACGTTCTGCAGCCGTTCAACCAGTGCGCTGTAGTCACCACGCGTATCGGATGTCTTGTCAGCGATACTCTGGGCGAGCGCCGGATTGCTGAAATAGGTAACAGCAATTTCATAAGGGTGCACATAGAACAACCAGACCACGCCGAAGGCGACGCCAACCGAAAACACTCTGGCGCGTCTGCCGAAATAGGTACCGACCTCGTGCCCGAATGCCTCATACTTCTGCGCAATATCCTGAAGCACGTCGTCTGTAAAGTTCTCTGCCGCACCAACGATACGGCTGTCAGCGAGTTTCTGGGTGAAGACCTCCACCGGAATATCCGTCATGGATTTCGAGTCAATGAGCCAACCAAGCAACGCGCCTGTGCGACCGCGACCTTGCCCGTTCACCGGATTCGCAATGGCACGATTCTCCATGATGATCTGTGCGAACTTGCCCGCATTCATCGTCTGAGCCTGCTGGCTGTCGAGATGGGGTTCGATGGCACTGGTATACAGATTCTCCAACATCAGGTGCATACCCTTACCGCGTAATCTGAATACCCGGTGTATCAGCTCGACGAATGTCGACACGATAACGGCGAAGATAAGCATCGTCGTGGCAAATGCGACGAGTGCGGTAAGCCACTGCATGGCAATCTCCTGTGGTTCACCACTGAGCGCGACAAGCACAAAGCAGTCATGGAATCTCTACTACGCCAGAAGCAATTATCCACGCTGCAGTCAGCCATTCCTGTCAAGGAATGGCTATATTTCGGGTAGTGGGCAGGCTGGCAGTCAAGCTCGACATTACGATCAAACTACAAGTCTGTCGTGGCTCCACTACATCGAGACTTTTGTCATCGTCTCTGCTGAATGCTTGCCCGCATCAGGATTGCAAGACTCTGACGAATGACGCTATTCGTCGACCAAGGTCTGAAAACCGCCGTAGATCATTCGTTTGCCATCGAAGGGCATCGACATGTCCTTCATGCGCGGGTCCTCCATCATCTTCTTCCAGGCCTCGTCACGAAACGCCTTCGATGGCCATTCAATCCAGGAAAACACGACGATTTCGCCCTCTTCGGCTTTCACCGCCTTGCGAAAATCGGTGACCTCGCCGTCCGCGACGTCATCACCCCAATTCTCTACCTGACGAATGGCGCCATACTCCTTGAACAAAGCAACAGATTCCCTGGAATGATCGATGAAGGCCTGCTTGTTGACCGCGGGTACTGATGCGACAAATCCATCTATATAATTCATTGCCTATCTCCTGATGAAGAGAAAACAGTCGGTCGATGAGTGGTGCATCATCGCCTGACTCAAGAATGGCAGATTCAGAGCGCCTTCGCGAGCTTATCGAATAGTCGAATGACCGACATCCGTTTCGACAAAGAACACGTTTGTTTTGCTTGCAAACTGAAAGGGTCAGCTGGCATCTACCGTCCCAGCCCTGATGCTCGATTGCACGCCACGGTTGAGAAAGATTTCAGCAAACAGCAGATTGGGCACCCAGCAGGCCCACGCGACAAGCGGATAGGCAATCTCGAATGGAACGCCGGCAATCAACTGCAGAGGTAACCAGACCCGCAACATCACGCCTGCAAAGGTCAGCGCCGCAGATCGAATCATCCAGGCGCGGTGCTGGCTGAACTGTCTGGCCCGCGCGCACAGTATTCCCTTGGCCGTGACCCAGAGCCACAGAATGGATAACAGGATGAAACCTGACTTCGCCACCGGCCCACCTTCTGCATCGAAGCCGACAAGCAATCCACTGACTCCGGCAAACAGAATCATCAGGACATAGACGCGCCCCAACCACCGGTGAACGGTAGGCATTTCCACACGCATTCTTCGCCAAAACTGGAAGGGGGCAAGAACCAGAGCGGCAGGCCCGGTCATGACGTGTACCTGGAACAACCAGGGGTTCAGCTCCACCTGGTGAGCCAGACCGGCAAAGGCTGTTTCCATACCCAAGATCAGAAATCGCCAGGAAACCAGGGCCACCAAAAGCGAGCTTGTCCAGTACAGATAGCTACGAGTGTTTGTCCACATACTCGATTTCTCCGAATCAGATAGGCAGCTTGACAGTGTCAAGTTGGAGCACAGCGTGACTCTTTATCTTGACACTGTCAAGCCGAGGGTGAAAAATCAGCCCCATGGGAAAAACGACTAGCCAAAAGGCGCAGAAAACAGCTCATCACCATGGTGATCTTCACGAGGCACTCATACAGGCGGGAATGGAGTTACTGGCAGAGCACGGTGCTGCCGGCCTGACGCTTCGGCGCTGTGCGGCGCGCGCGGGCGTATCTCACGCAGCCCCAGCGCATCATTTCGATGGGCTGGATGGTCTGCTGACGACCATTGCTGCGCGCGGATTCATCCTGTTTACCGAGCTCATGGTTCGGGAGAGAGAAAAGTCGGACAGCGATCCGAGACAGCGGCTTCTTGCCATCTGTCGTGGCTACCTGACTTTCGCAGAAAACAACAGATCACTGTACAACCTGATGTTTTCATCCGAGCGCGTGAACTACTGCGACAGTCATCTGAATGAAGCATCCGTAGCGGCCTACCAGGTGCTTGCCGATGGCTGCTCCCCTTTCAAACACGGCTCGGGCGGAGCTGCCGGCACCGAGATCATGATCTGGTCATTGCTGCATGGCTTTGCCGGCCTGTCGCAAAAGGTTCGCGAGGCCGACAATCAGCACCCGATGGAACGTATTCGCCTAGAAGACATCATTCCGTATCTTGAGCTGTCTGCGCCGTAATGCTGGAATAAGAGTCAGACCTCATGGTCATTCGAAGAAGTTACAAATGGGCCATATTTGCATTATTACAAGGTGATTCCGAATATTTTTCAATTGACATTCATACCCTGAATTCGTCGATAGAGTGGACTCGTGACTTGCGTTTCAGCGCAATTCCGATCCGACAATACGTTGTCAGAACATAACAGACAGGGAGTGAATATCATGAAACACATACTGATACCCACATTGATCGCCATGACTGTCAGCACCGCATCGCTGGCGCAACAGGCAGCCGAAGCTCCGGAACCGACTCTGGGAGAAATGACGACCAATAGTGCGGAAAAGGCTGTTGAAGGAACTGAAGCTGCCGCAGAAAATCTTGCACAGAAGGTGGAGGCCGTGGACGAGAATATGCCGACCGATCGCACCATGCTCCGCAGGCCAGCCAATATCGACCGAGAAGGTTTCATGGTCGCTGATCCCGCTGAATTGACCGCCGAGCGTCTGACCGGAGCTCGCGTATTTACCGCTGACGACGAAGACATCGGTGAAATAGACGAGCTCCTGTTGAGTGAAGACGGTACGACTGTCGAACAGGTAGTGGTCGATGTCGGTGGCTTTCTCGGCATCGGCGAGCACGAGGTTGCCGTAACGATGGAGGAACTGCACATCATGCGTTCCGACGACGGCATGGACTTCCGCGTATATATGGACGCAACTCAGGAAGAGCTGGAAGCACAGCCTGAATACGAAGGATAAGATTTTGGCAGTTTTGTTGTTTTGTTAATGATCTGTGAAATCATTATCCGCATCGCTTGATGCATGGAAAGAGCGCTCGCCCGCCAGGGTGGGCGCCTCGGCGGGTGTAGTTGCTTCTTTCGCAGCTCACCGAGATGGTTTTAGCCGTTTACCTCTGATAAGCAGATTTACCCTCCGAGAGGTGCGCACTGCGCTGAACAAACACGAGCATGGGTATCGAAACGTCCCCTATTCCTCATGCGCTCGGAAATGGCTGTACGTTTACTTTTGAATAAGTACGTGTATTATCGATTTTTAGAACTTTGGAATCAAAGTAGAAAAGAGATAATAGACATGAAACGGATTGTTCAATATCTAACTATCACATTAACGGCATCAGTATTGTTGTCAGCCTGTCAGACGGCGACGACTGAAACCGCCCAGGGAAAAGCGCTGGACGACACTGAGCTGACTGCCCTGATCTCGGGCAACACTATCGATGCAACGAATTCCCGAGGGAAGCAATACAGTATGTATTTCGGAGCCGACGGCAGCCTCGAAAACAGTGCTGGTGAAAGCGGCTCATGGGAAGTGAAAGACGGATCCATCTGCAATACCTATTCAGACAGAGGTTTTGCAGGCTGCGACAAGGTCTTCAGCGATACCAACAGCGAGATCTTCTATATCACCCCGAGTGGCAAGACGGGGTATATACATTCGACATCGGAAGGGAACAGCCTCACTTCCAACTAGGGGTCATCGAGTAATCAGGATCAAGCCAAAGCCTCCAACGGAGGTCTGACTACAGCCGTTGATCTGACTCAACGGCTGTAACCAGGAGCTGCTGGAAAACCAGCAGC
>CBDUIJ010000249.1:0-8849 GCA_965367215.1 uncultured Granulosicoccus sp.
CATGATGTTCGACACCTTCGGAATCGATCTTGGCTGTCGCTTCGGACACGCCGATGCTCAGCAGGAACTGGTAAACCAGATCGTGTCGCTCGCGACTGCTGTCAGCCAGCGCCTTGCCCTTGTCTGTCAGAAAGATGGAGCGGTAGGGCTCACTGGTGATGAACCCCTCTCGTTGCAACCTTGCCAGCGTCTTGCTGGCGCTGGGCTGTGAGATGCCAAGCCGTTCGGCAACTTCTACCAAGCGCGCTTCACCCTGCGACTGGATGAGATCATCGATGAGCTCGACATAGTCTTCCGTGGATTCCATCTGGTGTGCCTGACGCACCACCGCGAAAACCTCGGCTTGCTCATCGGGTTCCTGAAGCGGTCGCTCCGGCGAGCGATGGGAAGGTTGTGGGCTCATGTTGAGGTCGTAGCATCCGGATTGATCTGACAGGCAGCGCTCGCCTGCTTGGAAATGGATTATGCCATGTTCTTGATTTATTATTCGAGTGGTATAAACTAAGCCTAGGCTAAACAAATAATACTCATGATGAACCGTCGTTTGATCACACTGTTGCTGCTTGTTCTGACGTCGTGCGCAAGCTCGACGCTCTGGAGCGCCGAGCGCCTGAAAGTCGTCACGACATTTACCATCCTGGCTGACATGGCCGGCAACGTCGCAGGTGACGCTGCCGATGTGGTCTCGGTGACCAAGCCCGGAGCGGAAATTCACAACTACCAGCCCACCCCCAAGGACATCGGCCGAACCCGCAAGGCGGATCTGATTCTCTGGAATGGTCTGAATCTGGAATTGTGGTTCGAAAAATTCCTCGAACGTCTGGCCGGGGTACCCAGCGTGATCCTGAGTGATGGGGTTGACCCCATGAGCATCAACGATGGCCCCTACGATGGCAAACCCAATCCACATGCCTGGATGAGTCCGAGCGATGCCCTGATCTATGTCGACAACATCCAGAAGGCACTGGCCGAGGCAGATCCTGCCAATGCCGAGGTTTACGCAGCAAACGCCACTGCCTACAAGGAGAAGATCAAGGCCCTGACCGAACCGCTTCGAGAAAAGATCAACGCTCTGCCGGAAGACAAGCGCTGGTTGGTCAGCAGTGAAGGCGCTTTCAGCTATCTGGCCCGTGATTTCGGTCTGCAGGAGCTGTTCCTGTGGCCCATCAATGCCGACTCTCAGGGCACCCCACAGCAGGTGCGGAACGTCATCGACCGGATTCGCAGTGATTCCATTCCCGTCATCTTCAGTGAAAGCACCGTCTCCCCCAAACCTGCCCAACAGGTCGCCCGCGAAACCGGAGCGCTGTATGGCGGTGTCCTGTATGTCGATTCCCTGAGCCGCGAGGATGGACCGGTACCGACGTACCTGGACTTGATTACGGTTACTATCGAGGCCATCGTGCAAGGCATCGAAGAAGGCATGGAGCTGCAACAGTGAAAGACGAGGCAACACCAATGACGGATGCGCTGAGCCTGAAGCTCGAGCGCAAGGCATTGCGCGAACGTCAGAGCCTCGAGGCGCCGGGCAGCGGCATCAGGGCCAATGGCCTCAGCGTCGTCTATCGCAATGGCAATGTGGCTCTGTCGGATGCCACCTTCTCCATCCCCACCGCCACCATCTGCGCCCTTGTCGGTATCAACGGATCAGGCAAGTCCACGCTGTTCAAGGCGGTCATGGGCCTGGTGCCGGTGGCTCGCGGCGAAGTCTCGATACTCGGGCAACCTGCCGGGCGCGCCCTGAGCCGAAACACCGTGGCCTACGTGCCGCAGAATGAGGAGGTCGACTGGAACTTTCCGGTGCTGGTCGAAGACGTCGTCATGATGGGACGCTATGGACACATGGGCTTCCTGCGAAGGGCCTCCCGTCTGGATCGTCAGAAGGTCGACGAGGCACTGGAACGAGTGAACATGAGCGCCTTCCGGCATCGTCAGATCGGTGAACTGTCCGGTGGACAGAAGAAGCGCGTCTTTCTGGCCCGCGCCCTGGCGCAGGAAGGCCAGGTCATTCTGCTCGATGAACCGTTCACCGGCGTGGATGTCACCACCGAAGACGCCATCATCGACCTGCTGAAGAGTCTGCGCGACGAGGGCCGCGTCATGCTGGTCTCCACGCACAATCTGGGCAGCGTGCCGCAATTCTGCGATCAGGTGGTGCTGGTCAATCGGCGAGTTCTCGATGCCGGCCCGACGGAAACGGTATTCACCCAGCAGAATCTGGAAGAGGCCTTTGGTGGCACCCTGCGCTTTCATGTGCTGGACAGTAACGAACTGCACGATGATGACGATCAGCGTCAGGTCACCGTCATCTCCGACGATGAACGTCCCTTCGTGCTGTATGGCGATGAAGAGGACTCCAATATCGGCTCGCCAGAGCAGACCGACTCAAGCGCGACGACGGCTGAAGTCACGCCCACCATGGCGATTGACGACGCGGCCGAGAGCAGCGATGGGGTCAACGGATCACCCGAGACACCCGTGGATGTGCAGGAGTCTGCCAACCGTGATTGACACCCTGCTCGAACCCTTCGGCTATGGCTACATGATCAACGCCATCTGGTGCAGTGCCCTGGTCGGTGTGATCTGCGCCTTCCTCAGCAGCTATCTGATGCTCAAGGGCTGGTCACTGATTGGTGATGCCCTGTCGCATTCGGTCGTACCGGGGGTGGCCGGCGCCTACATGCTGGGCCTGCCCTACTCGCTGGGCGCTTTCTTCTCCGGTGCACTGGCCGCCGCGACCATGCTCTTCATATCCCAACGTTCCGACCTGCGCAACGATTCCGTCATCGGGCTGATATTCACCGGGTTCTTCGGCCTGGGGCTGTTCATGGCCTCGCTCTCGCCCGCAGCGGTCAAGATCGACACAATCGTCTTCGGCAATATTCTCGCCGTCACCCCTTTCGATGCACTGCAGCTGGTCATCATCGGGCTCATCACCCTGACCTGCCTGCTGATCTTCTGGAAGGATTTCATGGTGGTGTTCTTCGATGAGATCCACGCCCACTCCATCGGCATGAGAACCGGCTTGCTCAAGGTCCTGTTCTTCACTCTGCTCAGCGCCTCGACCGTGGCCGCCCTGCAGACCGTTGGCGCGTTTCTGGTCATTGCGATGGTCGTCACCCCCGGTGCCACGGCCTACCTGCTGACCGACCGCTTCAGCAAGCTCATCATCATCAGCGTGGTAGTCGGTCTGCTGACCAGCTCCATAGGCGCCTATATCAGCTACTTTCTCGACGGCGCCACCGGCGCGGTGATCGTGTTGTTGCAGACCGCAGTCTTCCTGCTGGCCTTCGTGTTCGGCCCCAAGCACGGCATCCTGGCCAACAAGCGACGCGCCGCCCAACGGCTGGCTGAATACGACGCCAGACAGGCGGCAGCCGCGCCATGAATTTCCTGACATTGCTGCTGGAACCCTTCACCCTCGATTTCATGCAGCAGGCAATGATCATTGCGCTGCTGGTCTCGGTGTCCGCCGGCGTGCTGTCCTGTCTGCTGGTTCTCAAGGGCTGGTCGCTGATGGGCGATGCTGTCTCGCACGCGGTACTGCCAGGCATCGTGATTGCCTACGTGCTGAATATTCCGGTACTCATCGGCGCCTTCGTCACCGGC
Source organism: uncultured Granulosicoccus sp. (assembly GCA_965367215.1). GTDB lineage: Bacteria > Pseudomonadota > Gammaproteobacteria > Granulosicoccales > Granulosicoccaceae > Granulosicoccus. Next base: position 3,610 of record CBDUIJ010000249.1, read on the forward strand.
ATGCTGTGCGCGGTGTCCACCGGCTACCTGACCGACAACAGCCGCCTGAAGGAAGACACCGTCATGGGTATCGTGTTCAGTGGGCTGTTTGCGCTGGGCGTTGCCCTGTTCACCAAACTCGATACCGGCCTGCATCTGCATCAGGTGCTGTTCGGCGACATGCTCGGTGTTTCCTGGTCAGACATACTGCTGACGGCCAGTCTGACCGTCCCGGCCTTTCTACTGGTCATCGCCAAACGCCGCGATCTGCTGGTCTTTGCCTTTGACCCTCAACATGCACGAGTGGTCGGACTCAACACCACCTTGCTGCATTACGGATTGCTGGCCATCCTGTCGCTGATCATCGTGGCCTCCATCAAGGCTGTCGGCATCATCCTGGTCATCTCGGTGCTGATAGCACCCGGTGCCATCAGCTACCAGCTGACGCGCCAGTTCGAGCACATGATCTGGTGGTCGATAGTCATTGCTGCCAGCTCGACTATTGTCGGCGTGGTTATCAGTTATCACATCGACAGCGCACCGGCTCCGACCATCGTTGTCCTGCTGAGCCTGATCTTCATCGTCGTGTTCCTCTTCGGGCCGCAACGCGGCCTGCTCAGAAAGACCACCTACCAGCACACTGAGATGGATCAGTAACTCGTGACGCCGTGTAAGGTACAATTCTTCTCGAACCATGCATTGATAATAAGAATGATTCGTATTATCCTCTGTGCTATTTACTACAGAGTTGGAAACCTTTCATGAAATCTCCCCTGTTACGCACACTGGCCGCTGTCAGTGCTGTTCTCTCCCTGTCTGTCGCCGGCAGTGCCCTCGCCGCGGAAGAAGTCAACGTCTACTCCTACCGACAGCCGTTTCTGACCAAGCCGGTCTTCGATGAATTCACCAAGGAGACCGGTATCAAGGTCAATACGGTCTTCGCCAAGGAAGGCCTGATCGAGCGCCTGATGAATGAAGGCCGCAACAGCCCGGCTGACCTCATGCTGGTTGCCAACGTCGGTACCCTCGGTGCTGCCGTGGAGTCCGATCTGGCGCAACGTGTCGACAGTGATGTGCTGGAAGCCAACATTCCGGCCAACTTCCGTGACAAGGGCAACAAATGGTTCGGCCTGACATCGCGTGCCCGAGTCATCATCACCTCGAAAGACCGTGTAGAGCCCGGTTTGATCGAAAGCTATGCTGACCTGACCAAGCCGGAACTGAAAGGGCGCATCTGCACACGCAGCGGCAAGCACCCCTATATGGTCGAGCTGGTTGCAGCCATGATCACGCACGACGGCAAGGCATCCGCCCAGAACTGGCTCGCCGGTGTGAAGGACAATCTGGCACGCAAACCTCAGGGTGGCGACCGCGCTCAGGTCAGTGCCATCGCCGAAGGCGAGTGCGATGTGGCCATCGTCAATTCCTATTACATGGGTGGCATGCTGAGCGATCCCGAGCAGAAAGCCACTGCCGAGACTGTGAACATCCTGTTCCCTGACCAGAACGGCAACGGCACCCATATGAACATCAGTGGTGTCATCATGACCAAGGCCTCCCCCAACCGGGACAATGCGCTGAAGCTGATGGAGTTTCTGTCCAACGATGTCGCACAGTCCATCTACGCCGACCTGAATCAGGAGTTTCCGATCAACCCTGACGTTCCAGCCTCCGAGCTGATCAGCAGCTGGGGGGAGTTCAAGCATGACGAGCTGTCCCTCAATGCCATCATAAAGAATCGGGCCCTGGCCTATCGTCTGGCCGACGAAGTGGATTATGACGGCTGAAAAACCCGTCACGGGCAGAGTGAAGGCCCGCTGGGGATCCTCGGCGGCCTATCACTCTGCCATGTCGACGAAGGTCAGCTGGCCTGAAGAGGAGCTCGGTAAAAACCGGGACAGGCAGACCTTGCTCAGCAATACTGCCGTGCACCCCATCCAGGGTGCACAGGCGGCTCCTGAAATCCAGTACCACCGCTTCATACCCGGCCAGCCAACCCTGCAAGGCCTTGGCCGCAGTGGTGGCGGCGGCGGCATTACTGCAACTCGCTCCCCGGATGCCAGCGGCAGAAAAGTCAGCCACAAATCCAGCATGCCCGCCATCAGCGGCTGGTCGGTCATCGCCCTGCTGATTGCATTCATTGTCTGCCTGCCCATCCTGTCGGTCATCTGGTTGTCGTTCAATCCAGAGGAAAACATCTGGCCCCATCTGGTCAATACCGTTCTGGCCAGCTACATCTGGACCACACTGGGTCTGATGCTCGGCGTTGCCATCGGCACCCTGCTGATCGGCGTCAGTACTGCCTGGCTGATCACCCACTACGAGTTCCCCGGACGTTCGCTGTTCAACTGGGCCCTGTTGCTGCCCTTTGCAGTACCGGCCTATGTCATTGCCTTCATCTACACCGATCTGCTGGAATTTGCAGGCCCGGTGCAGTCCGGACTGCGTGCCCTGTTCGGCTGGAAGCTCGCCAACGAATACTGGTTCCCCGCCATCCGAACCCTGCCCGGCGCCATCATCATGCTGGTCCTGGTGCTCTATCCCTATGTCTACCTGCTGGCACGCGCAGCCTTTCTGGAACAATCAGCCTCGGTGCTCGAAGCGGCCAAGGTGCTCGGCGGTCCTTCGCAGAACCTGTTTTTCCGGGTGGCGCTTCCCATGGCACGCCCCGCCATCGTCGTGGGTCTGTCCATGGCCATGATGGAGACGCTCAACGACTTTGGAACGGTGGACTACTTTGCCGTGCGCACACTCACCGCCGGACTCTATGACGTCTGGCTGGGCATGAACAACCTCGGCGGCGGCGCCCAGATAGCCACCTTGCTGCTGATGTTCGTGATGATGCTCATCGGGCTGGAAAAAGTCAGCCGCCGCCATCAGCAGAACTTTCAGCCCACCGCGACTCGCTTTCGCCAACTGACTCGTCACCCACTCACTGGACGACGCGCGCTGCTGGCCAGCACTGCCTGTCTGGCACCGGTACTGCTGGGCTTTCTGATACCCGCCTGGGTGCTGGTGGACTACGCCATTACCTACTTTGCAGAATCCTGGACCGAAGATTTCCGGCAGATAGCCATCAATTCGATGCTGCTCTCAGGCACGGCGGCGGCCACGGCCGTCATCATCGGCATTCTGCTGAGCTACAGCCAACGCCTGCATCCGACACGGCTGCTACGAACCAGTGTCAATGTCTCCAGCATGGGGTATGCCGTACCCGGTGCGGTGCTGGCCATCGGGGTGATCATCCCCTTTGCCACGTTCGACAATACGCTGGACGACTTCATGCGGCGGCATTTCGATATCTCCACCGGCCTGCTGCTCAGTGGTACCGTGTTCGCATTGATCTTCGCCTACACGGTTCGCTTTCTGGCAGTTGCCTACGGCTCCGTTGACGCCAGCATGAAGAAGATCAGCCCACACATGGACGATGCTGCGCGCTCTCTCGGGCACTCTTCGCTCAGCATCCTGACGCGCATCCATTTGCCACTGATGAAAAGCGGCGTTCTGACCGCGGCACTGGTCGTTTTCGTGGATTGCATGAAGGAGTTACCGGCAACGCTGATTCTGAGGCCCTTCAACTTCGACACCCTGGCCACCCATGTCTACCAGTTTGCATCCGATGAACTGATTGGCGAAGCATCGCTGGGTGCATTGCTGATTGTGTTGGTGGGTCTGGCGCCCGTCATACTGCTCACCACGACCATTGACCGATCGCGTGAACTCAAGGCTGCGGGCATCACCACCATCGATGCCTCCGGAGATACGCCGAAGGCGGCTACTGCCTGAACAGACCACCGTTACTGCCTGCCAGACCGGATCAGGCAGAGCGATTCCCCCCGGATGTCGCCTGCGAAGCCACTCCGAGGGAATGCGGTATCAGCTCGGCTCGGCAGTCCCGGGGGCCGGCATGGCACCTGTCATCATCGCCACCGCATCGGACATCGTGTAGTCCTGTGGCTTGATGACACACAGCCGCTTGCCGAGTCGATGAATGTGGATGCGATCCGAGATCTCGAACACATGCGGCATGTTGTGCGAGATCAGGACGATGGGCAGGCCTCGGTCGCGTACTTCCTTGATCAGCTCCAGCACCCGCCTGGACTCCTTGACGCCCAGCGCCGCTGTCGGCTCATCGAGAATGACAACCTTGGAACCGAAGGCAACGGCTCTGGCCACGGCCACACCCTGCCTTTGTCCACCCGAAAGCGTTTCAACCGCCTGCGAGATGTTCTGAATGGTCATCAGACCCAGCTCACTGAGCTTTTCGCGGGCAATCTTCTCCATGGCGGGCCTGTCCAGCGCCTTCAACCACTTTCCCATGAATCCGGGTTTACGCAATTCGCGCCCCAGAAACATGTTGTCGCCAATGGACAGTGCGGGTGACAATGCCAGGTTCTGATACACCGTCTCGATACCCGCACTACGGGCCTCCATCGGTGAGCGGAAATCCACCTTCTTGCCATCCAGTTCGACGGTGCCGCTATCAGGCACCACCGCACCGGACAGGGCCTTGATCAAGGTCGACTTGCCTGCACCGTTGTCGCCGATGACAGCCAGTATCTCGCCGGCACGTAATTCGAAGTCGGCCTTGTCGATGGCAACCACCCGGCCGAAATGCTTGACCAGCCCGGTTGCCTTGATGACGATTCGTGGTTCGGTTTCTGTCTGACTTGTTTCCATGACTGGTGCTGCCTGAGAACTCACGCTGATACCCTCCTCAACCATTGATCGATACCGACCGCCAGAATGATCAGGCAACCGATGGCAAAACGCTGCCAGATGACGTCCACACCGGCAATCTTCAGACCGGAGCTGAAGACTCCGACTATCAGAGCGCCGAACAAGGCCCCGAGTATCGAACCTCGACCTCCAAACAGAGACGTACCGCCTATCACCACGGCCGTAATGGAATCAAGATTGGCATCGTAGAAGCTCTGCGGACTGACTGAACCGACCCGGCCGATGGATACCCAGGCCGCTATGCCTGCGATGAAACCGGCCACACCATAAACGGACAGCAGCAGTCGATTGGTGTTGATACCACTGAGTTCGGCAGCATCCCTGTCATCACCCACGGCATACACGTGTCGACCCCAGGCTGTATTGTTCAAAACATACCAGAGGACAAGAAAGACCAGCACCATCAGAAAGGAGCCGTAGGTGAACACGGCACCACCCAGAGAGATGCGCTCGCCGAAAAATTTCAGTGACGGTGCAATCTTGTCGATGTCCTGACTGCGGATGGATTGGGAACCGGAGTA